>QWHO01000005.1 GCA_021404945.1 bacterium CPR1
CTGCCCTTCAGCCTCAAGCCGGGCGAGGTCGGCCTGCGCCTGCCGGGAGAGGAGCTGAATGCGCGCCTGCGCGACACCATCGACTGGCAGAGCCTGCTCAACCAGATGCGGAAAACGCAGGGGCTGAAGGAGCTGAGCTTCGGGCCGGGCGGCCAGCCCCGTTTCATCTATGATCGGACCAGCGGCAAGCCGGCCATCACCTTCGACATCCGGGCCAGAAGCGAGGGGGCCATCTTCTTCGATGCCAAGGTCAATACGGGCGTGGTGGTGCCGCTCGAGCTGAGGGCCCACCAGGGAAGGCTAGAGGTCAAGCCCGTCGCCGATGGGGTGCGGATGACCAATCCGAAAGAGCCCCTGCCTTTCGACCCGACCGATCTGTTGCCCACGCGTCTGCTGTCCAACCTGATCGCCAACCTCGTGGCCCAGGCACAGGCTTCCAACAGCCTGGCCGGTCAGCTGAAGAACGGCTTGAGCGTGAGCCTGGAGGAGAAGGGGTTGGATTTTCTGGAGGTCACGGCCCAACCCAGGAGTCAGGGCGCTCCCGACCTGGCCGTCAAGCTGAAGTCTTCCGGGGAAACCTCCGAGTTTTTGTTGCGCACGATGCTGGAAGGGGCTAAAACAACCCGCTGATGCGTCCGCCCTCGTCCACGTCGATGGCCAGGGCCGAAGGCTTCTTGGGCAGACCTGGCATGGTCATGATCGAGCCGGTGTAGATCACCACGAAGCCTGCCCCGGCGGAGACCCGGGCCCCGTTGACGCTGATCTTGAAGCCCCGCGGCCGTCCGCTCAAAGTCGGATTGTCCGACAGCGAAGCCGGCGTCTTGGCGACGCACACAGGCAGCTTTCCGTAGCCCAGCTCCTCGATGCGCTTGAGCTGGCGCTCGGCCAGCGAGCTGAAATCGACTCCGTCGGCCCCGTAGAGGCGGGTGGCCAGCAACTCGACCTTGGCCGCCAGGGGGAGGTCGAGCTCGTAGAGGAAACGGAACTGCGAGGGCTGCTCGCAAGCCCGGACCACCTGCTCGGCAAGCTCGGTTCCCCCTGCCCCCCCCTTCTCGCGAAAGTCGGTGACGACGGCCACAGCTCCCAGGTTGGCACACTCTTTCTGCAGGCGAGCCACCTGCTCGTCGTTGTCATCCAGGAAGCGGTTGATCGAGATCAGCACCGGAATGCCGTAGCCGCTCAAGTTCTCGACGTGTTTTTGCACGTTCTCGATGCCGTGCAGCTCGTGAGCCCGGCGGGTGACCACCAGCACGGCCGCCGACGGGGTGAGCCGGCCGGCCCGGCACTTGATGTGCATGAACTTCTCAGCCCCCAGGTCGGCCCCGAAGCCGGCCTCGGTCACCACGTAGTCGGCCAGCTTGCGGGCCAGCCGGGTGGCGATCAGGGTGTTGCAGCCGTGAGCGATGTTGGCGAATGGGCCCCCGTGCACGAAGACGGGGGTGCCTTCGATGGTCTGCACCAGGTTGGGGTGGATGGCGTGCTTCATGAGCGCCGCCATGGCTCCCTGCACCCCGAGCTGGGCGGCAAAAACTGGCTTCTTGAGTGAGTCGTAGCCCACAATGATGCGGCCGATCCGCTCCTTGAGCTCGGACAGGCTGTTGGACAACCCCCAGATGGCCATGACTTCGGAGGCGGCCGTGATCTCGAAGCCGTCTTCTCGCAATACGCCGTTGAGCCCGTTGCCCTCCAGGCCGATCAGGATGGAGCGCAGGGCGCGATCATTCATGTCCATCACTCGCTTCCAGACCACGTTGCGCGGGTCGATAGCGGGCTCGGAGCGCTGGTGGAGATGGTTGTCGAGCACGGCCGAAAGCAGGTTGTGGGAGGTCGAGACGGCGTGGATATCGCCCGTGAAGTGGAGGTTGATCTCTTCCATGGGCAGCACCTGCGACCAGCCGCCCCCCGCCGCCCCGCCCTTGACGCCCATGCAAGGGCCCAGCGAGGGCTCGCGGATGGCCGCCATGGTCTCCTTCCCGATCTTGCTCAGGGCCTGGGCCAGCCCGATGGTGTTGGTGGTCTTCCCCTCGCCGGCGCTGGTGGGGGTCATGGCGCTGACCAGGATCAGCTTGCCGTCGGGCCGGTCGGCCAGCTCGTCGAGCAGGGTCACGGGTATCTTGGCGATGTGGTGGCCGTAGGGGAGGATGCGGTCGGCCGAGAGACCCAGCCGCTCGGCGATCTCGAGGATGGGCCGGGGCTCGACCGATTGGGCGATGTCGATGTCCGTTCGCACGGTTAGCACAGTTCCCCCAGCAGGCCGCTCAGGCTCACGTGCTCGAGCTCCAGGCGCAGCTCGGCAGGCCAGCTGTCCCCGGACTCGTCGGATAAAACCAGCCCGCGCTCTGGGTCCAGAAAGGCCGGAGGTCGAACCGGGCCGGCCAGGGTCTGAGCCGCCAGGCGCTCGGCCAGAGGAGTCAAAGGCTGACACAGTAGCATGGTGCCAGGGCCCGTGCGCCGTAGGATCTGGACCGATATGGCGCTGTCGCGCGAAACGTGAAGGCTGGACACGACTTGCTCCTGGCTGCCAGCGGTAACCCCTCCAACCGGTTGGCAGCGGCAAGCAGCCTGTTCGGGGTAGCTTGCGGGCGGGCCTGCTCGCGTACTTCGGTCAGATTCGGACGAGCCAGCACCTCGAAGTGGGGCAGCGGGCGCGATCCCTATGCCCACCGGGCTTGCCCTCCTTTTCTGTTTAGTGTATAATGAACACGAAATAAAAAGCTGGGAGGTTTGCTGACCGTGATCTTCGACCACCTGATGCAGACAGGCTGGATGCCCTTGAAGGACACTCCGCCCATTCCGCGGCCCCTCTTGCCCGACCCCGATCGCCTGCGGGGAATGCTGTGGGGGCTTTACCTGGGGGACGCGCTGGGCAACTCCAGCGAGAGCCAGCCCCCCCTCACTCGGAGAGCTCGCTTCGGTCAGTTGCACACTTATCTCGGCGAGCGCGGGCGAGCTTCCGACGACAGCCAGCTGGCCTTCTGGACCCTCGAGCACCTGCTCGAGCATGAGCGCATCAAGCCCCAGAAGCTTGCTGTGCGCTTCGCCAGCGAGCCAGTCAGCGGGCTGGGACGCTCGCTGACCAGGTTCCTGGAAGGTATCCGCCAGGGGCTCCCCTGGCACGAGTGCTCGGTGGAGTCGCTGGGCAACGGGGCCTTGATGCGTATCGCCCCGGTGCTGTTGCCCTTTCTGAGCCAGCCCGAGAGTTTGTGGCCCAACGTGGCCCTGGCCGCCGCGATGACCCACCGCCAGGGTGGCTCGGTGGCCGCCTGCCTGGCTTACGTTGAGCTGCTGCGCGGCTTGCTGGAAGACCCCGAGAGCCTTTCCTGCCAGCGCTTTCTGGAAATGATGGAGCGCTGCGAGCCGGACGGCCGGCTGGCCCGGTCCACCCGGCGTGCCTTCGAGGAAGCCGAGGCTCGCTCCATCCCGGTTTTGGAGGTCCCCTCGGGGGCCTCACTGGTCGAAACCCTGCCCGTCCTGCTGCTTGTGCTCGAGCGCCATGGCCATGAGAGCGAGGAAGCTGTGCTGCGGGCCGTCAACGACACCTATGACAACGACACTCTGGGCGCCCTGGTGGGAGCAGCCATGGGGGCTCGCTACGGCCTCTCAGCCTTTCCCCGGCGCTGGCTGGAGGCTCTCGAGCCTCGTGTCAGCCCGGGCTCAACCCCGGTGGCCGAGCTGATCGACCGGGCCAGCTCTCGCTGGGGAGGCCCGGCCAGACGGTCGCGGCCGAGCCACTGGCAGCGCGTGCGCGACCGCCTGGGGAGCCTGCGGCTCGGGCCGGCGACCAGCTTCGGAGAGCTTCATCTCGTGCCCCTCCTGGGTGAGTCACTGGAGCTGGAGGTCGAGCTGCTGGGGAGAACCTCGGCCGTTCGTATCAGCGAGCTGGAGGCCGTGAACGAGCTGCAGGCCGTCAATGCTGGCCCTCGACCGGTGCTCTTGCTGGAAGGCGAAGAGCTGGTCGGGGGGAGGCAGAATCGAATGCTGAGCAGTCACGTGCTGATCGTCCCCAACCAGACGGTGCGCCTGCCTGTGAGCTGCGTGGAGCGGGGTCGCTGGGCCTTCAACGGCACGCGACGGGGCTTTCGGTCCAGCGGTCGGCTGGCCCCGGCCACTCTGCGATCGCACGATCAACAGCAGGTCTGGCAAGGGGTGCAAACTCGGCTAAGGCAGACCAGAACCCGGTCGAGCACCGAGGCTCTCTCGGCGGCTTTCGACACGCAGAAGTCTGCACTGATTCGGCTTCGACGCGAGCTCAGACCACTGCCCGGTCAGGTGGGTCTGGTCGCCCTGCTGGGCGACTCGGTGGTCTCTCTGGAGCTTTTGGCCTCGCATGATCTGTATCGACGTGCTCACGACAAGCTGCTGGCGGCCCTGGCCCTGGAGGCCACCACCCGACCGGGTCGGGCCCTGCGTGAGGGCAGGCGTTCCCGGGCAGCTCAGTTTCTGACCCGGCTTTGCTGCCTGGACAACCCTGAGCGGCGCGGTTCAGCCCTGCGCTTTCAGACCCGCGAGTTGCGAGGGAATGCCCTGCTCTATCGCAATGCGCCCCTTTGCCTGTCCGCCTTCCCGATCCAGCCCTTTTGAAAGGTTTTTCCGGCTGCGCGACGGCCAGGCTCAGCCGCCTCCGACAACCGTGGTGTCGGAGGCGGCCCGAGGGCGTAGCCCCTCCGACACCGACACCGCAGGGGGGGCGGGATTGGACCTCCGGCCGAGCCGGACGCTTGTCGCCGAGCAGGGCCGAGGTTCTTACTGCTGCGGCAAAACGATCAGATTGCCCAGGATGGACGGGTTGAGAGATCCGGTCCCGGGCGCCACCACTGCCAGGTCCTCCAGCCCGTCGCCGGTCAGGTCGGCCACGCAGCCGAAACCGAAGAACGAGTTGGACGGGATGTCGAAGTAGTCTCCGACCAGGAAGTAGAGAGGCGCGTCGAAACTGGGAGTGTTCGAGCCCACCGCCGTCGTGTTGCGGACGAAGACCACATCGTAGCCGTTCGCGTCGCCCATCACGAGGTCAGGCAGGCCGTCCGAGTTGGCGTCCTCGGCAAGGACGAAGAGATTGCCGGCCAGGTTGCCCACGTCTGTCCTCTGGAAGCTGACCGTGCCGGGCGTGCTCGTGTTCATATAGACGGCCAGGTTGCCGCTGGTGGTGACCAGATCCGGGCGGCCATCTGCGTTGATATCGGCCGAAGCCAGCGGGACTCTTCCGATGAAGTTGCTCACCGAGACCGTCGCCCCGAAGCTCGCCGTGTTGCTGCCCAGGGCAGTCGTGTTCGGAAAGACCACGAGCTCTCCGAACGTATTGCCGGTGGAAGCCAGGTCGACGATACCATCGCTGTTGAAATCGCCGGCCACAACGAAGGTGGGGTCGCTGAAGGGGATATCCGTCGGCGTCGGGTCAAAGGTGGCCGTCGGGTTTCCGGCGGGCGTCGTGTTCATGAACACGCGCACGAAGCCCCCGCCGACCAGACCGATGGCAATGTCCGGCCTGCCGTCGCGGTTGATGTCGGCCACGGCCGCCCGCTGAGGTTGAGCCCCGACGGAGAAGTTGGCCACGTTGAAGGTCGGGGCTCCTCCGCCTCCTCCGGTCGTGTTCATGAGCACCGTGATGTTGCTTGAGAAGTTGTTCACCACGAAGGCGTCCGGCTGCAGGTCGCCATTGAGGTCGGTCACATACGTCGCGACCGGCTGCGAGCCCACCGTAAAGGGAGCGCTCGGGGTCAACCCGCCCGCGCCGTCATTGGTGTATACCGTGGCCGTGCCGTCCGTTCGGTTGGATACAATCAGATCAGAAGCGCCGTCACCGTTAAAGTCAGCGTCCGCCACACCGCTCGGGCCGTTGCCCGCCTGCAGGAGGTTACCCTGGAGGAAGCTGGCAGCCGTGGCCCCGTTCGGGGTGGTTCCCAGCAGGATGCTCGTCATGTAGCCAAAGCCGTCGTCGCTGGCCACGCCCACGTCCAGGATACCGTCGTTGTTGAAGTCACCCGCGCCGATCCCCAGCGGGGTACGGGTGGTGGGGAAGTTGTTGACCGGCTGGAAGGCGATCGCGCCGGGAAGATTCTGGTTGAGAAACACCGACATACTGTTCTTGTTGGGCGATGCGGTGACGCCGCCGCCGGAGAAGTTGCTGGCCGCGATATCGGCCCTCCCATCGGCATTGAAATCGTCCACGAGAGTGAACAGCGGGTTCTGGCCGGCAGCGATCAGGCTGTGCTGAACGAAGTTGGGCGGGCCGCCCAGGGGAGTCTGGTTGCGCCAGATGCGTACTCGAGCTTCGGCACGGTCGGCCGACACCACGTCCAGATCACCATCCCCGTCGAAATCGCCCAGCGCGCAGCGATCCACCGTCCCGCCCCCGATCGGCAGGAAGGATACGGGGGCACCGAACGTCGCGTTGAGGGCGCCGTTCGGGGTCGTGTTCAGGGTCACAAACATCGACCCGTTCCCACCCTGGACGACATCGGGACGCCCATCACCATCCACGTCGCCGGCCGTGACCGAGCCCGAGCTGCCAGCCACCGGGTTCGGAGCGTTGAAGGAAACGATCGTCCCCGGCGGCACCGCGGTGTTGTTGACGCGCACACTGAACCCGGCGCCTGTCTCGAGCACGACATCGGCCAGACCGTCTGCGTTAAAGTCGGCGAAGTCGAAATTGCCGAGCGATCCCGTACCGGTCGGAAAGACGCTGACCGGCCCGAAGATCGCCGTGGCGCCTCCGGCAGGAGTCTGGTTAAGCAGTATCTCGAGGTTTCCATTGCCGCCATTGGAGCCCAGATCGGGTCGGCCGTCGTTGTTCAGGTCGGCCGAGCCCACGCCGAAAGCCCCCCCGCCCCCGGCATTGACGAAGAAGGGTGAGAAGGTTGGCACCATGGCGCCATTGGCGGTGGTGTTGAGGTGCACCGTCGGATCCCCGGTGTTGATCTCATCGCCCTGCGCGAAGTCGTCTCGACCATCAGAATTGAAGTCTGCCACGACGCAAGACCTTGGAGCAGCATAGCGAGGGTTGCCGCTGGAATCGATCCCCACGAAGTTGCGAGCGCCCAGGAAGACGATCGGCGGACCCACGACGGCGTTGATATTGAACGTGCTCGAGCTGGCGCCGGTCAGGCCCGGCGAGCTGGCAGCCAGGACAAATCCGACCCCGGCCGCATCCAGGCTCAGGTTGTTGAACACAGCCACGCCGTTCACGGCGCTCAAGTTCAGGGTTCCGTTCAGGTTCCCCGGGCCTGCGGCCAGCACCAGAGTGACGTCGTTGGTGGCGCCCGGGACCGTGGCGCCAAAAAAGTCCACGATTCGGACCTGGACGGGCGGCGTGATCGTCTGGTTGATGTCTGTCGTGGAGGGCTGCACCACGAATTCGACCCCGGTCGGCACGCCCGGGGCGTTCGTGGTATCAAACGTGCCGCTGGTCACGCCCGCCAGGCCCGGCGAGGAGAACCCCAGTGAGAAGCCCGTGCCGACCTGGTCGATGGAGAGGTCGGGGAACGTGGCCACGCCGTCCACGGCGTTCACGGTCAGGCTACCCGAGAGGGTGCCGGCGCCGCTGGCCAGGCTGACCGTGACGGCGTTGGTCGCGCCGGGCACGACCACCCCGTTTTCGTCCAGGATGGAAACCTGGACGGGCGGCGTGATCGGCGAGAGCTGCGGCGTGTTCGTCGGCGGCACGCTGACCGCCAGCGACTCCGGCACGGCCGCGATGTCGAAGCTGGCACTGACGTCGGAGTTGCGGTTGGTGGCCGCGGCGATGAGCGTGTAGCCGGCACCCGGATTGTTGATGCTGAGCGTGTCGAAGGTCGCCACGCCGTTCACGGCGTTGGCGGTGACGGTGCCGGCCAGAATGCCGCCGGCCGGATTCGTGTTGATGGCCAGCGTGATCGAATCGGTAGCGCTCGCGATGAGCAGACCGTTGCCGTCCTGAACCGCCACCTGAACCGTGCCCAGCGACTGATTCTGGCCCGCGCTCTGGGGCTGGTTGACGAACACCAGCTTGGATGGTATGCCCACCACGTTCTGATCGAACGGCCGCAGCGTGATGCTGATAGAGGACGTCGAGTTCTCCGTGACGCTGACCACGCCGCTTCCCACGTCCAGCACGTTACCGTTGGCGTCCAGCGTCTCGATCAAGAGCAACACGTCCCCCACGGGAACCGCGATGGTGACGGTCTGCGTTGCCCCTGACCGGTCCACGGGCACGGTCACGGGCTGGGCCAGCGGCTGCTGCGTGACGGGGTCGAGGATGTTGATCAGGATGTTCACCGCGGCATCCGAGATTCTGGCCTGACGCCCCTGCAGGTCGAACGTGATGGCTGCTCGGCCCGTGGCACCGGGATTCTGCCCGGTCGGGACGGGAGCGCCCTTGTCGAGGGCGCCACCACCTCCCCCGCCCGAGCCCGAGCTGCAGGCGGATGCGAAGAGCGCTGAAAGGGCGAGAATGATGAGCAGCCAGCCACGAGACATATGCGAGACCCTCCCCGAATTAGTTGACGATGATCGTGATGGTGCCGTTGGGCGGAACGTTGGGGTTATTCAGATCGAGCACGAGCTCGAGATCCTCGATGGGTGCCAGGCTGATGGCCTGGTAGGCGACGTTGGGCAACAGGTTGCCCTGGGTATCGAACAATCCCGCGACCACGTTGTAGTCGCCGGGCGCAATATCGGTGATGCGCATGCGCGCGGAGGTATCCCCCGGTTGCGCCTGCACCTGGCCCTGGGCCACGATGACGGACCGGGTGGGGTCTGACGCAGAGGGCGCCTGCACCTGGACCACAACGAGCACCGGCTCATTGGGGAGTGGTGAGGCGGTGGACTGCTGGGTCTTCTCCGGACCAAACTCGGGAAGGTCGACCCGCAAGGTGACCACTCCGGGCTGCGTGGGGCCGCTGGGAGGAGCGGGGGTGCCTCCCTCGAGAGGGGACGAGCCTCCACATCCCACGAGCAGGAGCAATCCCGCTACCGCCCAGAGACGCAATCGGCTTCGAAGTCCGGCCGCAAACCTTCCTGTGATGGCCGAGGAAAACCCCGCCATTTTGGATCTCGCGCAGCCGGAGAACCTGGTCAAGGTGGGTTCCGGCTGCGCGCCAAGAACATCCTTTCTCATTCGAGGGACCCCCGCGACGAAAATCTTTCCCCGTGGTTCTCAATGGATGTCCGGAATCCTCCCGTAACCACTCTCTGGACGAAGGATCGTTGTGCGGGGACCATCGCCCTGGCGCAAGCGTCATCCGACAGAGGGTTGCCCGGCGCGGACATCCAAACCCTTCGCGTGAGTCTCGAGTTGTTCGGATTGGTCAGCAGCCTGGCCCTGCTCGTGGCGTTTGGCAGCTGGATCGGCAAGCGTCAAGGCCGGAAGGTCTCGGCCCCCCCCTCGGCCCGGGACATCCCGCTGCGTCGCCTGACCTGCGCCGACGTCGAGAGGAGCTTTCGCTCCACCGGCAAGACCGGCGAGATGCTCTTCGCCCGCAGCGAGGACGGGTCCAGGCAGATTACGGCGCGCTGGACCGAGTATGCGGCCGAAGGCTTGACCCAGATGCTGGTCTCCTTTGTTTACCAGGGGCGCGAGCTGCGCCTGAGCGAGGAGATCAGCGACCTGGTGGCCAGCCCGGCCTTCACCCACAAAGCGGAGAACCTCACCCGGGTATGCGCTGCCGACGTGATCCGCGAAGTACAGCGCTGTGGACCCTACACCTTGCGTCTTTCGCGCGATCTGTGGATCGCCGAGCGAAAGAGCGATGCCCGCCCGGGAGAAGCAGTTGAGTCAGCCCTGGTGCGCTTCTACCTCGACGGGCGCCAGGCCACCTACGTGCGCTCGTACACCGTCAAGAATTGAGTGCTGAGAGTCGTCATCGCCAGGCGCATGACACCTTCGCAAACCTTACTTGCGAACGTGGGTGATGCGAATCCAAAGAGAGCCCGCGAGTTGGGGCGGAGGATAGTTGCTCATGGCTGTTGCGTCCTTTAGCTGAAGATTCTTGCTCTCAGGATAGGCTGCCCAGGGGACTGATGGCCGGTAAGACTGTTAAGGACTTGTAACCGATTTGAGCAATGTGTAAACGATTGTCGTCCGTTTGCTACCGCAGGGAAGACCCGGTCCATCCTTCGAATTGACCTCGAATGATTCAGTACGAGCTTGGCAGCGGAGCCCCGCTCCTTCGTCCCCAGGCCCCCTCGGGGCGCTTTCAGTGGGCCCGCGGGGGCACCTATGCCTGGGTGAGCCGGCACGATGGCATCGGGGGCGAGGCACCCTTCCTGGCCGAGGTAGAGCCCTCCCGGCAGGCTTATTCCCCCTCACCCCGGCTGCACCGGACTTTTGCGGCTCTGGCCAATCACAATCCGGCCCGCACTCTCGAGGCCATCGAGAAGTTTGCCAAGCGCTATGGCCCTCTGGGGGTGGCCCAGTTGATCCCACCCGATCCCCGGGTGGGACGCATGGCGCCCTTTCTGCCCCGCCACGCCGGGCAGGCTCTGGCCGAGCCGCTGGGACGCTGGTGGCGTCAGGCTCGGGAGATGCGCAACCTGCTCGGGCTCGCCGAGGCGGTGGGTCATCCCGAGCGCCTCGCCGGGATGGTGCGCTGGGGACAGATGAGCTATCATCCCGCCGGCACCACCATCAAGGGAGAGCAGAATCGTGCCTTCCTGTGCGTGCGCCACAGCGCCTTCAAACCACCCGGAGAGGCTTTTAGCCTTCAAGAGACCGACTGCGACCTGATCGAGGGCGAATTCGCCAGTCGCGACAATCTCGAGGCGGTGCTTGCCTACCTGGCGGGCCAGCTCGACTCGGCCCTCTCTCTGTGGGTGGAGGTGCGAGCCAGCTGCTCGGGCGGGAAGTTGCGCGTGCAGCGCTGGCCTCGCAACCTGCTGGGCTGGATGTGGCTGGGTCTGGCCGACGAGCTGGCCGCCAACCTTCCCACCGCCCACCGCTGCAATCGTTGCGGCTCGCTGACAGTGGAACGCGGCCATAAGTGCCTCAACTCCTGAGGGCTGCCGTGATCTTTTCCGCGACCTCGATCATGTGGGCTTCGTCACGATAGGGCTGTCGAGGCCAGAAGAATCCTTTCAGCCCGTCCCCTTTCGTGCGAGGAATCACGTGCACGTGCAGGTGAGGCACGCTCTGGCTGACCTTGTTATTCAGGGCTACGAAGCTCCCCTGGGCCGAGAGGGCGGCGGGAACTGCCTGGCTCAGACGACGGACCAGGCCGAACAGACCTGGCAACCTGTCCGGGGGCAGGTCGATCAGGGTCTCGTGATGCGTTTCGGGAACCACCAGCACGTGACCCGGGAAAAGCGGCCGGTGGTCCAGGAAGGCCACCAGGCCGTCTTCGCGGCAAACTTCCCGGGCGGCCACGCGGCCGGCTACGATGTCACAGAAGACGCACTTCAATTGGGCGAAACGCTGATGCTATCGCGCCACTTTACGTACCACTGGGCTAGCTTGAGCCACTCAGCCAGGTTGCCGCTGGCGTCGGCGGCAAACACACGCTTCTGGAAATCGATGAATTGAGGAGCGGTGATCACCAGGCGGCGCTGGGGCCTGCCGTGGAAGCCGTGAATGACCAACCACTGCTTGTTGACGTAGACGATGGTCAGCTCCACGTCGGGTTTGCCCTCGGGATCGAGCAGTGCCTCCTGCCAGTGGTGGTCGACCCTGAGAATGCGGTTGAAGGCCGGGTTCTTCAGGATGGGCATCTCCAGGGCCGCTTTCAGACAGGGCTCGAGCAGGTATTTGACGATGCGGTATTCCTCCTCGGCATCGATCTTGTCGTCTGCGAAGGCCCCCGCCAGCCACTCCAGGTTCTCGCTGTGCAGGGGAATGATGATGTTGGTCTTCTTGTCCTTCAGCCCCTCGTGCACCTCGAGCTTGTCACCCCTGTGCTCGATGGTGAAGTGCTCTTGAGTGTCCAGGACGTTCAGGTGGGCCCGTTTGACCACGCCCCGGAACCATTCGACCGCCGAGGGCCGTTGGGCGACCGATTGGAGATGCTCGTAGTTCTTGCTCACAGTAGGACAAAGTTCGCAGCCGTCCGAGGAGAAATCCTGCGAGGGATGTCGAATCTTGACAGATGGTCTTCAGCCGCATTCAGGTGCGGGCTCAGACCGTTCTGAGGCTGCTCCTGGTCGAGGATAACGAGCTGGACGCCGAGCTGGTGGTGGCCACCCTCGAGCGATCCGGCTACGAGGTCCATGCCCACCGGGTGGATACCCTGGAGGGCCTGCGCCTGGCCTGGCATTCGGGCGGCTGGGACGCTATCTTGTCCGACCACAGCCTGCCTGGTTTCACCGGCCAGCATGCTTTGGAGCTGGTGCGAAAGAGCGGCGAGGATGTGCCTTTCCTGGTCTTGTCGGGCACTATCGGCGAGACCACGGCCGTCGAGTACATGCGGGCCGGGGCCCACGACTATCTGATGAAAGATAACCTGACCCGGCTCGGCCCGGCCCTCGAGCGCGAGCTGCAGGAGGCCCGCAACCGTCGGACCAGCCGCCTGGCCGAGCGCTCGCACCGCGAGGGGCAGCTGCGTTACCAGCGCATTGTCGAGGCTGCCGCCGAGGGGATCTGGATCGTGGACCGGCGGGCCCGGGTAACCTTTGCCAACCAGCGCCTGGCCGAGATTCTCGGTTGCCCCGTGGATCAGCTGATTCATCGCTCGCTGTTTCGCTTCGTGGCGACCGAGTCGCGCGAGCTGGCCAGGGCGATGTTTCGCGAGCCCGGCTCGACTCCCGAGCAGCTCGAGCTGGCCCTGGAGCGGCCGGATGGCGAGGTGGTGTGGGCTCTGGTTTCGGCCAGCGGCATTCTGGACGCCGAGGATCGCTGGACGGCCACCGTCGGCATGGTGACCGACATCACCGAGCGGCGCCGGCTCGAGCAGCAACTGCTGGCTGCCGAGCAGGAGAAGCGCTGGTTTTACCGCGAGGTGCTGCTGGCCGTGACCCAGGGCCGGTTGCACCTGTGCGAGGCCAGCGAGATCCCCCTGGAGGGCGAGCTGCAACTCTCCCTGACGCTGATTGAGCCCGAGAGCTACGCGCGTTTGCGCCGGGAGATGCGCTCTCTGGGGGCGCGGGTGGGCATGCCCTCGGACAGCCTGGAGGAGCTCTTGCTGGCCGCCGGCGAGGCGGTCACTAACGCCATCAAGCACGGCGTGGACGGTCGTTGCGAGGTGCGGCTGGCCGGGCAACGTCTGGTGGCGCGCATCTTTGACGGCGGTCCAGGCATCCGCCCCGAGGACCTGCCAGCCAGCATTCTCAAGCCGGGTTTCTCCACCAAGGTCTCGCTGGGGATGGGTTTCTCCTTGATGCTGGAGCTGTGCGACGTGATCTGGCTGGCCTCCGGCCCTACCGGGACGGTGGTGCAACTGGAGAAAAGCCTGTCGGCCGAAGAGCAGGAGGAGATGATGCTGGAGGCTTTGCTGGAGCGATTCAGCTGAGCAAGCGCCGGCGAGGCACCAGGACGCCGCCCACCCGCACCGCCGACGGGGTTTCCTGAATCGAGCCTCCCTGCGAGCTCCGGGCCAGTGAGGAGACTTCCTGGGCGTGCTCGGACAGGGTGACCACCTGGGCCAGCACCTTGAGCGCTTGCTCGGCGCGCTCCTCGTGGTCTTTCAGGCTATCGAGCTGGAGGCGGGACTCGCAGAGGTAGGAGCGGGTGGTTTCGTCCAGAGGCATCCTGGAGAGGGCTTCCAGCACCGTCGTGCCGGCCGTGGCCCCGTCGAAGGGGTAGGGACGGCAAGCTTTCATCATCTCGATCCCCATGCGGGCAAAGGCGCTGGGGCTGGCCGCAGCGGCTGACTCCAGGGCGATGGTGGCAAGAGCGCGGCGCGAGGTGGGGAACATGGTTTTCGGAGCGGCCTCGGCCGCTGCCTGAATCGCGGCCGGAGCCTGGCTCTGGCGGGCCAGGTACTCCAGCACCGCAAGTCCAGCCGCGCCCCCTTCCACGTGTGAGACAGGCGAAGGGGGAATGGCCTCCAGCAGGCTCAGGCTGAACTCCACCAGGTCCTGGCCACTGCTCTGGCGAGCCGCCTTCTTGATGGCCGCCTGAGACTCGGGCTCGACATTCGAGCGAACCAGCCGGGTGATGGCGCGGCGCTGAACGGGGTCGATCATGCGCTCATTGTGGCAGTTGCGGATGAAAGTTGCCTGAAATCGCGCAGCGGAAGGTGGCTCCCTGGCCGGGGCTGCCCTCGGCTTTCACGCTGCCACCGTGGCGGCGCAAGATTCGCTGCACCGTGGCCAGCCCTACCCCCGTTCCGGGAAAGTCGCGCTCGTGGTGCAGGCGCTGGAAAGGAGTAAACAGGCGGTAGGCCTGCTCGGGCGGAAAGCCTGCCCCGTTGTCGCGCACGAAGAAGCTCACCCCGTTCTGACCGCCCAACTCGACGCGAGGCTGCTCTTTCCGCGAGCTGAACTTGAGGGCGTTGTCGAGCAGGTGGCGCAGGACCACTCGCAACAGGTCACGGTCACCCGGCAGGGTGAGATCGCCCTGAATGCTCACCCGGGCCGGATCGCAACCCAGCTCGCTCACGACCTCGCGGGCCAGGGCGGTCAGATTCACTTGCTCGATGCAAAGAGGGGCCCGGGAGACCCTGGAGAGCTCGAGCAGGCCGCTGACGAGCCGCTCCAGGCTCTCCAGGCTGAGGGTCACGTTGCCGAGGTACTTGCGGTTCTTATCGCTCAGCTCCTGATCGCCGGTCAGTACAAGCTGCAGGAAGCCCTCGGCTGAGCGCAGGGGTGCGCACAGGTCGTGGGAGACCGAGTAAACGATGGATTCCAGCTCGGACTCGAGCTGCTTGACCTCCCGGGCCCTGCGGGCGAGCTCCAGCAGCAGCCCTACTCTGGCCCTCAGGAGGGAGGGCTCGGCAGGCCAGAGCAAAGAATCGGCCGCTGCCAGCTCAAGGCTCTCGGCCTGCGAGGTCAGCACCAGGATGGGTGTCAGCCCGCCCCGTCGCAGCTCCGGAGCTCGCTCGAGCAAGGACGCTGGCAGCACGATGAGGTCGAATTCGTCCTCCGTTTCCGGAACCGTGTCGGCGGCGACCACTTCCAGGTCGGGCAACAGGTCGCTCAGCTCGAGGTTACCCAGGACCAGCACGCGCCTCATTCTGAGTAGGCGTTGTAAGCCAGCTCGGCGATCTGGGCGATGAGGGTCGAGGCCCGGTCCGAGCAGCCCCGGGCCACGTCCTTCACCAGCACCACCACCACCAGCCCGGTCCCGTCCTCCAGGCGGATGATCCCGGCGTCGTTGACCACCCCTGCGATGGTGCCGGTCTTGTGGTAGACGGTCGTGCCTTGAGGCAACAGCCGGGGAATGCGGGTCTTGTATTTGCACTGGGCCAGAATCCCCAGCGCATACTCGGTCCAGCGCTTGTCCAGCAGCTCGTTCTTGTAGAGGCGGCCGAGCAGGTCGGCCAGGTCGTCCGGCGAGGCAAGATTGTCCACCACCGTGGCCACGGCCACGTCATCGGCGTAAGCTGCCCGGGCGGCGGAAGCGTTTTCGGCCGCCTGAAAGCGGCTCAGAGTCAGACCCTGGTTCTCCTTGAGGATCCGCCCCACGGCTGCCAGGCGCTGGCTGTGGTCGAGCTTGCGCCAGCGGGCGGCGATCTCGCGCCCGCTCATCCCGCGCCACTCTTGACCCATGCCCAGGGCGATCAGGTAGGCCGCCCGGTTGGTCATGAAAACGTTCGAGCTCTCATAGCCCAGCTCGGCCAGCATTTTGTTGACGCTGTCCGTGCCGATGCGGTTGAAGAGCAGGTCGGTGGCGGTATTGTCCGAGATGCTCTCCATCAACTCGACGCAACGCTGGATTTTGACCTTCGTGCCTCCCGGCTGGTTTTGCAGGGTGCCCGAGCCGATGCAGCGGTCGGTCTCCTTCAAGATGACTACCTGCTCCAGGCTGAAGCCTGCTCGTCCCGCCTGAAGCTGGCGGGCCAGCTCGAGCAGCACGTGCACTTTGAAGACGCTGGCCAGCGGGTAAGGCCGCGACCCGTCCACCGAGACCTTTTCGCTGGTGGCCAGGTGCACGATGGCCACCCCGGCCTTCATGCGCTGCCCCTCCTGGCTGATCAGGTAGCGCACGTCGTTGGAGAGCTTCTTCTCGCGCGGCGTCTGGGCCAGGCAGGGCTGGAGCACGACAAGCAGGATGACAAGCCAGCGTTTCACGGCTCGCCTTCTTCTGGAGGCTCGCTGGAGAACCTCCATTCGGCGCGAGGCTGTTGCTTCTTGAGTCGGGCCTGCAGCGGGAGGGGAATCGGATTGCCTTCCAACTGGACAAGGAAAAGCCGGTGGTTGGAGGTGGGCTCGAAGCCCAGCTCGGTGAGGCGGTTGTTCTTGGCGATCAGGGTCTGAAGACGATCGAGCCTGGAGAAGCCAGCCGGAAGGCTTTGCAGTCGATTGTTGCTGACATTCAGCTCTTCCAGCCGGATCAGCCTGGCAAGCTCGTCAGAGGCCTCGAGCTTGTTGTCCGCCAGGTGGAGCAGCCGCAGGTTGGTCGGCAGAGCCGCCAGCTCCTTAAGCTCGTTCTGGCTCAGATAAAGCTCCTCCAGACCAGGGGGCAGGTGCTGGATAGAGCTGAGCTGGTTGTCCGAGAGATAGAGCCTGCGCAGCCCCGGCATGCGGGCAAGGACGGGGGGGATGTTGGTGAGCCGGTTGGAGCGCAGATCGAGCAACTCGAGCTCGCTCAGCTCGGAGAAAGACTCGGGCAGGGTGGTCAGCTCGTTCTCGCTCAGATCCAGGCCTTTGAGAGCTTTCAGCCGGGCGATCTCCGGGGGAGCCTCTTTGAGCTTGCTCTGGCTCAGCACCAGGCCGGTCGCGTTGGAAGGCTCGCGCAGCGCTTCCTCCAGGCGGTGCATGAGGCGTGGTGCATCCGTGGGCACGCCGCTGCAACCGGACAGCAGGAGGCAGGCCAGGACAATGACTCCAGAAATGACCCGGACAGGACGGGGCCATGGTTTGATCACCGGAACGGTTGAAGATTTGTTAACCAGATCACGGTAGGGAAAGGCCACGCATGGTATAATATGAGGTAGCCGGGTTGGAACCTCTTCGACCGGGCTAGACTGAACCGGAGGACCACCGCGATGAGACTCGAGGCGATTTTCGTCGAGCTCGACTCGCTGGAGCTGCCCAATCAGGCACTCGAGGCCGCTCCTGCGGATCCGGGCCCGTGGGGACCAGCCGTCGAAGACGTCTGGTATGGACCCTATCCGGCCTGAGCTGCAGGCCGACTGCACGATGAGACAGACGACAATGCGGGCGCCTTACGGGGCGCCCGCTGCTCGTACCGAGAAGCTCTTGCGGAAGAGCTCGAGCGGTTTTCCGTCCATCGTGTGGGGCATGGCGATGCTCACTTCATAGTCGCCTGGCTGCTCGGGGGCCACCAGCACCAGATCGATGACGTCCCCACTTCGTGCTGGCAGTGGCGTGAAGCCGGCCAGCCTCTCCAGGGCAGGCTCCAGGGGCTGGCCTTCCCGATAGACCTGCACCCGGATCCAGCCCGGTCGCCGCGTCTCAAAGGTGGCGTTGTAGAGATCCAATCGCATGGCCACGACCTGCCCCCCCCGATAGGGTCCCGGGGCGAGCTGCAGAGAGCTTCGGAAGGGCGGCTGGGATGGGGCGGCGGCTCGGGGGATGGTCAGGATCTCGTAGGTCTGCAGCCCTTCGAAAGTCGGCCCGGCCCGCAACCAGCGCTTGCTTGATTTCAGCCCGCTTTGCAGCTCGGGGCTCTGGTGGGCGGGAAGGATGAGCCAGCGGCAGCTCGATCCCAGCAACTCCACCCGTCCCGTGGCCCGGAACGCCTTGAGCTGGTCGGGATGCAGGTGAGGTGCTGGCAGCACGCCATTTTCGGGCTGACTCAAGCAGGTCTCCCCCGGCACCATCTGGCGGCTCACCCATGCCAGCGCCCGGGCCTGGGGCTCGGGCAGGCTGGCCAGCCGCCGCTCGATTTCTGAGGGCGAGACCAGCAGATAGCCTCCCCATGCCAGCCCGGCCAGGCCCACCAGGAGGGCAGGCCAGCGGAAAGCGCTGCGAAGGAGCAGGGCGGCAAGCAGGAGACCTGCTGCTGGCCAGATGAGCTCTGGAAACATTGCTGAAGATCATTCGAGGAGTGTCCTGCCTGGGCGCGAACACAGAGGAGGCCACCTGGCCTTGAACCTTGTTGGAGCGTAGCGCGTAGCCTTTCCATGTCGGTTGCGGATGATCCTCAGGCGCTCGAAGAGGCAGTGGAGGAGGTCGTCCATCCGACCGCCCCCCGCGGTCGTCGTCGCGCCCTCTTCAACGTTCTCAGGGCCTGCGTGGGGGTGGGCCTGGCCGTTTACCTCATCAGCGTGGTCATCTCCAGGCAGAAGGTGGACCTCTGGGCTCAGACTGCCGCAAGCATCAAGTGGCTGCTCCTCATCGCCCTGTCCATTCAGCTTGTTTCCATTTTGATCACCACGGTGCGCTGGCAGTGGCTGCTCAGGGTTCAGCAGATTGAGGTCTCGCTGCACGACCTGCTTTCGCTCACCATGGTGGGGATGTTTTTCTCCAGCGTGTTGCCCGGGGCAGTAGGGGGCGATGTGCTCAAGATGGTCTACATCGCCCGCCACGCCCCCAACCGCCGCACTGAGGCCGTGCTTACCATCATGGTGGACCGGGTCCTTGGCTTGCTCGGTCTCTTGCTGGTGGCGCTGGTCTCGGTCCTTTTCTCGCTCGACTTCATCTTGAATGCCAATCGACAGGTGCAGCTGGCCACCATCACGGTCGCAATGGGCAGCGCCGCCGGCATCGCGGGGGTGCTGGCAGTCCTGTTTCGTCGCCACCTCACCGGTCTTCCGCTGGTCTCGGGGTTGATCGCTTTCGGCCGCCTTCGCTTGCCGGCCGGGGTGGTGCACATTCTCGACCGTCTGGTGCGGGCCCTCGACCTTTACAAAGGAGCCCCTCGAGTTATCGCTGCCGCCCTGGCCATCTCGGCCTTCACCCACGTGCTGGCGGCCCTGACGGTCTTTCTGATCGGCCGGGCCTACCACGAGACCCACCTGGGGCTCTGGAGCTACTTCCTGGCTGCCCAGATCGCCAACGCTGTGGCCGCCATCCCGATCACCCCGGCCGGATTCGGGGGCCGCGACCTGGTGCTCAGCACGTTCTTTCTGGCCGGGGGGGCCACTCCGGCCGAGGCGGGCGTCATCCCGGTGTTCAATACCTTCATCATCTTGTTCTGGAGCCTGATTGGCGGGGTGTTCTTCATCTTCATGCGCCACCCTCGCAAGAGCGGGTAGGATAGGCAGGTCATCGGCTCACCCTGGCCTTGACGAGGGATGGAAACCGCAGTGAGCGCTGAGGACGGGGAGAGCTCAGGTTTGGAGTGGAGGGTATGGCCGACTCGGAAACCGCTGGTCGTCAGGAATATTGGCTGGCTTCCACGGCTCGAGGATTGGCTTTGACGAGCCGGATGACGGGCAGGTATCCGCTCAGCCCAGGGTCCACGGACAGACAGAGAAAGGCCGGTCCCTTGCGGGGCCGGCCTTTCTCACGGGGTTGGCGCTCAGCCTACTTGGCGATGAGCGAGCTGAAGTCCCAGATCTGCTCGATGCCACCGGGCACCGCAGCCAGTCCGCGCTGAATCACCGGGAAGGTGTTCGGCACCAGGAACTGAGTGGCCACGAAGGCGCCAGCTTGCAACTGGCCGTGCAGGGTCAGCTGACCGCCCGGTCCGCCCTGGGACGGATCGAGCAGGTAGCCGTGGCCGCCACCCTGCTCCTGGAACAGGCCCGAGCCGTTGAAGACCAGGGTGTTGCCGATGGGAGCGGGGAAGGCGAACGGCGTTGAGGCGGTCACCTGGTTGAGGCTGATGGCCGGCAGCCCCGGAGGGGTCACCGAGACCACCTGCTTGGCGTTGACCTGATTCAGGCCCATGGCGAGGGTCAGGTCGGTGGTGGCCGAGTTCGGCACCACCTGGTCGTTGAGCATCTCCTGGACCAGGATCTGCGTTGCCAGGTTGCCCTTGAGCGAGCCGGCCAGCATCCGCGGAGCGTAGTTGTAAGGGTCGGCGTCGTCGAGCACGGTCTGGGCAATCCAGAAGAACTGTCGGAAGGAGATCGTGCCCGGCGTCAGGCCATTGGCTGCGAGCCCGGGAAGCAACTGGGCGCTGATGGTGGGAGAGTTGAGCAGCAGGTTGGTCAGACGACCGCCGGCCACGTTCAGCACACCGGTCGTGATGTCTTCCTCGAGGGCGAGGAAGACTCCGCCCAGAATGCCTCCCAGCGACTGGCCGATGTAGACCGGACGTGCCGGCGGATTGGGTGCCAGGTCGGGGATGCCGTTGCCGTCGAAGTCGGTGGCGCCCCGCGCAATCATGTGAGCCAGGGTCATCTGGTCGCCAACGGTCTGCCGCATATGGTCGCGGGTCAGGCGCAGGTTGGCCGGGTTGATGAAGCCTGTGCCGCTCTGACCGGCCGGGGGCGGCAGCGGGTTGAGGCCGGCCAGGGTCTGGCTGCCGTGGCCGACGGCATCGATGCCGATGACCGCAAAGCCCTGCGAGCAAGCCAGGAAGGCCAGGCCCAGCATGTCTTCCTTGCTGCGGGTGAGTCCGTGCTGGAAGATGATGACCGGGCGCGGGCCGGGCCCGGCCGGCGGAGAAGCCGGCTGGCAGACCATGAACTGGAGGTTCAGGGTGCCCTGCGGGGTCGGGTTGTCAGGCGTTCCCTGGAAGAAGGTCTCGTTGGCGGTGTTGACGTTCCCGATGTACTGGGTGGCCGGGAAGACGCCGAAGCGGATGGCTCCCACCACGTTGGGGAACTGGGGCTGCGAGGCCAGAATGCGCTGGCCGGTCGGTCCCAGGCTGTTGAGGAAAGCGGTGACGGCTGCCGGTCCCACGAACTGGGCCGGAGGGAGCATCGTCGGGGTCGGCGTCTCGGCCTCGACCCGCTGATGGATGACCGTCAGGGTCTGGAACAGCTGCTGGGTGGTGAAAGCGAAGGCGAACGGAATGTCCTCGCGGGGCAGGCCCGTGGCCGCTTCGGCACCCTGCCAGATCGGCTGGTAGGCGGCCCGGACCGGCTCGAGGGCGTTGGCCTGCTGGTCGTTGAGGAAAGGGAACACCGAGGTGCCGTTCTCATCCACCAGCGGAGTGGGGGACTTCAAAGCGATCTCAGGATAGCTCGAATCGACGGCGTTGCCGTTGCTGTCGAGCACCCCGCCCGTGATGACCACGATGTGAGGTGCACCGGGGGAGAGCGGTCGAACCGGCTGGGCGATGACCAGCGATTGGTCGCCCACGTCGCCCGTGCCTACTTCGAAAGTCATGGGCTGCAGTTGGCGGGTGGCCGCGTTGATGACCAGAATGGTGTTGTTATTCACCGTCGTCGCGTCGATGTTGGCCGTAAACGGGATGAAGATCGGGCCGGCTGTGGAGAAGCCCGAGATCGAGTTCATCGAATCGAAAGGCTCACCAGTCCCGGGCAGAGCGTTCTGACCGGTCTGAGGGTTCCGGATCAGGTCGTTGGGAAGGGGGATCCTGAGCTGGAGCGTGGTGGAGGATGGGTCGAAAGTCACGTTCGTCGTGGTCGTCGGCACGACCGCCGGCGGCCCGTTGAATCCAGCGGGAAGGTCCTTAGTGGTCGTATCCCCGCCGCATCCGGACAGCACGAGTAGTGATGTCGCGAGCATGACACCCATCGGGACCTTGAAGAAATTTCTGAAGTTCATGGCAACTCCCGACTTGGTTTGGCGCTTCTTCCCCCGCCACGCTCTGAGACTCAACCCCGCACGGGAGCTAAGACGGACCGAGATCGGGGAGATTGAATTGCCGGCCTTTCGCCGGGGGGGGCGGAACCTCCTCCAAGGACTTTCAAGGAAGAATGAAACCCTTTACCGGTAAGGATTTTCCTGAAAGAACAGGTTTAGAATAAACTTCAAGCTTTCAGGATAGCCACGATGCGCATCACGGAGGGGTCGTCCTCGACCTCGAAACGCAGGCCGTGATAATACTTCTGGCTGCGAGTGTCGCGCCTGCAGCTGCGTACGATGGCGTCCACCGCCATGGAAGGCAGAGCTCCGTACTGATCGAGGCGGACGCGACACCTGGTGCCGATACGGACCTCGGTGGTGGAGGAAAGTTGAGCGCCACCGCGCCCGATGTTGATGAGAGACCCCTCGCAGAGAACGTCGTCGGAACGGTTGGTGATGTAGGCCGGCAGGTTGTTGGCCTTGATGCGCAGATGCTGGCGCCGCTCGCGCACGTTGTTCTGAGAGAACCCGTGGGCGGCCAGGGTCTCCTTGACCCAGCTGTTGGCCTTGGCCTCATCGGTGTCTTCGAAGATCAGGCCCGCGCTGACGCGATCGATGGCCAGACGGCGCGTCCAGACGACCCGGCACTTGACCGCCCCCTTGCCCGAGCCAGGTACCATCACGGCCACGATCTCCTTGGCGCTGAGCCCGTCCTTGCTCTCGAGTCGGATTCCGGCCACAGAAATATCTGTGATCCCGGCACTGAAGGTACGCTTCTGGGTGCGCACCTCGACCAGGACTCGACAGGCCAGTCGCACCATCCGGCGACGCTCGTTCAGGGCCGGCTTGTGGCCAGGCAGGTAGGTTTGCAAAGTGGCCCACAGTTTTTTCATCGGGCCAGGAGATTCGCGAGAACGTTGGGCCTTCCTCTCGGGGCTTGACGAGTGGGTATAATCCCTGCATGCAAAGAAACGACCTGCGCAACCTGGCGATCATCGCCCACATCGATCACGGAAAAACCACTCTGGTGGACGGCCTTTTGCGCCAGGCCGGCATTTTCCGCCCTGGCCAGGACGTGGCCGAGCGCGTGATGGACTCCAATGAGCTCGAGCGCGAGCGGGGCATCACCATTCTCTCCAAGAACACGGCCGTGGAGTATCGCGGCATCACCCTCAACATCGTGGATACCCCCGGCCACGTGGACTTTGCCGGCGAGGTCGAGCGTATCCTCGGGATGGTGGACGGCTGTCTCCTGGTGGTGGACGCCTTCGAGGGCCCCATGGCCCAGACCCGCTTCGTGGTGAAGAAAGCTCTGGAAGCAGGTCTTCTGCCCATTCTGGTGGTCAACAAGATCGACCGCCCGGACGCCCGACCCGAGCAGGTGGTGGACGAGGTCCTGGGCCTGTTCATCGACCTGGGAGCCAACGACGAGCAGATCGACTTTCCGGTGGTCTACGCCTCGGCCAAGCAGCAGGTGGCCTCACTCGACCCGAGAGGACCCTTTGAGAGCCTGCAACCTCTCTATGAGGCGATCCTCGAGCATGTTCGCGTGCCCGAGGGCGATCCCGAGGCGCCTCTTCAGATGCTGGTCAGCAGTCTCGACTATGACGAGTATATCGGGCGGCTGGCCATCGGGCGCATCAGCCAGGGAACCCTGACGGCTCCCCGGCAGGTGGCCTTTGGCTCGCCCTCAGAAACACTCAAGAAGGGCAAAGTCGCTCAGTTGTTTCGTTTTGAGGGTCTGAGCCGCAAAGCGGTGGAGTCGGCCACCGTGGGGGACATCGTCTCGCTCTCGGGCCTGGCCGAGGTCGGTCTGGGCCAGACCATCACCGAGATCGAGCGGCCTGCGCTGCTGCCGGGCCTCTCGGTAGACGAGCCCACCCTGGCGGCCATGTTCCTCGTTTCCAATAGCCCTCTGGCCGGCACCGAAGGCAAGTACGTCACCTCCCGTCACCTCAACGACCGTCTGATGCGCGAAAGAGAGCGCAATGTGGCCTTGCGGGTCAATCCCACCGATTCTCCGGACGTGTTCGAAGTGTGCGGGCGGGGCGAGCTGCACCTTTCCATCCTGATCGAGACCATGCGCCGCGAGGGCTACGAGTTCTGCGTGTCGGCCCCGAGGGTGCTCACCAAAATGGTCAACGGGCAGGTGCACGAGCCACTCGAGCAACTCATCATCGACCTGCCGGAGGAGAACCTTGGCCCGATCATGGAGACAGTGGGTCTGCGCCGCGCCGAAATGATCAACATGAGTGGCTCGGGGACCGGTCGCCTGCGCCTGGAGTTCACCATCCCGGCTCGGGGACTGATCGGCCTGCGCTCAGACATCCTGACCCTGACCCGGGGCTACGGCATCATGAATCACCTGTTCCACGACTACGGTCCCTGGCGAGGCGAGATCGCCGGTCGCACGCGCGGCTCCCTGGTGGCCTCCGAGGCTGGCGAGTCCACTACCTATGCGCTGCATAACCTGCAGTCGAGCGGAGTGTTCTTCATCGACCCGGGCGAGAAGGTCTACGCCGGCATGGTGGTCGGCGAGCATTGTCGTCCGGGTGATCTGGAGGTCAACGTGGCCAAGAAGAAGCACGTGACCAACATTCGTAACTCCGGCGCCGAGGAGAGCCTGCGCCTGGAAGTACCGCGCCGGCACTCGCTGGAGCAGGCTCTGGAATACATCGAGGACGACGAGCTGGTGGAGGTCACCCCGCAGAGCATTCGCATCCGCAAGGAGATCCTGGACGTGCATGCGCGCAATCGCATTCGCAAGGAGAAGAGCCGCCAGGCCAGCTGACCATCCGGTAACAAGCCGTCAACTCGGGGCCACGCCGGACCCTGTTATCCTCGAGCCGAACAAGCGGACCTGGAGGATCACTATGCAGATAGCAAACCTGGCTACCTTTCCGCAAGCGGCGGCCAAACAACAGAAGAACAGCCGTCCCGAGCCCGGGCCGGACGACGCTTCCGACCCCGACTTCGGCGACAATCGGCGCAACGACGACGGACCTGACTCGGTCTACGACCCTGACTTTGGCGGACGCGGCGGTGGCGATACCTACAGCGGTCCGGACGGCACCTACAGCTACGATCCCTATCACTGAGCCTCGCTGCCCGGGCCCCGAGCGAGCGTTGAGGGCTGTGGCGTGAGTGGGGGCAGCCCCTGCGCGCGTGTTGAAGGCTTTGCGCGGACCTGCGCCCGCGCCCTGAAGGTCGGCCTGGAAGTCCAGCCGCAACCCCCCGGTGGTGGCGGAGGGGCTGCCCTCGGGGGCCCTACCCCCGCCTCTGCCACCACAAGATACCGGAAAACTGTGCCAGGGGGCTGCGCTCCCAGGGCTTTATCGCCACGCGCCCAACAGGAAACTTGCCCTCGGCTGAGAACCTCCCTCGGCGCCACGCGCAAGGAGGGTTCTGCTTTGGGCTATCGTCTGGATACGCGCCTGATTCACGCCGGGGAAGCTCGGCCTGGTAAGGATGGCGCTGTCGTGCTGCCCATTTATCAGTCGGCCAACTACGAGTTCGCAGGCGAGAGCGACTACAACGACCTGAAGTACATCCGCCTCAACAATTCCCCCAACCACGTGGCTCTGCACCAGAAGCTGGCCAGCCTGGAGGGGGCCGAGGCTGCCCTGGTCACGGCCAGCGGGATGGCGGCCATCACGACCGCGCTGCTGGCCAGCGTGGGCCACGGCGAGCACCTGCTGGCTCAGGGCTGCCTCTACGGCGGCACCCACACCTTCCTGACCCACGACTGGCCCGATCTCGGGCGCACGGCCTCCTTCCTCGACCTGAGCCGTCCCGAGAGCTGGGCCGCCCGGCTCACTCCCTCGACCCGGGCTATCTACGTGGAGACCATCTCCAATCCGCTCATGCAGGTGCACGACCTGGCCCAGGTCGTGCAGTTTGCCCGCCAGCACGGCCTGGTCGCCCTGATCGACAACACCTTCGCCACTCCCATCCACTACCGTCCCCTCGAGCACGGTTTCGACCTGGTGGTGCACAGCTGCACCAAATACCTCAACGGCCATTCCGACATTGTGGCCGGAGCGGTGGTGGGCTCGAGCGAGAGGGTGCGCCGGGTGGTTCATCTGCTCAATCACCTGGGCGGCTCGCTCGACCCCCATGCCTGTTTCTTGCTGCATCGGGGGCTCAAGACCCTGGCCGTGCGGCTGCGTCACCAGACGGCCACGGCGATGGAGGTGGCCCGCTTTCTCGAGCAGCATCCGGCTGTCAAAAAGGTGCACTATCCGGGCCTTCCCAGCAGCCCGAGCCACCAGCTCGCTCAGCGCCAGCTCGACGGCTTTGGAGCCATGTTGAGTTTCGAGCTGCTCGAGCCCGAGCGGGCCGACGCCTGGATGCAGGCTACCCACCTTCCCGTCGTGGCGGCCAGTCTTGGCGGCGTGGAGAGCCTGGTCACCCGGCCTGCCACCACCTCCCACTCGGGCCTGACCGTGGACGAGCGCCGGGCAGCCGGCATCGACGAAGGGCTGATCCGCCTGTCGGTCGGCCTGGAAGACCCCCAGGACCTGACGGAAGATTTCCAGGCCGCCTTTCAGCTTGACAGGCAGCCCCTTTCCGTGCCATAAACCTGAGGTTTTGAGAGGTAAAGAGCATTGAATATTCAGCGACCACAGGAGCGGTCGACAAATGACGCGCGCGGTTGCATCCTGGTCAGCGGGTCGCTGGCCTTTGACAACATCATGAACTTTCCGGGCTACTTCAAGGACCACGTCCTGCCCGACAAAGTGCACATCATCAACATCAGCTTCCTGGTTCAGGAGCTCAAGCGCCAACGGGGGGGCTGCGCCGCCAACATCGCTTACACGCTCGCCCTGCTCGGTGAGCGGCCCCGCATCGTGGCGGCCGCCGGCCGCGACTTCCCCGAGTATGCCGAGTGGCTCTCCCAACAGGGAGTGGATGTGCAGGGTATCCGCATCTTCCAGGAGGACGTGACGGCCTCGTGTTTCATCACCACCGACGCGGCTGACAACCAGATCACCGGGTTCTATCCGGGCGCCATGAACCGGGCGGGGGAGATCAGCCTTCGTCAAGAGGCCGGGCCCAATCCCCGTTTCTGCATCGTCGCTCCCGATGCCCCCGCGGCCATGGTGCGTCACTGTCAGGAGTGCCGCGAGGCGAAGATTCCCTTTCTCTTCGACCCCAGCTTTCAGGTGACCGCCATGGACGGTCCCACACTTTACCAGGCGGCCCGCGGCGCCCGCGCGGTCCTGCTCAACGACTACGAGTTCGCCGTCTTCCTGGAGAAAACCGGTAAGACGCAGGAGCAGCTTCTCGAGGACGTCGAGCTGATCGTGGTCACCTACGGCGAGCAGGGAAGCGAGATCTTCCGGCGCGGCTCTCCTGGCGTGAAGGTCCCACCGGCAAAGTGCCACGAAGTGGTCGACCCCACCGGAGCGGGAGACGCCTACCGGGGAGGCTTTCTGGCCGGCCTCGTGCGGGGCCACGATCTGGATGTCTGCGGTCGCATGGGAAGCGTGGCGGCGGTGTTCGCGGTGGAGCACTACGGTACTCAGAACCATCGCTATACCCCCGAGACCTTCTTCGCCCGCTACGAGGAGAACTTCGGGCCCGCTCCGATGGTTACAGCCCCAGGCCACGCTTGAGCTCGGGCAAGAGCTCCTGCATCGAGCTGTAACGGTGCTCGGGGGTCTTGGCCAGCATGCGGCGGTAGGCCCGGTCGAGCTCCGGGCTAAGATCGGGGCGCCGTTCCAACAGGCTGGGCGGCTCCAGGTGGACCTGGCTGTAGAGCATTTGCACCGATTGGACCTGGTTGAAGGGGCGCCGACCGGTCAATAGCTCGTGCACGAGCACTCCCAGCGCGTACTGATCGCAGCGGCCGTCCAATTCGGTCTGGCCGACCACCTGCTCGGGGGCCATGTAGGCCGGAGTGCCCAGAATTGCTCCCGGCAGCGTCAGGTTACCCTGCGCCTGTATGGGCCGGGCCAGGCCGAAGTCGACCAGCTTGAGGAAGCCGTCAGCCCGGATGATGATGTTCTCGGGTTTGAGGTTTCGGTGGATGATGCCCTTGGCGTGGGCATAGCTGAGGGTTTCTGCCAGGGCCAGGAGCCAGGGCCCGGCTTCCTGGGCGCTCAGGCCGCCGGTCCGAATCTTGCGGCGTAAGGGCAGGCCGTTGACCAGCTCGGTGACCAGGTAGAGCAGCCCTTCGAACTCACCGTAGTCGTCCAGGCGAACGATGTGCGGATGCGACAGCGTCCGCAGAACCTGGACCTCGCGTTGAAAGCGGGCCCGGAAGCTCGGGTCGCGCGAGACCTCCGGGTTCAGGATCTTGATGGCGCAGGCCTCGGATAGCTCCAGGGTGGCGTCTGGCACGGCCCGGTAGACAACCGCAGAAGCTCCCCGGCCAACCGGGCGCAACAGCCGCCAGTTGGCCAGACGCGCCCCGGTGAAGCGGTCGGCCGCCAGCCCGCTGAAGACGCGCTCGAGTCGAGGAGTGGAGGGGGGAGAGTCCCTGGTCGAGCGCCAGAACCAGGCCCCCGCTACCGCGGCCCCCCCCAGACAGACCGCCGCCACAATCGGGTCCACCAGAGCAACTTCCCGAGGGGGCACAGACCTCCCTCTGCCGACGAAGCTCACCCCCCCCTTCCCAAGTCGCTCACTCCATGGTAAGAATCGCAGAGTGCTCCGGTCGGAAGGAAACGTTCCGTCAGGCCGGAACGATGTCGCTACAGGTGAGGAATCGAATCGATCGCCCAGGAAGATAGCCCCCCCGCCCGGGCCCCAGCCCGCGTCTCTGCGCCGCATCGCGCGCCATCCTTCGCAACGAGGCCTGAAACACTTCACATGAATATCCAACGGATCCTATTTCCTTACACGGGGGTGGACGAGGAGTCAGATCTACTGGTGCAGATCTGCCGCTACGCCAGGGCTGTCAAGGCCAGTGTCACGGTGCTCCAGGTCGTGGAGGTGCCGCTGTCCTTGCCCGAGGACGCCCCGTCCACCGCTCTTCCCAAGATGGAGGAAGCTCATCAGTTGCTCGAGTGCGCCGAGTTGATCGCTCGCCGCAATGGCATCCAGGTCGAGGTCGAGGTGATGCAAGCCCGCGAGGTGGGCCCGGGCATCGTGCGGGCGGCCGAGTCGCTGCCCGCCGATCTCCTGGTCGTCGCCGGGGTGCGCAGCGCCCACCATCCCGATGAGCCGATGGGCGAAACCATCGGCTACCTCATCCGCAACGCACCATGTCCCATCTGGATTGGGTGTCAGCCCAATCCCAACGGCAAGCGCGAGCTGGAAGGCTAGCTCGCATGCCCAAACGGATCGTCATCGTCGGTTGCGGTCGCACGGGAGCTGAGCTGGGACGCATTTTGAACCGTGACGGCCATAGCCTGGTCATGATCGACAACGACCCCGAGTCGCTCAAGAGGCTCAGTGGCGACGTCAAGGTTCGTACCGTGCTGGGCAACGGAGTCAGTCTGACGATCTTGAAGGAGTCGGGCATCGAGCGGGCCGACGTCTGTGTGGCCGTGACCAACCGCAACTGTGTCAACCTGGCCGCCGCATTGATCGCCCAGCGTCACTTCATGGTGGAGCGAGTCGTCGCTCGCATCACCGACCCGCGCAGCGTCAACCTCTGGGAGTCGGCTGGCATCCATATCCTTTGCCCTACCGCGGTGCTGGCCTCCGAGGCCGAGCGCATCATTCTGGCTACCTGAGGAGTCTGCGTGTACTTCGTCATTTGCGGCGGCGGCGAGGTCGCGTTCCACCTCGCTCTGGACCTGGTCGGTAAGGGTCACGAGGTGACCGTGGTGAGTCGCGACCACGCCATGGTCAAGCGGCTCGAGGGTCGTTGCTCGGCCATTGACGGCCAGGCCTGGGACCCGGCCACCCTGGAGTCAGCCGGCCTGCGCCGGGCCGACGCTCTGGTGGCCTGTGAGCCTCGCGACGAGGACAACCTGGTGATCTGCCACCTGGTCGATCTGCTCCAGCTTCCCGTGCGCACCATCGCCACCGTGCACAACCCCAAGAACGAAGCTCTCTACTACGAGTTGGGCATCGACGCCATCGTAGGCACCACCACCACCATCGCCCAGGTGATCGAGCACGAGCTTCCCAGCGCCGAGCTGTTGCCGCTGATGACCCTGCGGCGCGGCGGGATGAAGATGGTGGAGGGCGAGATTCCCTACGGGGCCCCCTGCGTGGGAAAAGCCCTGCACCAGATCTCCATGCCTGGCGGCACACTCATCATCACGCTGGTTCGCGGTGATCAGGTCATCTTGCCCCACGGCGGAACGGTGGTCGAAGTGGGAGACGTGCTGATCGGCCTGGCTGAGGCCGACCGTCTGAACGACCTGAGGCGGGTTCTGTTCGGCTGACCCTTCTGTGATCGCGGATCACTGATTCATCTGGCTCCGGCCCGGTAGGATACGACCATTTGCTCCTGGTCATGGCGACCCGGCGAGAATGAATCGACAGAGCCTTTTTCGAAGTGAGCCTGGCTCTGCTCGAGCAGGAACTGGCGGTGCGCCAGCGACTCACTCAGTCCGATGAGGCCGTAACCCGTCTGGGGCCTCGGGACCAGACACGATACCAGTCTTTCCGACATCGAGGCCCGCCTTCGTCGCCTGGACTGTGCAGCCTGCCGATGTCTTCGCACTCAGGTTTTGAGCTCTGGAGCTGAGCTTCAGCGTGCACTGTCAAGCGCAAGTCATTCGGCAAAGCTCACCGACAGCTCTCGCCCAGATCCCAGAGCGACCCTGACGCGCGATACGCGCTCCGAGTTTTCATGCGGATCCCCTGTCTGGCCTTGGATATCCCACTCCAACCCCGTGGATCCCCAAATTGCTTGGGAACCAACCGGCACTGCGAGCTTGTTACCAGGCAGGCCCTGGCGATCCCCAGGACTGCATCATCGTCTTCCCGCAACGATCCGACAGTGCACTGCGACGAAGTTTAGCTCTGGCTGATGGCGAAGCGCTGCTGCGGGAAGTGTCCCTGGAGCACGTAGCCGTCGCCGGTGGGGGAGAGCTCGAAATCCTGGAAGGCGTAGTGCCCGTCGATGGTGATGCGCCCGTCCTGATGGCGGGTCAAGCTGAAGGACTGCTCGGGAAGGTTGCTCTCCACCAGCGTGGTGTCGCCTTGCTGGGTCAACCGGAACGTCTCCCCTTCCTCCCAGTCGCTTCTCACCTCGGCCGAGTCGCCCTGGCGGGTGGCTGTCCAGGCCCGCCCGGAGAACATGCTGTCGACCCGCAGCGTGGTGCCGTCGTCACGAATGGTGAAGTCGTTGAGATCTTCCTGGCAGTCAGCCACGGTCAGGTTGCCCTGCTTCTCCAGGCGATAATCCTGGAAGTGGTGCAGACCGTCCACCTCGGTGGCCTGACCGTCCGAGATGACCGTGAAGTCGCGCTGGGGGAAGGTACCGTCCTCCAGATGACCGACGATGGTCGTCTGTCCTGGCTGCTCTCGGTGGCCTACCAGCAAGGCCTTGCCGTCCAGGCTGATGCCCAGTCCCGGGGCCAGCTCGAGCCCTACTGTCGCAGTGTGCAGGCTGGGCGGGAAGGGAAGTTGGGGGTCAAGATATCCTGTTGGCACTCCGGCCATCAATCGTACGCTCATGGGATCTCCCTGTGCAGAATCGTCTGCCCGCACTTTGCGCCATGAGGGGTTGATGGGATGTTACCGGATCGTAACCGTCTCCACGAACAGGGGTTGGTCGAGCTGCTCGCCGTAGCCTTCCCCCTCTCGTCGTCGGGGATCACGCCACCATCCAGGCCTGCTCTGGCTTTCCGGGGCAGCGGCCTACGGTCACCTGCTCGCCCTCGGAGCGCTGGCGCACGGCAGACTGGCCGCGGCCATGGTGGAGAACATCGGCCATGGTGGAGAACATCGCCCCCACCACCGAGCTCGGTGTCATCGCCTTCGTCTGGGGGGTGCGAGCCAGGTTGCGCACCACCGAGTGCTCGGCCAGGCTGCGGGCGTAGGCTGACTCGGCGCGCAGCTCGCGCTCGCGGGGGTCGTTGGGGCCGCAACTCATCACGAGAAGAGCCAGAACCAGCAATATCCGGGTCATCCCTTTAATTTTCTGGAGGGTCGGAGCGGCTTCCGCCGGAACACCTTCCTGTGCGGAAACCGTCTCTTCTGCAGGCATTGCTTGCGGCTGCCGGGTGGGGGTTGGAGTGGGCAGGTGGTCCCCGATGCCGGGCACGGGTCAGGCAGCACTCCGATCGGAGCGAGCTCCTTTTTGGACGACCGTGTCAGATGGTTGCTCGACAATGACTGGTCAGTTACACTGGTCAAGTGAGAACGATGAATGCATCCGACTTCAAAGCTCGTTGCCTTGCGTTGCTCGACGAGATCGCCGAGCGGGGGGAGGAGATCACCATTCTAAAGCGGGGCCGTCCGGTGGCCCGGTTGGTCCCGGTGTTGCCTGAGACTTATCCTCAGCTGTCTTTGCGCGGGACGGTCGACATCCTGGGGGACATCGTCAATTCTCCGCAGGAAGAGTGGGAAGCAGAGCAAGTTTGAGATACTTGCTGGATACCCACATTCTCCTCTGGTGGGGCCAGGGAGCGCTCGAATTGTTGACCGAGCCGGAGCGGCACGTTCTTGAAGAGGAGATCGGCCACCATGAGCTTCTGCTGAGCGATATCTCGCTGTGGGAGGTCGCCCTGCTCGTAGAGCGTCAGCGCATTCGACTGGGCTTGCCATTGCAGGACTGGCTCGAGCGAGCCACCGCTCCTCCTCTGGTCCGACGGTGCGCGCTTTGTCCTGCAGTGGTGGCCGAGACCCTCTCCTTGCCTGAGAGCTTCCACTGTGATCCGGCCGACCGGCTCATCGTGTCTACCGCCCGAGTGCACCAGGCGACTGTCTTGACGCGAGATCAGCGCATTCGCGAGAGCGGGGTCGTAGCTGTGCTCTCCTGATCGGGCCGGAAAGCACGCCGTCGATTCAGCCTCTCGGATCTCAAGAATCTCGCGGACCGGCTTTCGCCATGGAAGCTCCCCGGGTAAGCGACCCCGCCTTCCGGCTTCGTGCGTGTTCGGAGAACCTGTATGCCTCCACCCCTCAGGTCCGAGGAGAGCCGGGGTGGAGCCCACTTGCATCCGCCGCCAGGACGTCAACACGAGCTTGACGCATTCGGCTAAATAGTTTAATATTAAAACGTGCCCACACACTACCAGGGAAACGAGCGCGAAGTGCGCGCTTTGAACACGTTCATCAAGCTGCAGCGGGCGGCCGAGTCGCTCAACGCCCGGTTGCAGCCCGAGTTGACCCGGGCCGGGTTGACGGTGAGCCAGTTCGGGGTCCTTGAGGCTCTGCTCCACCTCGGTCCGATGTGCCAGAAAGAGCTGGGGCAGAAATTGCTCCAGAGCGGTGGCAATATCACCATGGTGATCAATAACCTTGAGAAGCGCAATCTGGTCAAGCGCACCCGCGATCGTCAGGACCGCCGCTACGTGCAGGTCGCCCTGACGGCCGAGGGCCGGAACCTGATCGTGGAGCTCTTTCCCGGCCACGCCCGCGCGATTGCCGGCCAGATGGAGGTCCTTTCCGCAGCCGAGCAAGACAGTCTGGCCGCGTTTTGCAGGCGCCTGGGCAAGCAACACTGAGCGTGGTTTTTTATAGCGCAGTAATTTGATGTTAAATCAATGGAGGAGCCCAAAAAGTGATTACCCTGCGACCTGAGAAAGAACGAGGCCGAACCCGGCTGGACTGGCTGGATAGCCGCCACAGCTTCTCCTTCGGCCAGTATCAAGACCCGCATCACGTCGAGTTTCGCGATCTTCGCGTCATCAACGACGACCGGGTGGGCCCCGGAGGGGGCTTTCCCACCCATCCCCATCGCGACATGGAGATCCTGACCTGTGTGCTGGAGGGACAACTGGCTCACCAGGATAGCCTCGGTACCGGCTCGGTGATCGGCCCGGGCGAGCTTCAGAAGATGAGCGCCGGCAGCGGCATTCGCCACAGCGAGTTCAACGCGTCCGAGAGCCATCCAGTTCACTTCTACCAGATCTGGATTTACCCCGAGCAATCCGGGCTGGCTCCCAGCTACGAGAAGAAAGCCACCCCGCCGGGGCCTGGTCTGCATCTGGTGGCCTCTCCCGAGGGGGGCGAGAGGGCCGTGCGAGTGCACCAGGACGTGTGGGTTTACCTGGGACGGCTGCTCGACGGAGCAGAGCTGGAGCACGCCCTGGCCCCCGACCGGCATGCCTACCTGCAGGTGACCAGGGGGCAAGTGCAACTGAACGGCTTGAGCCTGAGCGCCGGTGACGGCGCAGCCATCAGTCAGGAGGAGTGGTTGCGCTTGCGCTCACCGGGTCCGGCCGAGATTTTGTTGTTCGATTTGAACTGAAAGGAGGACATTTCATGCCCAAGATCCTCGCTTTCTCCGGCAGCACCCGGGAAGGCTCTCACAATCGCAAGCTCATCGCCCTCGGGGCCGAGGCCGTGCGGGCGGCCGGGGCGGATGTCACTGTGCTCGACCTGCGTGACTACCGATTGCCTGTTTACGACAACGACCTGGAGAACCAGGGGATGCCGGACAACGCTCAGCGCCTGGCGGAGCTGTTCAGCGAGCATCAGGGATTCTTGATCGCCTCGCCGGAGTACAACAGCGGCTACTCGCCCCTGGTCAAGAACACCATCGACTGGGTCACCCGGGTCAAGCCGGGCTCGGTCATCCTGACTCCCTTTGCAGAGAAGTTCGCCGGCCTGATGGCCGCCTCGCCGGGAGGCTTCGGTGGCCTGCGCGGGCTGCTGCAGCTTCGCACCGTGCTCAGCTCCATCAAAGTGCACGTGCTGCACCACCAGGTCACTATCTCCAGCGCTCACGAGGCCTTCGATGATTCGGGGAAACTGAAAAACCCCTCCCACCAGAAAGCGGTGGAAGGAGTTGCCGGTGAGCTGGTGCGGATTCTTACGAAACTAAGCTGACGCCTGGCGGGCGGCTTCCCGCTCCTCCTTGGCCTTGTTGTGCTCGATGGCCCAGGCCGTGGCGCCGAGCGCGGCGCCGGCCGCCAGGCCGACCATGGTGCAGATCGGAAAGGCGTTGGCCCAGCCCATGCTGGCCCTGAGGGCCCAGCCCACGGTGCCGGCCACCGAGCCCACGCCCAGGGCGGTGACGCCCATCTTGCCCCAGAGGGAGTTCTTCTTCTTGGTCTCTTCCGAGCGCTTGAACTTGTCCAGCTCGCTGGTGGGAGCCGCCTGGGTGGAGGCCACCGTGCCGTAGCCGCGCAAACCGATACCGGGGTTGAAGGTCTGGATGGTCATGCTGCCTCCTGGTAGTCGAGTCCTCCTGAGTGTAGCCTGCCCTGGCGCTCAGGTCGTTGCCAGAGGATTAACAGTCCTCCAAGGCCTGCTCCCCCTCCCAGCGGTAAAAGCCCCGACCCGTTTTCTTGCCCAGGTAACCGGCCCGAACCAGCCGCCGCAAGAGCGGGGGAGGGGTGAACTGGGGACCGATCTCGCGGGTAAGGTGCTCGGCGATGGCCAGGCGCACATCCAGGCCCACCAGGTCGGTCAGCTTCAGGGGACCCATGGGGTGGCGGTAGCGGCCGCGCTGGCCACCTGGCTCTCCACCATGCGGATGGCTTCCATCCCCAGCAAGATCCCGAGGCGCGAGGTGGCAAAGCCGGCCACGTCGCGCACCACCACCGGAGTCTTGCCCAGGCGCAGGGCCAGCTCCAGGGCTCGATCGAGGGTCTGGGGGGAGGTTTGCTCGGCGCGCACCACCTCGAGCAGCGCCATGACCGGGGCGGGGTTGAAAAAGTGCAGCCCGATCACCCGCTCGGGCGCCTGGCAGGCCGAAGCGATCTCGGTCAGAGAGAGCGACGAGGTGTTGCTCCCAAGCAGCGTGACCTCGCTGCGCCGGGAGAGCTCGCTCAGGACCGATTTCTTCAGCTCCAGCTCCTCGAAGACCGCTTCCACCACCAGGTCGGCCACCGGTCCCAGCCCCTGGGCTGACTGCAACCTTGCCAGCACTGGCTCCGCCGTATCGAGCTTGCCTTTTTGCACGGCCCGGGCCAGCGAGCTCCGCACCTTCTCCAGCCCGGCTTCGGCCAGAGCGAGCTCTCGGTCGCAGAGCGTGGTTTGAAGCCCGGCCCGGGCCAGCACCTCGGCGATTCCGGCTCCCATGGTGCCGGCCCCGATCACGACGGCAGTCTTCATCGACTCTCCCGCAAGCGCGCCAGGGCAGGGTCCTGCGGCCATGCCTTGACCGGACCCGTCTCTGCGCACTGCATCAAGATTTCACAACGCTCCACCAGAAAGCCCAGTCGCTCGGCACGCTCGAGCAGCCCCTCCGACCAGGCCGGCAGCCGCCAGGCCAGATGCTCGAGCCCACGTCGGTGAGCCAGGCGAGCGGCTTCGTCCACCAGGGCCTCCAGGGCCTCGTCGGATTGGGCAACCAGCTCGAGCAGCTCGCCCTGAGACAATCCGGTGGCGTCTTCCACCCCGGCCAGGTGCACCAGGGCGAACCCCTGGCGCTCGCCGGCCACCAGCAGCTTGAGGTCTGGCAGCAATCGGCTGGCCTCGAGCCGGGCCAGCCGCTGGCGGGTCGTGTCGCCCTCGCGATAAGGCGAGGCCAGGCTGGCCTCGGTGGCCAGCTGGCGAATCCAGCCCAGGTCGGTGAGGCGGGCGCGTTGCACTTGCATTTCCAGGGTGCCGGCGGTTCGACAGGAATCCCCCCCGAGACCTTTGAAGCACTTGGCCGAACGCCAGGAAACGAGGATTGCAAGATGATTCGGCTGGTTGATCGGCTCAACGGCGAGGTACTCGGGGACATCTCCGGCGATGACATGGAGGTGCTGCACAAGGCCCTCACCGAGGACGATGAGTCCGACGCCGATTACTACCTCAATCCCGAAACCCTCACCCTGCTGGCCGAAGCTGGTATGAGCGAGGGGGCGCTGGAGATCTTGAAGAAGGCCCTGACCGAGCGCGAAGAGGTGGACATCGGCTGGGAGCCGGTGACCTCCGAGCGAGCGGCCCGGGTGCTCGGCAAGATTGTGGCCGAGGGGGGCGATGCCCTGGGTGGTCTGCTCGTCGACCTGGCCGACTCGGATGAAGAGGTGGAGGACGCCCTGAGCTGGAGCTTCAGCCGGGCCGACGGCACCTTCGAGATCACCCTGGATGCCGAAGATCTGGCCCAGTCCAAGGATGCCTCGCTCATTTTGACCTTGAGCGCGCTGGGCGACGACTGGCTCAGCGAGTATGAGCTGAAGTTCGGCGAGGAGACGGACGTCGATCTGGGCGAGATCCAGGTGCCGGTATTCAAGGGCATGGTGATCTCCGATGAGGAGAAGGTGCCGCTGGCGGGCATCGCCGTCCAGGTCACCTTCCTGGCCGATGAGGGTGCAATGGAGTGGTTTGGCACCTGGGTCACCAGTCGCGCTGACGGCACGTTCAGCTTTCCTTATCGGCGACCGGACGAGACGGTTCCCGTCAACCAGTCGATGCTGCTCGAGTTGCTCGGACCAGGCGGGGAGCCGCTGACCGATCTCGAGATCGAAAACCCGATGGAGCTCGAGTCCAGTGACCTGGGCGAGATCGAATGCCCCGATCCGAACGCCCTGGAAGAGGAAGAGGGCGACGACGAGGGTGAGGGCGACGAGGGCCCCGAGGAGGAGACCATCCCGGTGGATGCGGTCCTGCCCGGGGTGCAGCAGCGCCCACTGGATTAGCTTCAGACCGGGCGCTCTTGCTCGACCCAGTCCTGACCGCGTCGGAGGTAGCCGCGGCGGACCGGGTACTCCGGACGCAGGTCGAGCAGGTCGATCTCCTCCACCAGGCCCTCCAGCACCAGGAAATCTCTGGCCGGGGTCAGCAGGGTGGGCTCGCTGCCGTAAAAGCGCCAGCGGTCCTGGCCGGGCACCTTGCGCCAGAGGCTCTCGCGCATGGCTTCACGGTCCGGGCCGAGCCAGCCCAACTGGGAGCGCAGCCTCAGTTGCAGCGGCCCGCTCAGCTCCATCAGACACAGCTCGCCGCGAGGGAACTGGCGGATCTGCTCGACCTTGGCGTGGCGGCGGTGGGTGGTCACATACCAGCGACCCTGCTGCAGGTTGAAGCCGGCTATGCGCACCGTGCGCACCCGACCCTCGCCGGTGCCCAGCCAGGCCAGGGGGAAGGGCGAGCCCTTGCGGATCTCCTCGAACAGGCTGGCGGCGCTTCTGGGAAACATGGTTGCGCATATACCAGGCTTTCGCCAGGATCCCTCCGCTCGAAAGTCGAATGGCATTCAAATTCCTGTCCTTTCGGGGGTGTGTCTTGAGCCAAGAGGAAGTCCAACTGCACGACTCGCTCCACAATGAAGACCTGGCTCCCACGACCCCTGAGCAGCGCACCTGGACAACCTACAATTATGCTGCCCTCTGGATCGGCATGGCCCACTGCATCCCCACCTACACCATGGCCTCCACCCTGATCGATAAGGGTTTTACCTGGCAGCAGGCCATCTTCACCATCTTGCTGGCCAACACGATCGTGCTCTTGCCCATGCTGATGATCTCCTTCATCGGCACTCGCTACGGGTTGCCTTTTCCGGTCATCTGCCGCGCCTCGTTTGGGACCGTGGGGGCCAACGTCCCGGCCATTCTGCGTGCTCTGGTTGCCTGCGGCTGGTTCGGCATCCAGACCTGGATCGGGGGCAAGGCGCTCTACAACCTGCTGGCTGCGACCTGGCCGGCTCTGGTGCACATGCCCTGGATGAAGGGCGTCTGCTTCATGATCTTCTGGGCGCTCAACATGGTGATCATCTGGAAGGGCATGAACACGGTGCGCTGGTTCGAGGGGTGGGCGGCCCCGGCCATCCTGGTGGTCACGTTGATCCTGCTGGTCTACATGGTGCAGCGGGCCAACGGGCTCGGGCCGATTTTGCAACAGACGGGGCTCTACCCCACGCTGGGAGATTACCTGCGGGTGGTACCCCCTTACCTGATGGCCATGATCGCATTCTGGGCCACCATGGCCCTCAACATGCCCGACTTTACCCGCTACGCCAAAGACCAGCGGGCTCAGATCATCGGTCAGGCGGTGGGCCTGCCGCCCACCATGACCCTCTTCTCGGCCATGGGCGTCATCATCACTTCGGCCACCGTGGTGGTCTATGGCAAAGCTATCTGGGACCCGCTCGACCTGCTGGCCAAACCCGAGTTTGGTCATCCCCTGGTGGTGCTGATCTCCCTGGTCAGCATCGCGGTGGCCACCCTGTCGGTCAACGTGGCCGCCAACGTGGTCTCGCCCGCTTTCGACTTCGCCAACCTCTGGCCGGCCAGGATCGACTTCAAGATCGGCGGCACCATCACCGGGCTGATCGGCATCGCCATGTGCCCGTGGTACCTGTTCGAGAACTCGGCCAACTACCTGTTCGTGTGGCTGGACGGTTACGCCATCGTGCTCGGGCCCATCGCCGGCATCATGATCTGCGACTTCTGGGTCCTTCGCAAGCGCCACCTGACGGTGCGTCAACTCTACCTCAAAGGCGGGATGTATCACTATGCCGGCGGCTTCAACTGGGCCGCCCTTGCCGCCCTGGCGCTGGCGGCCCTGCCCAACATTCCTGGCTTCCTGCTCAAGCTCAACGTCAACCTGATCCCATCGGCTGCCGGGTTGTTCGAAGGGATCTATTCCTTCTCGTGGCTGGTCGGGTTCTTGCTGGGACTGGGGCTCTACGGGGTCTTCATGCTTTTGCTGCAGCGGGGGCAACTGACTCTGGAGCATCATGCCGCCATGGAAGGGGCTTAGAACGGGCTTCCAACGGCACTCCGCAGCCCCCTGTCTTCGCACCTCCGGTTGACGCTCGACGATCTGTTCGCCGGTATCGACGCTCTTCAACCCGAGAGAGGGAAACTTCTTCAACTCACGGAATCTTGTACTACCGAACTTGGAGAGGGAGGTCTGGAATGGAAGACGGAAATGGCGGAGGAATCGTAGGGTTACTGTTCGCCCTGGTCATCCTGGCGATAATCGTAGTCTGCATCGCCGGGATGTGGAAGCTGTTCGAGAAGGCCGGCAAGCCCGGGTGGGCCTGTATCATTCCGATCTACAGCGCCTGGGTGCTGATGGAGATCATCGGATTCCCTGGCTATTATATGTTGATCATGTTCATTCCCTTTGTGGGAGCGTTGTTTTCGTTCTATTGCCTGTTCAAGCTGCCTCAGGTCTTTGGCAAGGATGCCCTGTGGGGCATTCTGTGCGTGCTCTTTTCTCCGATCGTCATCTTGCTGATCGGCTTCGGGGACGCGCAGTACACCGGCGCAGCCTGACCTCAAAGAGGCTTTGGACGCGAGGAAGGGAGGCACGCCAGTGCCTCCCTTCCTCAATCGGCCGCTCTCTTACATGATGCCGGGCAGGCCGCCGCCGAGGGCGCCACCCATCATGTTCCACACCTCACCTTTGAGCTCGACGAAGCTGTTGCCGGGGTTCTTGCGGTCGAGATGCATCAACTGGGTGCCCGGCATCATGCCGCCCAGCACGGTGATCGAGGTGACCGAGTCGGGTGAGTAGTCGGTGACCGTGACCGTGCTCATCATGGGATTGTCCATCACGGTGACGGATGAGCCCTGGTTTCGGTCCCCCTCGAAGGTTGTGGTGGGCGGATCGATCTTGACGGGCATTTCCATGCCCGGCGGCAGGGCCAGCGCCTGCTGCACCACTCCCGGACGGTCCCTGGCCAGGTCCGTGGGGCCCTCGTCGATCTGCTTGAGCTGATCCATGGAACCGGAGAGCAGGGAGTCGATCTGGGTGGCCTGCTCGGCCGGCATATTCTGTCGAGTAGCGCCCTCACCCAGTGAACGGTTGGCGCGAATACTGGCGATGTCCGACTGGGCCCAGCCGGGAACTGCGATGGACATTCTTAGGAACCTCCCCTGATTGCTCTTGTCAGTTTACCGAGGAGGCCTGAAATTTCTCTGCCCCGAACCGCCCGGCGTGTCCCTGAGCGAGCCTGAGACCTGCGACCACCTGGCCGGCCACTGGCGCATCTACCAGCTCAAGTATGGCCATCGCTTCTCGGCCGACGACGTGCTGACCGCCTGGACGGCGGTGCGCGCGCTCCCCACCGCCAGGAGGTTGCTTGACCTGGGATGCGGCATCGGCTCGGTGGGCTTTCTGACCCTCTGGAGGCTGGGGCCCGAGGCCCGCCTGACCGCGGTCGAGGTGCAGCCGGTCAGCCTGGCTCTGGCTCAGCGTACCGTTGCCCTCAACGGCATTGCCCATCGGGTCGAGCTTCACCAGGGCGATCTGCGTGAGCTCCAACTTCCCGGTCAGTTCGAGCTGATCACCGGCAGCCCGCCCTACTTTCCGGTGGGCAAAGCGCTGGTCTCACCTCATCCCCAGCGGGCGGCGGCCCGCATGGAGCTGCATGGCGACGTGCGCGACTACTGCCGGGCGGCAGCGCGACATCTCGATCCGTCGGGGCGCTTCGTCTTCGTGCATACCTCCGGCGATCAGCGCTGCGAGGAGGCGATCGCCCTGGCCGGAATGCGGCTGCTGGCCCGCCAGGAGGTGGTAGTGCGTCCCGGGCGCAGCCCCCTGATCGCGCTCTTTACCTGCGCCTTCGAGGGGGAGCGGGTCGACCCGGCCCCCTTTGTGATGCGCGATGCCGGCAATCGCTGGACCGAGCAGTATCTGGCCATGCGGCGCGAGATGGGAACCGTGCTGGAGGCTCGCTGACCGGCAGGGAGCCCCGCCTGCTGGCCAGAACTCCGCTCCCATGGCCGTTGACGTAGAAGTCGAGGACGAGTACCGCCTCCATCGCCGCTTCGATCGCATGGGCCGCCTGGTGGGCGATGAAGGAATGGCCCGGTTGTTTCGCTCGCGCGTCATGGTGATCGGTCTGGGCGGGGTGGGCAGTTTCGCGGCCGAGTCGCTAGCCCGAAGCGGGGTCGGTCGGCTCGAGCTGGTGGACTTCGACCTGGTTTGCATCACCAATTCCAACCGCCAACTGCAAGCTATGCAGGGCACCGTGGGCAAGCCCAAGGCTGAGATCCTGGCCGAGAGGCTGGGCAAGATCAATCCCCAGAGCAGCGTCGAGCCGATCCGCCAGTTTTACAGCGATAAGACCTCCGAGCGCTTGCTGGCCGATCGACCCGACTTCGTGGTGGACGCCATCGACAACGTCACCGCCAAGTGTCACCTGCTCGCTCGCTGCCGCGAGCTGGGCGTCCGAGTGGTTTGCTCCACGGGCGCTTCCGGGCGCATCGACCCCACCCTGGTGCACGTGGCCGACCTGGCCCGCACCCGGGTCGACCCGCTCGCTTCGGCGGTGCGCAAGATCTTACGCCACCAGTACGGTTTCCCGGCCAGGGCGGTTTTTGGCATTCCGGCCGTGTTTTCGACCGAAACCCCGGCCGAGCCGCGCGAGCTGACCTATGACAAAGGCCAGGGCTTCCGGTGCGTGTGCCCCGGCGGCAAGAACGAGTTTCACTCCTGCGAGGAGCGCAGCCTCATCTACGGCACGGCCAGTTTCGTGACCGGCGCCTTCGGCCTGGCCTGCGCCAGCGTGGTGGTCAGGGAACTGGCTCAGGGCTAGTGAGCCTTCGGTTCCCAGGAGCGCAGGCAGGGGCCCCCGGACGAGGTCTTCCGATGGAGCGATTCGTGCATCTGCCTCGACACGCCAGGGGGGTTGCGGCCGGACTTGTGATCCTGGCTCTGCTGGGCGCGCTGGCCTGGGCCCAGGACGACATTCGGGGCACCGCCCGCAAGTTCTCCGAGCACCTGCGCTCGGGCAACTTTCCTGCAGCCCGAGCCATGTTCGACCCGGATATGACCCGGGTCGTCAGCCAGAAGGCGTTCATGAAGTCGTGGAAGGTCATGATTGAAAAGCATGGCCCCTTTCAGAAGTTCGGGACGGCGACGGTAGAGGCTATCCCGCCCTACCAGGCGGTCTTCATTCCCTGCGCCTTTGGGAAGCATCGCTGCCGGCTCAAAGTGGTGCTCAACGCCAAGAATCAGGTTTCCGGCTACTTCTGGGTCTCGTTTGGGGCCAGCCCCCCCGCTTACCGCCAGGTCAAGAGCATCGAGCACAAAGTGCAGGTCGGCAAGTGGAAATTGCCGGGGCTGATCGCGCTGCCTCCCACGCGCACCCCGGTACGGGCCGGGGTGGTGCTGGTGCACGGCTCGGGGCCCAACGACAGGGACGAGACCATCGGGCCCAACAAGCCCTTCCTGGACCTGGCTCGCGGGCTGGCCGGCCAGGGCCTGGCCACGCTGCGCTACGACAAGCGCACCAGGACCTATGGACTGGCCATGGCCTTCAAGAAGCCCACCCTGGAGGAAGAGGTGCTGGAGGACGCCCTGGCCGCCCTCAAATTGCTGCGTGCCAGGCCCGAGCTGAAGGGGCGACCCATCATCGTGCTGGGTCACAGTCTCGGCGGCATCCTGGGCCCTGAGATCGCACGTCGGGATGGGCATGTGCAGGGGCTCATCCTGATGGCCGCCCCGGCCCGTCCCTTCGATGAGGTGCTGATCGACCAGCTCGAGTACCTGGTCAAGCTCCATCCGGCCCAAAAGGAGGCGGTGGATAAAATGATCCGAGCCTTGCGCCGTTTTGAGCAACTGAGCGATGAGGACAAAACCATCCTTGGGGCCCCGGCCGGCTACTGGCGCGAGATCGCAGCCTATCAGAAGCGCTCGCTCGAGACCGCCCGTCAGCTCTCATGCCCCATCCTGATTTTGCAGGGCGGGCGCGACTACCAGTCCACCGAGCCCGATTACCGTCTCTGGATGGAGGCTTTGAAGGGCCGTCCTGCGGTCAGCGGTCAGCTCTATCCGGCCCTCAACCATCTGTTTGCTCCGGGCAAGGGGAAGGCCCGGCCCGAGGAATACGAAGAGCAGAACTACATCGACCCTGAGGTCATCGAGCGCATCGCGCAGTGGTGCCCGAAACGCTGAGCTCGGTCCCGGGCCGATAAAATCTCGAACAGGTGCTCGAATGCGGGGGGCAGCGCGCCCATCCTCTTGCGATTCCGGCCGACTTTTCAGGTTTTTTTCAGTCTGATCTTTTAAGACATCTTTCAGGTGAACAGAAGATCCCGCTCTGGCAGGATCCTCGAAACGTACCACCAGGAGAATCAAGTGGCCATACAGATCACACAGACGGCCTTCAACGCGAGCGCTCTTCCCAGCCGGGCCTCGCTGGAAAACGACGGTTGGACGCCTCGTTTCGACGAGCCCGAGGCTGCCAGTCAGCCCCTCCGCGCCATGACGGTCACTCCGGTCGTCAGCAGCCTGGCCCAACTGGTCCAGGCCCCGGCCACCCGGGAGGCGGTCAGTTTGAACCAGGCGGTCGATCTCGACCCCCACGATGACGACCTGCGCGGCGTCTTCGCCCAGATGGCGATGGACCGGCAGACGCGCGTTGCGGCCCGGGCCCAGATCGCCCAGACCGTTCAGCAAGACTGGCAGAACACCCAGGAAGAGGTTCGCGCCAACGAGCAGATGCGTCAGGCCAACATGTCCACCATGTGGCGCTCGGCCTTCAATCCTTATGGCGGCGGAATGATGCCTCCGATGGGACCGATGCCGATGACCCCGGGTATGCCCGGAATGACGCCCGGGATGACGCCCCAAACCGGGTTGGCGGGAGCTTATCCGCCTCCTCCGGGAACCCCTTACAACGGGACGTTCACGGCTTACCCGGCCGGTCCGGGGCCCTTCCCGACCCAGACCACCTACCCGGCCCCGCCCGGGACGGTGGGGGCTCAGACCTACTACTGAGCCAGGCCAGGAGCGCAGCTGGAGCCCGCTTGATAGGGTTTTCCGGCTGCGCGAGGCCCCAGCATATTGTGCTAGACGCCAACAATATCTTGTGGTTGCGGAGGTTCTCTCCGACACCACAGGGGGGGGCGGCTGGACCAGGCCCTTCAGCACTTGAAGGCTGCCGGACAAGAGACCCAGGCGTCGGACAGGTCGGAGCCGCCCATCCCGTAAAAGTTCCGTGGCTCCAGTTCTATGTCCATATAGCGACCCGAGCGCGGTGCTGAGAAGGATTTTGCCTCGATAGCGGTAAAATTGGTCGAAATAGAAGAGGGGCGCGACAGATCCTGGAGAAAAGAACCGCCATGGCGGGAAATATCCCACTCTCTGAATTGGTGCGGCTTCATCGCAAAGCGGCCGGCTTGAGTCGCAACGACCTGGCCGTCCTGGCCGGGGTGGGCAAGACTGTCCTTTACGATCTCGAGCACGGCAAGACGACGGTCCGCCTGGACACCCTGCTCAAAATCCTGCGGACCCTCAACATCACCGTTCATTACGACAGCCACCTGCTGCGGGAGATGAGCCGTGCGTGAGGCCAGCGTGTTCCAGCTGGGGATCCTGGCGGGCACGCTGCGCGAGGAGGATGACGGGACGTTTGGCTTTTGCTATGAGGCCGGCTACCAGGGTCCCCACGTGTCCCTGACCATGCCGGTGCGCTCTGAGTCTTATCACTACACCCGGTTTCCGCCCTTCTTTGAAGGGCTGCTGCCGGAAGGGTATTAGCTCGAGGCGCTGCTTCAGAAGGCCAAGCTCGACCGGCACGACTACTTCGGCCAGTTGGTCCAGGTTGGAGCCGACCTGGTGGGCTC
>QWHO01000371.1 GCA_021404945.1 bacterium CPR1
GGAGTGGCCTACGCCCGCCAGGGCGACATGGGTCTGGCCTGCCGCCAATGGCGCAAGGTGCTCGAGCTGCAACCGGCTCACTCGGCCGCCCGCTATTTTCTGGGGATGGCCTACCTCTCGCAGGGCAAGCTGCAGCAGGCCATCGCCCAATATCGAACCGCCCTCGAGCACAACCCCAAGGACCACTACGCTTACAACAACCTGGGGTTGGTGCTGGCCCGTCAGGAGAACTGGGAGGAAGCCATCCGATGCTGGCGGAAGGCCCTCGAGATCAAGCCCGACTACGGGCAGGCTCACTATAACCTGGGTCTGGTCTACTCTCGCCTCAACCGCCTGGATGAGGCCATCACCGAGTATCGTCGCGCTCTCGGCATCAATCCCCAGGACGTCTACGCCCACAACAACCTGGGCCAGCTTTACGCCCGCCGCAACGAGCTTGACGCCGCCGAGCGCGAGTTCAAGAACGCCATCGAGATCGACCCTGACGATCTTTATGCCCACAACAACCTGGGCAAGTTGTTCGACCGCACCGGGCGCATCGCCGACGCTCAGCGCGAGTTTGAGATCGCCCTCCAGGTCGAGCCCGATGACGCCTACGCGCGCAATAACCTGGGCCGCATTCTGGCCAAGCAGGATCGCTTCTCGGAGGCCATTCAGCAGTTCTACCGGGTGCTCGATACCAGCCCCGAGGACGCGGTGGCCTATCATAACCTGGGCCGCATCCACGCCCAGATGGGCGACTGGCAAAAAGCTGTAGAGAACTATCGTCGTGCGCTTGAGCTCAATCCCGATGATACCTACGCGCGCAATAACCTGGGCCGGGCCCTGCTCTCCTTGAACCAGGTCGAGGAGGCCGAAAAGGAGTTCCTCTTCTCGCTCTCGCTCAATGACCGAGACACTTACGCCCTCAACAACCTGGGTCTTTGCCTGCTGCGCCAGGGTCGCACCGAGGAAGCGGTCGAGGTGCTCACGCGGGCTCTGGAGTGTGACCCGGACGACCTTCTGGCCCACAACAACCTGGGCTTCAGTCTCTCCTCACAGGGCCGCTACGAGGAAGCCATCATCGAGTTCCAGCGCGCCCTTAAGATCGACGGCCGCGATACCTACGCTCTGACCAACCTGGGCCTGGCCTACGCGCGTCTGGGCAAGCTGGACGAAGCGATCAAGAGTTATCGGCGGGCCCTCGAGGTCGATCCGCGCGACATTTACGCTTACAACAACCTGGGTCTGGCCTTCCTGTCCAAGGAGAGCTGGGACGACGCCCTCAAGGCCTTCTCGGACGCGCTGGCCATCGATCCCGGCGACCCTTACACCTTCAACAACCGGGGCCTGGCCTTTACCTCTATGAACCGGCTGGATGAGGCCGCCTCCGACTTCATCAAGGCCCTCCAGCTCGATCCCAGCGACATTTACGCCCACAACAACCTGGGAATCGTCTACGCCCGTCAAAGCAAGCTCGAGGAGGCCATCAGCAAGTGGCGCGAGGCGGTTCGCCTGAATCCGCGTTACGCCGAGGCCCACTTCAATCTCGGTCTGGCCTACTTCGAGCGCGAGCAGTTCCGCGAGGCGGTCATCGAGTTCGAGGAAGCGCTCGGCATGGATCCCGGACTGATTCCGGCCCGCGGCAACCTTGCCCTGGCTTATGCCCGTCTGGGCGACGAGAAGATGGCCCGGGTGCAGTTCCGCGTCACCGCCGAAGCGGCCGCCGGACAGGGGCAGGAGGCCTACCTCAAGCAGCTCTCGAGCGATCTGGAGGAGGCCCTGTCGGGCAAAGCCACCCGCAAGGGGGCCGCCAGGACCAGGGCAGCTTCGGTAAAATCCACTCCGGTCAAGCCCACCCGGGCTGCCGCCAGGAAGGAAAAGGCGCCTCCCAAGGCGGCCCCCAAAGCCAAAGCCGCTCCCAAGAGCAAGGCCGCTCCCAAAACCAGCCCGCCCAGCAAGCGCTCCTCCTCGCGGAAAAAGAGCTGAGTCGCAGCAGGAAATCTCGTCCACACCGTTTTCCGGCGGCGCGACATCCCAACAGGTTGAGGGGGGTTCCGGCTGCGCTCCTCGCGCTGATCAGGCGGTCTGGCGGCGCTCTTCGTCAGGGGGCACGGGCGGGGCCTTGACCACCATCACCGGGCAGGGGGCCATCCGCACCACGGCCTCGGCCACGCTGCCGAAGACCTGGCGCGAGATGCCGGTACGGCCGTGGGAGCTGAGCACGATCATATTGGCTCCCGTGTCGGCCGCCGCCAGCACGATCTGCTCGGCGGGGTCGCCCTTCTTGACCATTCCATCGGTGCGCAATCCCTCGTAGTGGGCTTCCTGGTTGACCCGGAAGAGGTAGTCAGCCGCACGACGGACTTCTTTGCCAGAGGGCACGACGCGCACGAAGACGAGCCGGGCCGAGGCCAGGCGCGAAAGCTCGGCGGCGTGCACGGCGGCCAGCTCTGCCAGGCCCGAGCCGTCCAGCGGCACCAGGATGGTCTTGTACATCGCAGAGGCCATTCAGCTGACCGTGACACCTTTCCAGAAGGCCATACGGCCGCGGATCTCAGCCGCGGCCGGCTTGGGGTCGGGGTAGTACCAGACAGACTGAGGATTGGATTTGCCCCCCACCTCCAGGTCGTGGTAGTGGGCTGTTCCCTTCCAGAAACAGGTGGTGGTATGCGAGCTCGGGCGCAGAAACTCGGCCTTGACGCTCTCGGGCGGGAAGTAGTGATTTCCTTCCAGCACGACCGTGTCCTGGCTCTCTGCGATCACCTGCCCGTTCCAGACTGCTCTTGGCATGCCCGGAAATACCTTGCAGGCCGATCCAACTCCTGCGCCAAAAGGGATCGAATGGAGATCCCCTTTCGACAGCTCAGCTCCGAGGCGCTTCAGGGACTACTCGAGGAGATCGCCTCCCGGGACGGCACCGAGCTGACCCCGGTGGCCGACAAAGTCGCCACCATGAGAGCAGCCCTGGAAGCGGGAAGGCTGAGGCTGGTCTTCGACCCTACCAGCGAGACCTGCTCGCTGATCGAGACCCAGATTTAGCCTTCTTTGAGGGCCCCCAGGTAGACTCCCGGCATGAACGTCCTCCACCGCGATCTGGCAATACTTGCCCAGAGGATGCAACTGGTCGCTCCTGACCCGGCCACGCGCTCGATGCTGGGCGAGCTGTCTGATCGCTACCAGAAGGAGCCAAACAAATCCGTCGAGAGCTGCGAGCTCTACGCCCAGGCCCTGCGGATGTCCGACTTCGGTAAGGACACGAAAGCCAAGGTCACGCTGAGTCGGGCCGCCATGGAAGCTCTCTCCGAGCGCACCGCCTGCCAGGTGGCGGCGGGCTTCTGCATCCAGGTCGGGGCGGCGGTGACCGGCTACGACTCGGAGTGGGCTCTCTACCGCGCCGCGCTCAAGCAGCCCGAGCCGTTCGAGCACGGCCAGCTCGCTCCTCTGGCGCTGGGAATGATGAGCGCCTGCGAGCGCTTTCAGGCCGACCACGCCAAGATCGGCGAGCTCGCCTGCCGTGCCTTGAGCCAGCATCCCGAGGCTGGCCAGGCGCTGCAGCAGTCCACCTTCAACCGCACCCACAACCAGGATGCGCGCCTCTACAAGGAGGCCCTCACCTCGATCAGTCAGGGGCCGACCCCCGCTCCAGCCGCCCCGGAAGGCTACCTCAGCCGACTCGACCGGGTAGCAGGCCTGCAGGCCGGCTACACTCGAGCCACCGAGCTCTTGCAGGAAGCCTCCCAGAAACCCGAGCAGGCGGCGGTCTCCAGGGTAGCCCTGGAAATGCTGGAGAAATCCAGTGACTACAAGCTCTGTTTGATGGTCGCCCGCTCGGTGTTGGAAGACCTCGACGCCGGCAAGACGGACGCGCTCTCGGTCTTCAACCGGGTCAACCAGAAACTGAGTCTCTATCCGCCCAGCCCCATCGACAAGAGCGAGGTGGCCACCCTGGCCCTGTCGCAATTCAAGGGCCAGCTCGAGCACGAGCCAGTGGCCTCCATGGCCCTGGCTGCTGCCAGCCAGAGCAGCACTTACCTGGCCCAGTTCGAAGTGTGCCGGGTGGCCACCCTGGCCCTGGCCGAGTTTCCCCGCCCTTCGGCCAGCGTCGTGGCCGAGCGCATGACCGAAGCAGCCGCATCCATTAACCCGCGCAGTGCCTCGCGCTCGGGGCAGGCCGCCCTGCAGGCCATCGGAGCACTCTACGCCACCCCCGAGGTGACCGCCCTGTGCCAGCGCCTGGACGAACAGCTGGCCCGCTCAGAGTCATACAACGAGGACATCGAGCTGATCCGCTCGACTCTGCGGAGCCTGGAGCAGCTTCCCGCCCCGGCCTCGGGCTCGCTGCTGGCCATGGCCCGGGCCGCCGCCGGCGCCGGCGAGACCACCGCCATCGGCGAGAAAGACGGCCAGATGGTGGTGGGAGGGGTGCGGCTCAAGTTGCGCAAGCGCGACTGGGAAGTCGAGACCCCGAAGAGCTGAGAAAGGCGCCCTCCCGCGCCTGCGCGTCGCGGGCCATCTCGCTGGGATAGCCGTCAAACCCGTGGGGAGCTTGCGGATAGATCATGGGGAGATCCCGGCCTGACGGCGGTCAGCACATTGGGGCAGGAACCAGAGCGTGTATTCCTCCATGGACGTGGGGGTCAGGTCGGGATGCTCAGCATCGCTGGCCAGCAGCCGCGAGGGTGTGCCGGCCAGATCGTAGACCCCGTAATAGAGCACCACGCCCGCGAAACGGGCCGCCCGGGCTCCCAGGCCCACCAGGGTGGAGGCCGCCAGGTGGGCTCCGGCGGAGGAGCCGCGCAGGTAGAGCTGACCTTGCCCGAGCTCGCTCTCGAGCAGCCAGAGGGCAGCCTTCAAGCAATCGTCGGGTCCGGCCGGGTAGGGGTGCTCGGGAGCCAGGCGGTAGTCCACGCTGACCACCGTCAGGGCGGTGGCCTGCGAGAGCCGGGCCAGCTGCTCCTCGCCGCTGGTGGCCGCGCCCACGCACCAGCCACCACCGTGCAGTTGCAACAGAGCTCCGCGAGGGGTGGGGTGCCGGATGACGCGCACTCTGGGCCCATTCGGTACATCAAGCCACTCACCGGCGGAGGTCTCCTGGCCGGCCAGCCAGCGCCGTGCAGCCTCGATCCGCTCGGCCGGGGGCAGCCTGGGCCCGCTCCCCAGGCCCTGCAGGTCGGCCACAATCTTCAGTTGCTCGGCCTGGGAGCCGTCAGAGCAATGAATGCGCAGTGGGACCAACTCATCGGCCCCGGCGGGAAGCGAAACGGTGGCTCCCAGGGCCGCCGTACCGAGCAAGAAGCGGCGCCGATTCAGCGGCGTCGGTTCCCGCCGATCACCCGCTTGGCACCCAGGTAGCGGCTGGCAAAGAAGTCCTCGCTCAGGTTGGCGATGGTGACTCCGCGTGAGGAGGAAGCGTGGATGAAGTAGCCCCGCCCGACGTAGATGCCGCAATGGGACGGACCGGGACAGTAGGTCTCAAAGAAAACCATGTCGCCCGGTTGCTCCTTGCCCCGACCCACCTTCATGCCCACGTTGAACTGCAGGTCGGCCGTGCGCGGCAGCATGACGCCATGGCGAGCGTAGACATGCTGGAGAAATCCCGAGCAATCAAAGCCGGTGGGATCTTCACCCCCCCACACATAAGGGACGCCCATGTAGCGTCTGGCAGTGCCCAACAGGCCGCCGATAGCCCGACCCCGGCGCGAAGCCAGCGTGCGCCTCCGGTCCTTACTCGCCGAAGGCGGCGGAGGCGGAGGGGCCGCGCTGGGGATCTCCACCACGCGCCCGTCGCTGCCGTAGAACAGGTTGCGATGCTGCGGGAAGGCCGCGCCCACCGGACCCCGGCCCGCGTTCTTGCCCACTGCCTGCTCGATCAAGAGGGCGATCTCGTCGTCGGTCAGGTCGTCCGGGGTGTTGGCGTCGATGCGCTCTGCCTCCACCACCTCGACCGGTTTGGCTTTGCGCTTGCGGGGAGGCGGCGGCGGGGGACAGGGGACGAACAGCACTCCCAGCTCTTGCGGCCGGCGCAGCTTCAGCTGGGGATTGAGCGACAACAAGGTGCGGGCATCGCAGTTGTTGAGCATGCAGATGGTGTCAACAGTGTCGCTGTCGGTGACCTTGTAGTAGCGATAGTCGGTCTGGGCCTGTTTTGGCTGAGCCGGAGGAGCGGCAGAGGGCGTCTCGGCGGGTGCCTGGGCCACTGAGGGCAGGGCCAGGGCGAGCAGGAAACAGGCACTCAAGACTCGGGTCTTCACGGGGCAACATCCTCCGCATGGGTTAGATCGCCTGTTCGCCGTAAATTGTTCAATTTCCTGCCCGGCCAGGAGAGCGGGGGGGAACAGCAAGCCCAACCGCGTAGAGGCGGGGTTCCCGCCAGATATGTAAGAGAATTCAAATCTGGGAGCTGGAAGGACGGCGCGAGAATTGAGCTGGAGACGGGAGAATGGACCTGCTCAGTGCCCGGCACCTTCAAGGCGCCAGCGGCGGAAGACTCCCGCGCGGTCCCAGGTGGTCACGAAGCTCCGATCGCTCGAGGGAAGGATTCCCACGATCAACTCGGCATGCCCCATGAGCTCGGCACGCGGCCGCCCGTCGAGGTGGTGGGCCCGAATGCGTCCGGTGCTCGGGCACGAGCTGATCAGGAGGTCGTCCTCGGGAAGGAACACAGCGTGGCCGCCCAGCGGGGGCTGGCGGCCGCTGACCACCGGCTGAAAGCCCTGGTAAACGGTCCACTCCTCCGAGTTGCCTACCCCGAAATGGAGGCCATCGAGGCTCGGGTACAGGACGGTGTGGTGAGCGCCGCCGAGAGCGCATGTCTCGCCGCTGGCCACATCGTAGACTGCAGGAGAGTGACCGTCCTGGTTGGGACGCAGCAAGACCCGCATGCCTCCGGCCCACAACTCGCCCAGACTCCATAACCAGGGCAGCACCCGCTCCTCCGAGCACTCCAGGCTGTCGAAGTGGAACCGGGAGAGCACCGCCTGGTGGTCGCGGTGCCAGGCCAGCCAGGAAGAGCCGTCCTCCAACTCGACCAGGCGCCAGCCCGGCAGAGCGCGCTGCTCCAGTCGGCGGCCGCTGCCCAGCTCGAAGACGCTCAGCTGGCCGCCATCCCTTCCTTTGGGCAGCGCCTCGAAGAGATAGGCCCGCTCCTGACGCAGGCAGAGCCTGGCGTAAGGGTGATACGGATCGCGCGGCGGCGCGCTCACCTTCAGCGGCCGCGGCCAGCGGCGCAGGGTGCCGTCGTCGATGTTCAGGCTGAGCAGCTGGCCCCGGGGCTCGAGCACGTGCAGCAGCGGAGCGTTCCAGCCCGTTCCTCGCACCCCGGCCGTAAGGATGATCTCTCCACCCGGAGGGGCCAGGAGAGTCCGCCCGCCCTCCTCGAGGCGCTCCATCGCCCCGCTCCCGACGTCACCCAGGAAAACGACTCCTCGACGCGTCCCGCCGGCCACCCGGTCCCCCCCGACGGCCAGCGCGGTGATGGTTCCCTCGCTCAGGCCAGGACGCACCCAGCGGGACACCCGGGCCCGGCCCGGCCCCACCGGGGCCACGGCCGCAGGGACGCGGCTCATCCCGGCCAGGGTGTGCGCGCTGGAGGGGTCGAGCTCGGGCTGCCCATAGTATAGCACGCGCCCGGCCACCAGATCGTAGACTCGCAGCTCGTCTCCCCTGTCGCGGGCTACCAAGCGCTCTCCGTCCGAGCTAACTGCCACCGGACCGAGCCAGGCCGAGCCCCGCCAGTGCTCGCGCTGAGGGCGTCCCGAACGGCTGTCGAGCAATTGCAGATCGTAGCTGCCCCTCAGTCCGGCCGCCACGCGCTTGTTCCCCCCGGGCGCAAAGCGCGCCGCGAGCTCCTGGCACCGCGGGCGCGTCCAGCTCGAGATCAACTGCCCGCCCCGGTCGTAGATGTCCACCTGCTTGCGCTCGCGCACCGCCAGAAGGAGCCTCCCATCGGGCGCGAGATCGACGTCCTCGACCGGGCCGCGCAGGGAAAAGTCGGCCTGCCGACGCCAGACGCCGTCATAGACATAAAGGGCGGCCCGCTCCGGCCCGGCCAGGAGCAGCTCCTCGCCCCGGTGCGACAGCATCACGAAGGCCGGATCGACCTCGAGCATGGGCCCGTCGAGAGCTGCCAACCGACCCTCGGTCAGCGCCCAGAGGGCGTCCTGGTGGCTGAAAAGAGCCTCCACGGTAGCCCCCAGGCTCCACTCCCGGACCGATCCGCCCGACACGGGCCAGAGCCTGACCCGGCCGTCCTCATGGCCAGCGGCCAGCAGGGGACCGAAGAACGCCAGGGCTGTCACCATCATGCGCGAAGATTCTCGGTCCGGCCGCCCGACCCTGGAGGTCTCTACCGAGCAGGCGCGCTTGCCCCGGTCGGAAAGCTCACAGCCCGGCCAGGCCCGCACCCACGATCATGGCGTCGGCATCCATCCCGCGCCTTCGCGAGAGGGGTTCCCAGGGCCTATAGCAAAATTCGCCTGCCTTGTTCTTCAAACTTTTCGGCAAGAAGCCCGACCTGCGCGAGCAGCTTTTCGCCGCCGTCGCGAAAGGCGATGCTGACACCTTCGCCGAGCTGTGCCGCAAGAACCGCCAGGCCATCTTGCAGGCCTTCCCTGACTGGCGCCGCGCCCCCGACTCGGTGCGCCACGACCGCGAGAAAATCCAGCGATACGGCAATGGTCTGGTGGCCGTCGCACGCTTTTTCGCCGAGCGACTGAACGATACCAGCCTGCTCGAGCTGTTGCAGGGCACCGATGAGGAGAATCCTCTGCGCCAATGGCAGGTTCGTCTGCAGCGCGCCCAGCTCAGGATGGACCACGGCGAATTCACGGCCGCCAGAGACGACCTGCTGAAACTATACCAGGACAAAAAAAGCCTGAGCGGACCGGGGGCCGACCAGCTCATGCCCTGCACGCTCGGCTCGCTGGCCGCCTGCCATTTTCACCTGGCCGAGCTCGACCAGGCCGAGCAAGCCACCCTGAAGGCCGTGGAGCTTTGCCGTCAGCGCGACGATCGCGAAGGGATGGCCCGCTACTATTGCGAGCTCTACGAGCTCGAGCGCTACCGCGATCGGCGCGACAAGGCCCGCGAGTATGCGCTGTTGGTGGCTTCCCTGAGCGGCTCGGAGACCTGGCGCCGGGCAGCCGACCTGGTCCAGAGCGAGCCCCTGCTGCGCATCCTGGCAACGGTCAACGATCAGGAGGTCGAGCTTTGCGACCTGAAATACCAGAGCGACGCCCGAGTGCAGTTCGGCTTTCGACGCAACAAGGCCAGCCTGGGCGAATCGCGTCGTCTCAATGAGCGAGGAAAGTCTCTGGCCGGGGAGGGCCGCTTCGGGGAGGCGCTCGAGTGCTTCTTGCAGGCTCAGAAGGCGGATCAATGCGAGCCCGACTGCCGATTCATGGCCGGCCTCACTCTGGTCTACCTCAAGCGCTATCGCGAGGCCCTGGAGCACTACGCCGAGGTGGAGCGCCTGGCACCGGGCTGGTTCCACTCGCGCAACGACGCCTGGCTGGCCACCGAGCTGGCCGAGGGACGGCTGAGCCACGATGTGTGGGCGACGCTGATGGATCTGGAGCACATGCCTGCCGATCAGGCCCTGCGCGAGGCGGACAAGGCGCTGGCCGAGGCGCCGCTCTTGCCTCCCCTGCTCTATCGCAAGGGAGTGACGCTGGAGACGCTGGGACGTCGGGAGGACGCCGTCAGGGCTTTGCGTGCGGCCCTGGAGCACAACCGCGAGCCGAACCTGCAAACCCGCGTCCTGCTGCGCCTGAGCCAGCTGGTGGAGGGCAACGAGCAGACCGACCTGCTGCGCCGCGCCGAGGCCCTCAAAGGGGATCTGATCGCCTCAGCCATGGCCGGTTTTCTGCTCAGCCGCACGGCCTGAAGAGCCGTGTTTCGCGAGATATTGCCAGCATCAAAGCCAGACGCATGCCCTTTCGCTACGTCGGGCAGGCCGTGCAGACGAAAGTCTCCGACGGAGCGACGCTCTCGGGGCCCTTCCCGGTAAAGGCTGGCTGTCCCACGGCTGTTGGCTTCAGTTGCGGCCAACGCCTTGGAGGGTTGCATCGTATGCGGTGGAAAGGGACGTCCATCCATGAAGACCAAATTCTGGCTCCTGGTGGTTCTTCTCGCCTTGCCCCTGTTGGGCGCTCCCCCGTTGCGGCCCGAGCAGACGATGGTTCTGGTGGTGGGTCCGACCTCCAACCCCATCCATGCCGACGAGCAAGCCGTGGTGAACCACCTCAACGACACACGCAAGAGGATCGGACTGACCCAACTGCTTCTGGCCACCATGCACTTCGATCAGCCAGTCCAGGCCAAGATTTGTCGAGAGAGTTTGGGCATCACAGAGTCCGATTTGATCTGCCTGGCAGTCGTGCAACTCGACCTCAAGACCAGACGGCCGGTCAAAACCCTCTCCAAAGTCTCCCGCATCACCCCGGCATCGCTCGATCAGGTCGAGACAACCTTGCGCCGTTGGGCCTCCGAGAGCGGGGTCAGCGTTCCGGGTCCGGCTCTCGATAGACCCGGGAAGAAGGTTGCCCTGGAGGGTGGGGTCGATTTGAATGGCGACGGCGTCACCGATGTTCTTGCCATCAAGAATGGGCGCTGGCTGGTCAGCTACAGCGGTAGCAAGACCTATAGCGAGGTGAACAGGAGCTCGCAACTCAAAATCGACCAGTTGGGGTTCGGCGACTTTAATGGCGATGGCAGGACCGACATCCTGGCCGTTCCCACTGGAGGAACCTGGCGCGTTTCGCTGGGGGGGGTCGGTCCCCTGAGCCAGTGGAACTCAATGAAGGAGATTCCTCGCCTTCTGCGCTTCGCCGACCTCGACGGCTACGGTCGGACAGACATTTTCGACCCTGGAAAATGCTTCAGAAATCGGAGCTCAAGACCGATCAGGTAGCCCTGGCGGACTTTGACGGCGACGGCAGGGCCGATGTCTTCACCGTACACAATGGGGTATGGAAAGTCTCCCTGAGAGGCACCCAGCCTCTGACGACGTGGAATTCCGTCCAGGGGAGCCAGCTGTCTCGTTTGCGCTTCGGGGACTTCAACGGCGATGGCAGGGCCGACGTTCTGACCGAGCTTGGCCACGAGTGGTTGCTCTCCGACAACGGCAAGACTCCGCTGCAGAAAGTCAATCAGGTGCGGGACGTACCCGTTTCGAACATGGGCGTGGGCTATTTTGACGGGGATGCAAAGGCCGACATCCTGATCGTTTTCGACGGATTCTGGTCGATCTCGTCGGGAGGCTCCGGCCCGCTTCAGCGAATCAATTCCGATCCGAAGGTGCCGATCCAAAGCCTGAGATTCTGAGCCGAGTCTTTTGGCGGGAACCGCGAGCTGCAGAGGCAGCTGAACGGCCATCCCGTTGCCAACCCCGCTCGCTATCCAGGCCAGACCCGCGCCGCCTGCTCCAGCCACACCGCGGGCTTCGAGCCAGGAATCGGCGGCAACCCCAGCACCCGGGCGGCTCGCTGCAGCGCCCCCACGGGGTCACTCAGGTCCAGCGCCGTCGCCCCCGTCTGCTTGGAAAGCTTCTGCCCGTCTGCGGCCAGCACCAGGGGCGTGTGCAAGTAGGCGGGGTGGGGATAGCCTAGCAGTCGCTGCAGGTGAAGCTGGCGGGGAGTGTTGTCTACCAGGTCCTGGCCCCGCACCACATGGGTCACCTGCTGCTCGGCGTCATCCACCACTACGGCCAGCTGGTAGGCCCAGATGCCGTCGGCCCGGCGCAGCACGAAATCGCCCACCTCGCGGGTGAGGTTCTGACGCTGGGGGCCGAGCCAGCGGTCGTGCCAATCGAGCACGATCTCTTCCTCTCCCCGGCTGGTCCGAAGGCGCGTGGAACGTGCCGTCTTGCCGTTCAAGCCGGAGGCACAGGTGCGCGGGTAGATTCCCGGCACCTCTTTGCGGGTGCAACCGCAAGGGTAAGTCCAGCCACGGCTGGACAACTCCTCCAGGGCCTGGCGGTAGAGAGCGCCGCGCTCGGACTGGTAGACCGGCTCTCCGTCCCAATCAAGACCGAGTCTCCGGAGCTGACCGAGAATCGTGCTCGTGTGGGCCGGAGAGCAGCGCGGGCCATCCACGTCCTCGATGCGCACCAGCCAGCGGCCCTCGTGGAAACGCGCATCCAGCCAGCTGGCCAGGGCGGCCACCAGCGAGCCCTCATGCAGAGGCCCGGTGGGAGACGGCGCAAAGCGCCCCACGTAAGGTTGCAAGATGGGGGCTTCTGACCCCTGCCGCGGGCTTCCTACCGACGCAGGTTGCGGGGAATGAGCTGGCGAGGGATGGGCGTGCGCTCAGGTCCGCGCCGCGGCGCCTTCTGTTCCTGCTCATTCTTACCCTGATCCTGGCCGTTCTGGTTCTGGCCCTCTCCCTGGCCGTCCGTATCACCCTGCTGGTCGCCCTCGGCGACAGGCTGGATGGGAGCCACCTCGCGACCTCCGGCATCGAGCAGTATCTCGCCGTTCTGCGCCTGCTGCTGGTTGCGGGGGTCTGTGGGGCGCTGGGTGCGGTCGGTTAAGAGGTTCAAGCTGGCCCGGCCATTGAGCAGATTGGAGCCCATGGTGTTAAAGGCGTTGATCATATCCTGCCCCTGGCGGGGCGGTGGGCCCAGGGCCGCCTTTGCAAGCATGGTGCCGATGCCGGCGGCGCCCAGCCCGGGCACGTTCTTCATCATCGCAAGGCCGGTGGTGAACACGCCCAGGCGAGCATCGGTGTCATCGCCGCTCTCGCCTGGCATGCGCTGGCGCACGGTCATGGCCAGCTCGGCCACCTCACCCACGCTGGACCCCGGCTTGCTGATCAGGAAGTCGGCGGCCTGCGCAAAGGCGTTGGCGATCTTCATGCCCGACTTGCCGTCTTGCTTGCCGCCCATCATGGCGACCGTGTCGGAAAGCCTGGCCACGTCGTGGGGCTG
>QWHO01000372.1 GCA_021404945.1 bacterium CPR1
TCTCAGGCGGGAGCTGGACCTCTTGGGTATCCTGGTACAATTCGTCAGTCAGTTCGGATGGCGCGACTTCCTCGATGTCGCCTTTGTTTCGGTGGGGCTCTACTATCTGCTGCTGGCCCTCAAAGGTACGCGAGGGGTGCAGATCATGCAGGGTGTGCTGTTCCTGTTGGCCCTGCTCTTGATCGCACACACGGCCCGGCTTCCCACCACCATCTGGTTGCTGCAGGGCTTCCTGGTCTCGGTGGCGGTGGCCCTTCCAGTCATCTTCCAGCCCGAGTTGCGCCGCGCGCTCATGCGGCTTGGTCAGCAGGGCATCTTGCCCAGCTCGGCTCTCAACAAGATGGGCAAGGAAGAGCTGGGCAAGCTGATCGACGAGCTGGCTTACGCCGCCTCAGCCCTGGGCCAGCTGCGCCAGGGCGCCCTGATCGTGCTCGAGCGCGAGACCGGCCTGCAAGAGTTCATTGAGAATGGCCAGGCCATCGACGGACGGGTCTCCTCCAAGCTGTTGCAGAGCATTTTCAATCCCGCATCCCCGCTGCACGACGGGGCCGTCATCCTGCGCGGCTCCGACATCGTGGCTGCTCAGTGCTACCTGCCCCTCTCGGATGCCGCCGTCAACCCAAAGTTCGGTACTCGCCATCGGGCCGCGCTGGGCATCGCTGAGCAGACCGATGCGGTGGTGCTGGTCGTGTCGGAAGAGACCGGCGAGGCGCGCATCGCTCATGATCGCGAGTTGGGCCGTGCCATGACCGAAGAGGCCGATGTCCGCAAAGCTCTGGCCCGCCATCTTCTGAACATCCCCGAGACCACCAAAGTGAATATCCGTCAGTTGCTGGGGAAGCAGCCCAATGGTTGAGCCCGGTTCAGCCATGCGCTTTTTCCGCGAGAACACGGGGCTGAAGATTCTGGCCATCGTGGTTTCCGTCGTCCTCTGGTCCTTCGTCAAAATCTCGCAGGGGCCCGGCTCGGTGCGCATGCAGCTGACGCTGGCGGTGCCGCTCGAGGTGGAAGGCCTGGGCCCGGAGATCGAGGTGGACAACAAGCCCAGCAACGTGCGAGTCACCATTCGGGGCGAGGCCCGCGATCTCGATCAGATGCCCGAGAACTTCGTGCGGGCCAGAGTGGATGTGACCGGATTGAGCCCCGGGCTCTACCCTCGCCAGGTGCGCGTCATCCCTCCCGGCGGGGTCGAGCTGATCGCCACCGAGCCGGCCCAGGTCACCCTTTCGCTGAGCCGCAAGGACAGTCGCACGGTACCCGTCGAGATCATCCTCAACGGCAAGCCTGCCAGCGGAATGGTCGTGGGCAACGTGGCCGTGGATCCGGCCACCGTCAAGGTGACCGGCCCCGAGTCGGCCGTCAAAGACGTGCATCGAGTGCGTGGCGAGATCGTACTTGCAGCCGAGCAGCAGAGTTTCACCATGAACGTGCGCGACCTTCTCCCGGTGGACGAGAATAGTCGTCTGGTACCCAGGGTTTCCGTGACCGGCGCCCACAAAGTGCTGGCCTCGGTCGAGTTGCAGTCGATCTCGGCCAGCGTGGGAGTGCCGGTTTCGGTTGCCAACGTGACGGTCACCCCCAGGCCAGGAGTGCGTCACTCGATCCACGTCATCCCTCAGTTTGTCTCGGTGCGCACCGGGCCGGGAGTGCGCAAGCCCAATAGCGTCCCCACTGCGGCCATCGACTTCGGGGAGGTCTCCGAGGTCACCCGTCGCAGCGTGGCGCTGGCAATGCCCGAGGGCGTTGTGCTGGTCTCCGACGAAGACGACGTGGTCGAGGTGGAGGTCATTCCGGTGCGCGTGCCCATGCCCACCCCGTCCCCCACCCAGTCGCAGACTGCCAGTCCTCAGCGTCCCCGGCCATCCCCTCGCTCCTGACGAGAGGTGCCCCGCTGGAGCGACCCGAACTGCCCTGCCAATGAACCTTCGCCAATTGCTGGAAACCATCCAGGGCCTCCTGCCGGGGCGCGCGGGCCTGCCGGAAGAAGAGCGCCGTCGACTCGTCCGCCTGCGCTGCTACATTCCGGTGCAGCTGCTGCAACCCGGTCGTAAGCCCCATGACGCGGTGGTGGTCGAAATGGGAGTGGACGGTCTGCGCTTTCGCACTCGGCATGCGATCGACAAGAAGGCCGAGGTGCACGTCGAGTATCCCCACAAGGTAGCCGGGGTCAAGAATCACCGCGTGCGTTGCCGGGTGATCTGGACTCGCAAGAGCAGCAACGCTCCCCACACCACGGTGGGAGTGCGCTACGAGGATACCCCCGCCAACCTGCGTAGCTCCTGGGTGAAGGCGGTGCTGCGCGAGCTCGGCTTCGAAGAGCGCATGCTGGCTCAGAAACGAAGTGCCATTCGGGTGCCGGGCGACCTGCCCGCCTCGGTGGCCATCCCCGGCGATGAGTTCGTGGGAGGCGCGCGCGCCCTCAACGTGGGGGTGGGCGGAGTGCTCTTGCAGACCGACTCTCGCCTGAAGCAGGGCCAGACTTATCGCGTCAGCCTGGGCCCGGCCTTCAACCTCAACTCGCTCATGCTATCCTCCTCCTGCCTGCGCTGCGAGCACCAGAGCGGGGACGTCTGGGTCAGCAGTCTGCGCTTCACCGATCCATCGGCCGAGCAGATCCGGCTGTTGGGCAAGTACCTGATGGCCATGATCCGCTCTTCGCAGAAATGAAAAAGCCCGGCCTCAGGCCGGGCTCTTCCTCAACGCAGGCTACGCTTCCAACTGACCGATCAAGTTGGCCAGGCGCTCCAACACCAGATTGGGAAAACTCTGAAGGTGTCCGCTCTCAAGACCGCTTGCCAGAAGCTTTTCGTTCATGCATGGGCGTCCTTTCGCTCTCTTCTGGCTTCAGGATACCAGCCCGGCGGGTCCGATTTGGTCGCCACGATGTTGCCGTTTTGCAAACCGTGTGAACTTTCTGATCTGGAAACGAAAAAACTTGTTCGAGCGAGATCGCGCTCAGCTCAGTTTGACGACCGGATAATCCCGGTAGACCAGCTTCCCGGTCAACAGGTCGCGGGCGGTCAGGAGCAAACGTTTGTTGCCGTCCACCGAAAAGAGCGCCTCGAAGCGTGGCTCCCCCTTTTTTGCCGGCGGGTGGGCCTCCAGGAAGGTGGGCTGGTTCTCGTTCATCCAGAACATCGAGCGGCGCTCCTCGTCGTCGACCGAGACCGGCCGCAACCGGGCTGCACCGGTGCCGTCGAAGACCAGCTCGATGGGCCCTCCAGCGGCGGCGGTGCGCTTGCGCGACTCGCCCAACTCGAAGAGAGCCAGGCCCAGGTGGGTCTGGCCGTCGTAGAAGCCCTTGATGACCAGGCGCGCCACCGGCTCGCTCGTCGGGTAGGCCGTGCCCCGGGGCACGATGACGCGATAGTCATAGCTGCCCGAGGCGTTGACGTGGCGGATGCCATAGTCATGTTGGATGTGGTCGTAAAAGTCTGTGCCCGAGACAAAGGCGGCCGCTCCCCGGGCCACGGCGTCGATGGGACGATCGAGCAGCACCTTCTCGCGTCCGAAGATGCGGTGAAGAGTGCGCTGCACGGCCGGAATCAGTGTGCTTCCGCCCACCAGCAAGACGCTCTTGATGCTCTCTTCGTCAAAGCCGCGCTCGTGGGCTCCGCGAAGAGCCCGGCGCAGGGTCTGGTCGATGATGCGGAAGGCTTCCTTTTCGTCCAGCAGGCGCTCGAAGTCAGCCTGGCTGAAGCGGGCCGAGACCAGCCCCCCGGTGTCGGGGTTCATCAGCGAGATCTCGGCCTCGGGGTGGAAGGAGAGCCGCTCCTTGGCCCGCTCGCACTCGACCAGGAGAGCCCGGCTGAGCCGCCTTACCTCCTCGTCGTAGTCTTTGAGCTGGTTCTGGCGCAGGACCTCCTCGAAGAGCCACTGGTCGAAAGTGGCTCCACCCAGGTCGGCGCCGGCTTTGCCCAACACCCGGCAGCGGCGCCAGCCGCCCTGATCCTGGTCTTCCACCTTGACGGTGGAGACATCGAGTGTGCCGCCGCCCAGATCGAAAATGAGGTAGACATCCCCCGCCTGGATGTGAGAGCCGTAGCCCAGGGCCGCGGCCGAGGGCTCGTCGATGAAGCGGAAGCGATGGATGCCGGCGGCTTCGGCCACGCTGCCGAGCCACTCCTCATAGTGCTCGAAACACTCCACCGGGAGGGTGAAGGCGACCTCCTCCTCGGGCGAGCCCAGCTCGGCCACGGCCATGGCCAGCAGGGTGCTGAGGAAGTCGCGTCCGGCTTCGACCGGCGAGACCTCCCGGTCCTCCAGCTTGAGCTTGAGGGGAGAGCGGTTGGCGATGTAGCGCTTCATCCAGCGGAAAGTGCGGGGCGAGCTGTAGAGGTTCTGCTGCAGCACCTGGCGGCCCAGCCAGCGCCGTTGCTCGGGCTCGTAGTGGATGAGCGAGGGCACCACGGGGGGTAGATCGGGGCCGAGCGGGCCCCCATAGTCGGGCACCAGCACCGTGGAAGCGCTGCGCGAGACATCGTCCCACCTGGCCAGCACCGTGTTGGAGGTGCCGAAGTCGAGCGCCAGCCGGCCGCTCACGAGAGTTTCTCCACCATGGCCCTCTTCAGCCAGCGCCCTCGATAAGAAACCCCCGGGAAGCGAAGGCGCACCGGCTGGCCCGGCTTGAGGGTCTCCTCCAGGCTGAGCGGCTGGTGGTGGTCGGGGCTGAACTCGAGCTCGTCGCCTGGCTCACCCTCCAGCGTGAGTCCGGCCGTCTCCAGGGCCTGCACCAGCCGGGCGGTCACGGCCAGGAGATCGCGCTGCTTGAGCTCCACCTCCTGTCGGTTGAGAGCGCGCTGCACGGAGAACTGGGCCACCGGGGTGGCCAGCTCGCTGAAGAGCTGCTCGATCCGCTCCTCGGCCTGCTCCTGCTGGGAGCGGCTGGCCGTGAAGCGAAACGTCTCCAGCTCGCGGCGAGCGACTTCCAGCTGGCGCTGGGCCTCCTCCAGCTCCAGGCGCAGAGCCTGAGCCTCATTCTGGCGCTCGGGCGGGTCCTGCCCGCCGGCAAAGGGGTTCAGTCGGCCCAGCATGCTCAGGCACCCACCCCCAGCATCAGGCCCCCGGCCATGAGCACCAGCACCAGTGCATAGGCCAGGTCGATGGCCAGGCAAGCTCGCAGCACCTCGCCTGGCGAGCGGCGGGGACGGCTCAAGCTCAGGCCCGGTCCGTCCACCAGCACGCTGAGCATGAAGATCCACAGAGCGGTGCTCAGCACGCTGTCCCCCGCGGCCGTGACCCCGGGCAACACGATCAGCAGCAGCAGGGCCTTGATGCCGGTCAGGAACAGGGAGATCAGGGCCGGGCGGGGCCAGGCTAGCCACCACAGCATCAGGGCCTCGACCGCCCAGGCCGCGGCCAGCACGCCCAGCAGCCAGAGCTCCATCAGGGCACCACCACGGTCAGCTCCAGAGGGAGAGCGACCGAAGTCAGGGGGGTGAACAGGCGCAGCTCGTAGACCCCGGGAGCGGCATTTGCTTGCGCCTCGACCGTGAGCGAACGCATGGCGCCGGCCGAGGACGGCTCCTCCAGGCGCACCTTGAAGGCACGCTGGTTTTTCCTCTCGTGCATGACCTGTCCGTAGCGAAACAGCTCCAGGTTCGAGCCCATCATCTCCACGCGAGCCTGGCTGCCGGGGGCCATCTCGAGCTGACGAGCCGGCTTGAGCAAAGTGATGCGAGGCGTGGGCGGATCGAAGTCGCCGGCCTGCACGATACCCACCAGGAGAGCCAGCAAGACCAGGACACGGGGCACCATGTGCATCGGGTTCTGCCCGGGGGCTCCGCGAACCTGCGCAAAACTGGTCGGAAAGGTTCATACCCCGGTAACATGCTTGACGTAGAATGCAAATAAGAAAAAAGGGACGGAAGGTTCTTTTATGGCTGGCATGGACCCTATCGGCTTCAATCCCGGAGCTCCCCTCGGGCTCAGGCGTCAGGCGAGCGTCGAGGGCGACGAGGGCCCGGGCCCCCGGCCTCATTCGCCCATCGAAGATCGGGTCACGGTGAGTCAGGCCGAGACCGAGAAGCCGACCGGGAGCATTCCCAATTTTGGTGCCCCCGCGGAAAAGAACGGCCAGGCGGACGGCGCCGGAGACAAGGCTGCGAGCCACTCCAACCCGAATGCTCCCGGCGAGGCCAATGGCAATGCCAGCGGTCAGGCCAACGGTCTTGATCCCAGCGGCATGCCCAAAGCCAGCGCCCAGGACGAAGAGATGGCGCGCCACGTGTGCGGCAAGGGCTGTGGTTGTCTGTCGACCAGCGGCGGCTCCGGCACCAATCCTCTCAAAGTGCTCGAGGATCGCGACCAGGAGGTGCGCGCCCACGAGCAAGAGCACCTC
>QWHO01000373.1 GCA_021404945.1 bacterium CPR1
CTTTGCTTTGCCGCCGTGACCGGTCCCAAGGGCCAGCAACTCAGGGGAATGCGCCTGCCCCTGGACGAGTCCAGCGTGGCAGGTTACAGCTTGCTGCATCGCCAGACGATCTGCCTCGGGGACGCCGAGAGCGACCCCCGCCAGAGCAAGAAGACGGACGAGGCGGTGGGCTTTGTGACGCGTTCTTTGATCTCGTGCCCGTTCTACCTCGATGGAGCCCCGGCGGGCGTGCTGCAGCTGGTCAACAAGCACGTGGATATCTTCAGCCACCAGGACGTTCACACCGTCCAGGTCCTGGCAGCCCAGGCGGCCGTAGCCGTCTCGGTGTCGCGTCAGTCCCGGCAGGTAGAGGCCTTGCGCTGGCGGGTCCTGAACGGCTTGCGAAGCTCGATGCAGCGCAGCGGGGTCTGCTCGCTCGAGCAAGGCGAGCAAGTGGCCTCCCTGGCCGCCCGGCTCGGACAGGAGTTTCTCCTGGGCGAGCGCGAGACCGAGGTTCTGCGCATGGCCGGCTTCCTCTATCGCGTCGATCTGACCCTGCTCGAAAGCGTCGGAATCTTCGCCGACCTGGTGCCGATCCTGCGCGGCCGGACAGATCGTTACGACGAGGCCGGTGAGGCTCAGCCGCGACTGTCTCGCATCCTGGCAGTGGTGGCCGACTGGGTGGAGCTGGCCCGGTCGGGTCGCAGTGAGGAAGCCTGGGACAGGCTGCGCGAGGGCTTTGGAACGCGCTACGATCCCCTTCTGCGAGAGGTCATGCAGGGTCTGGTTGCAACCCGGGAGGCTTCGCTGCGATGAGGCGCCTGGCAGGCCTTCTGCTCATTATGGGGCTCCTTTGCCCGGCCCGGAGCGAGGAGGCGCGGCTGGTCGTTCGCGTGAGCGGCAAGGTGGATAGCCGCCAGTCCGACGAGTCCATGTGGCGGCCGATTTTTGCCTCCCGCCTGCTGGGCCTGCAGGATTGGACCCGTACCGGGGCCGAGTCCAAAGCTCGCGTCCATCTGGAGAAGGGGCTCGTCATCACGCTCGGCCCGATCACCCAGGTACGGGTGGCCGATGTCTCCAAGGGCGAGCAGGGCGTGGGGAGCGTGAACATCGTGGTTCCCACGGGCAACAACTTCCAGGTGCGCACCCCCTCGGCCACTCTGGCGGTCCGGGGCACCGACTTCGATTCCTTCGTGGAGGCGCAGGCCCCGGTCCCCGACCAGACCGTGATCGGGGCTCTGCGCAGCCCCTTCGAGGCTCTGACGGCCAGTGTTCCCACCGGCGTGAGCGGTGTCGGACCCGTGGACTGGCAGAGTATCCTGCTGACCGATCTGGCGGCGGCCAGGGCAGGAGGGCAGCTCGAGACCCAACGAGCCCTGATCTCCCTGGCCTCGGCGCTGCAGGCTTCCGAGCGGGTCTCGCCGGAAGCGGCCACCCTGATCAAGGAAGCCATGAAGATCGGCAGCGCGACCTACGTCACGCGCCTGGGAGTGCGCGAGGGCGCAGTCGAGTATCAAGCGCTGGACGAGGAGGGGAATCCGCTCGGCCCCATTTTCCTCTGTCAGGCCGGGCAGTCAGCCACCATCATGATGCGTGAGCCGGCGGTCGCGCCCCTTTCGACACCCGATCTTCTGCCCAGTCCGCTGATCGTGCGCTCAACCAGCACCGAAGGCGACCCTCGCGACCCTCAACGGATGTCTGGCAGCAACTTCAGCGATCCGACCAGCTACCTGCCCTTCCTGCCCACGACGGCAACCTTAAGGACCGTAAAGGGGTCGAGCTCGACCTCCAATCCCTTCTGGGGCTCCTCTTCCTCAGGGTCTTCGGGACCTCCCACGCCGCCCTTCATGGACTCGTCGATTCCCAGTCTGGTCGGTCCTTGAGGCCGATGACCTCGTAGACCTCAACCGCCTCCTGGCGGCCCCTGGCCTGCAGGGGGCTCAAAGGTCGGCAGTCCACCAGCTGCTCGACCTCCTCGAAGGTAGCCCGGCCGATCAGGACCTGTCCTGATTGAGCTTTCTGATAGAGCCTGGCCGCCACGTTGACCTGGTCGCCGATCACGGTATAGTCCCTCTTGGCCTCTCCCCCGATGTTCCCAAGAACCATCACCCCCGTGTTGATTCCGATGCCGATCATCAGCGGGGGCTCTCCCCGGGCGCTTCGCTCTGCGGAGATGCGGGAGACCTCCTGCTGCATCTCCAGGGCCACCTTGACCGCTCTCTGAGCATCGTCCGGCTTTGCGATGGGGGCGGAAAAGACGACCATCATGCAATCACCGATAAATTTGTCGATATAGGCATCGGCCCGTACTGCGATGCGGGACATACGACGGAAGTAGTCGTTGAGCATGGCAACCACGCTGGGCGCGTCGAGCTTTTCGGAGAGGGTGGTGAACCCCCGGATGTCGGCGTAAAGGACGGTCAGCTTGAGCTTGCGGCCCTCCAGCTCCATCTGACCTGAGTGCTTGAGAGCCAGGAGCGATTCAACCACTTTCGGCGAGAGATAGCCTCCGAAAAGGCTCCGGATCTCCTCCTCCTCGAGCTCCTGCACGTGGTGCAGGTACCACGACACGGTCAGGAATGGCAGGATGATTCCAAGCCAGGGCGTCACCACCGGCACCAGCAGGCTGCCCTGATCAAACAGCCAGAGCGCGGTGAGGTAATGGGCCCCGACCAGGATCCCGGCCAGAAGGCCGCCCCCGGTCTGGCGAAAGAGAACCAGCACCAGCGTCACCATCAGCCCCATGCTTGCGACCAGCGCCTGGGACTGTCCGAACGTGAGGCGGTGGATGAATTTTCCCTGCAGGAACGAGGCAGCCAGATCGGCGTGGATGTAAACCCCCTGGATGGTGCCCAGAGGGGTCGCCTTGACATCATGGTACTCGTAGACGCCTAAGGCTGTGAAACCGATCAGCACCAACCGGTTGCCAACGGCGGCCTGGAGCGTCTCGTCGTCCAACTCCATGAGCTCGGCCACACCGATCGTATCGCAATAGGGACGCAGGTCGGCATAGGCGAGTTGCTCCTCGACCTCGGGCGGTCGATCCAGCTTGACTGCGCCGTAGTTGATGGGAGCCGCTCCCTGCTCGACGGGCAGCCTCGATTTCCTGAAGATCAGCGTGCGGCCCTCGTCCTCCAGACGCACACTCTGAGAAGGGATCCCGAGGTAATGAGCCGCTGCGGCCAGGGCCAGGGACGGCAGAGGACCCTGGGGAGTGTCGAGCAAGACGGGCATGTTCCGAAGCACTCCATCCTTGTCCGGGTCGACTCCCACAAAACCGAGGCGAGCCCAGAGGCGCTCTCTTCCGGAAGGGTCGAGCAGCCACTCGAACGGTCTGCGGATGCAAAGCTGCCCCTTGGGGTTACGAAAGTGGATCACGCCCAGGAAGAGGTTGGGGGTAGCGAGCACCTTCGCGCCCAGCTCTCGGTCTTGCTCGCTCTCCTGGGAGGGCTCGAGGAAAAGGATGTCCATGGCGATGGTACGGGCTCGGCCGGCCTCGAGCCTCTCAAGCAGGCGAACGAAGGTTTCCCGCGGCCAGGGCCAGGAGCCCAGCCTTCGCAAAGACTCATCGTCCACGGCGACCACGATCACTTTGTCGGCGGAATCGGCATAGGGGCTGTCCTGCTCGAAGTGACGGTTGCGATAGACCATGAACCCGTCTGTGAGGGCGGTGTCCAGATAAGAGAGCGGATCGACCGAGTGGTGAGCCTCCGAGCGAAGCCGCGACCAGTAGACGATGCCCAGCAAGAGCAGGGTCGTGGCCAGCCCGATCAGGCAGGCGTTGCGACGTTGGGCCAGGCTCAGGCGACCGCCGCGCCCCAGGAGCATTCGTATCATGCGCTCCATCCGGTTATTACGGGCAGGCCTGAAAATGCCTCCCGGCCCGACCGAAATCCCGATTGGCGCGGGACAACCATGGCCCCCGCTTTTTCGAGCCGATGAAGGCAACCTGCCAGTTCATCGGCTTTCTCTCGGTGCAAGGTGAGTCTTGAGCCATTGCACCGTCTCGTGGACGGCCTGTCTTCGGCCGGGAAGCTCGAAAGCATGGGTGGTGCCGGTCACCACCACGAAACGCGTCGGCTCGCCCAGCTCTCCTCTCCAACGCTCCCACATGCCCGGGGGGCGGTTGAACAGACCCGAGTGGCGAAAGGTCAGTGGCCGACCCAGAAACTTCCGGCGGATCGGGCCCGCGGGCGCGTCAGGCAGCGCGAAGCCCTCCCCCAGCTGGCCGGGTGTGACGGGTCGCAGGACATCCTCGGCCGTCACGTGGAGAACCGCCAGTCTTCTTGTCCGCTGGGCCTTGCCGAGCATGGCGGCAGAGTGGCGATAGCGCCGCAGAGTCGCATCCAGCTCCGCGTAGATTTCCTCAAGGTGCTCGGACACTCCGCGGGAGGGGAAGATTTCTGTCGGCACCACACGCCTTCCCTCGTTGGCGATCAGAGTCTTCTCTAGCAATGCGGCCGGGTTGCCTCCGGGGTCCGGGGCACCCTCGGCCAGGTGGGTATCATAGAAATCAAAGATGCAATCCCACAATACCAGCACGCTCACCCGAGGGTCTTCCAGAGCCGCGCAGACGGCCGGGTAGGCCCCGCCGCCGCTGTGCCCGCCCAGCGCGAAATTGCTGACCCCGCACTCGCTCTCCAGCAGCTCGATCGCCGCCGAGAAGTCCTCGATACGCCCCTGCCAGGAGCTGAAACCTCCGCTTTCCCCGCAGCCCTCGAAGTCGATCGCCATCGCCCAGCACCCGGTTTGACGCGATACCTCCTCCATGACGTCCAGCCAGCTCTCCTTGAACCCGAATCCTCCATGGCCGAAAACGAGGGCGCGGTCGGAGGGCCTCGCGGGCGCAAAAAGCGCCCCCACCACGGGAACGCCCCGGGGGGTCAGAAAACGCACTCGCCGCAGGCTGGGGAGCACTCGCCGCTCCTCGGCAAGCCTGGCCAGATCGAGCAGGCTCCGGTCGAGCTCGGTGGCATCCAGCGTGCCGGCTTGCGCCCGCCGAACCTCGCGCGGGAGGTGAGGCTGGACCAGCCGTGCGGTTGCCATCAGGCAGTGGAGCCGCTGGTCGAGGGTATCAGCGTCGGTCGGACGAGAGCGGACTTCCTCGGCGATCTGGGTCGCGAAGTAGCGATTCTCGGCACCAGCGGGGGGCCCTCCCAGCAATGCCAGCAAGACCAGGAGGACGAACGCATCCACCCTCAGGCGCCCGGGAGCGGGAGGGTCTGAGCCCGGCGTCATCCATCACCTCGTTTGCGCAAGAGCTTGCGCGTAGAGCTGTCTGACACTATCTGCCTCCTTGACCGTGAATGGCACTTTTCCTCAGGCTGAAGCCGAACGGCGAGCAGCGTAGCGTCGTCGCGGTAGTCTCGCTGCGAAAGCTCCTGGGCGACCGCGGCCTGGAGCCGTCCTGAAGGAGCGGCGGCCAGGCGTCGCAGCAACCAGGGAAGCGGCTCTCCCGTCTCCTCGAGGGCCTCGCCGAAACCGTCACTCCATAACGCCAGGAGGTCGCGCGGCAGGATTCGGAGCGGGACGGCGCGGTGACCGCCTCTGGCTTCAACGCCCAGCACCATTCCCGGGCGTTCCAGAGGATTCGATCTGCGCGTGGCGGCCCGATAGAGCCAGGGCAGCTCCAGGCCCGCGTGGATCACCGTCAGCCTTGCGCCGGGGTGAACAAAAACGACCGCCGCGGCCACGAACATGGTCGGGGGAAGCAGGGCCAGAAGGCGACGGTTCAACCTTGCGATGGCGCGCTCGGGAGGCCCGTGAAGCTCGTGGCGAAAGGCGCGGCTCACCGACTGCAAGGTTAAGGCTGCGGGCACGCTCTTGGCGCTGACATCAGCCACATACAGCAGGCGCTCGGTGGTCTCTGCCAGGTCGCCCCCCACCGGGCGGTAGGGCCGGCTGGCCAGAGCGACCTCCCAGCAGGGTGTGGGCTCGCGGCGCAACTGCAAGAGCTCTGTTTGGACCTCGGAGGCCAGGCGGAGCTCTCGGTCCAGGCGACTGAGCTCGCGCAGGGTGGGATCGACCTGTTGCAGCGGGAAGAGGAACAGCAGTGATTCGCGCAGGCTCCCGTCGGGAAAATACTGGTGCGAGTAAGCCCGCTGCACCATGCCCCGCTGGGCGCCGCGCACATTGAGCGACACCGGCATCGGCGGCTCATGCAACTCGGGGTGGTGGAAAGGGCAGCGATGCCGGCACAGGTCAGACTGGCCCTCCCAGACCGACCAGCAACGATGGCAATGGCCGCAGTCCTTGCCGACCACCTCCGCCTCCGACAGACCCGTCAGCTCGAAGTAGGCCGGGTTGGCGGCTCGGATGCGCCGCTCGGCGTCGAGCAAGACGACTCCAGCTTTCAGGTCGCTGAAGGCGCTGTGGAACTGTTCTGGACTCACGAGAAGTCCCCCCCGCTGCAAGTCTAACAGAGGGGAAGGCAGCTTGACAATGACCCGGAGAATTCGCTGTCCCCGCCTGCGCCCGCGATGGATGGCGCGACGCCGTTCAACAGATTGTCTACAGTCCCGCGCGTTCCAATTCTGAGCAGGTCGACGCGCGGGAGTGCAGCCAGCCCAGCCTGACGCGATCCCAGCTTTCATGCGGATCCCCGGTCAGGCGGTGGGATATCCCACCTGGCCGTGGGGGATCCGCAATTTGCGTGGGATCCAGCCGGCACCGCGAACTCGTTCCCAGGCCCTGGCGATCGATCCCAGCACCCCGCCGCCGCCCGTCGTTCCGGATCCGCCGAATCGGAACGAACCCTGCCCTGGCCCGATCAGCTGCCCGAGCGGGCCACCATGCGCACGAAAAGCCCGCTCAGCTGGGGGTCGAACTGCTTGCCCGACTGCAGCACGATCTCGTGCAGCGCCTCGCCCGTGCTGAAGGGCTCGCGGTAGGGCCGGCGGCCCGTCATCGCATCATAGGAGTCGGCCAGACACAAGAGCCGGGCCGAGAGCGGGATCTCCTCCTGCGCCAGAGCGTCTGGATAGCCTCCCCCGTCCCAGCGCTCGTGGTGGCCTCGAACGGCTGGCAGCAACGGGCGAAGTGACTCGAAGCGCCCGAGCATGCACTCGCCGATCTGAGGGTGCAGGCGCACAATCGCGAACTCCTCCTCGGTCAGCGGGCCGGCCTTGCTGAGAATGCCCGGAGGGATGTGCAGTTTGCCCACGTCATGGATGCGTCCCGCCAGGATCAGCTCTTCGCGTCCGTCCTCGCCCAGGGCAGCCAGCTCCACCCCCAGCAGGCCCACCTCGCGGTAACTGGCGGCCAGCTCCAGATCATGGCGCGCCAGGCCCAACTCCTCGGCCAGCCCTCCAGCCAGCCGGGCTACCCGCTGCGAATGGGAAATGCTGTGGGGACTGAGCTCTCGCAGAGTGGTCAGCAGGACCTCCAGCAGCAGCTCGTCCGAGTCGGCGCTCTCGGGGAAGGCGCGCTTGAGCCAGTCCCACGTCAGACTGGCCAGATTGCGGGCGGTGACCGCCAGGGCAGCCTGGTTGAGCAGGGCCAGGTTGGGCAGTCCCTGGGACCAGAACTCGCGCCCCGAGCCCACCAAACCGCCGGGCGAGCGGGTCAGAATCACGCTGTCGAGGGGAGCGCTGATGGGGTCACGCAACTTGGGAGCCGGGGGGTGGTAGGAGGTCAGGAATCGTGGGCCCTGACCGAGGGCTCGAAAGGCCTGCTCCACGGGCTACCAAGCTTTCCGGACGGGACGTCCTGGTGGTCTTGATAGCCTCTCGTGACTTTGAAGCGAGCCGTCTAGGGCGACGCGCAAGTTTTTCCAGAATTCCTGGCTTTGGCGCTATGCGCGGAGCGTCGCCGCTCAACCTTCACAAGCTGAACTTGCGGCTGGTCCTCAGGTTGGTGCCCGGCAGCCAGGCCTCCACCTGGTAAGTACCGGTGGGAGCTTTCTTGCCGGCGCGATCGATACGTTCCCACTCGCCCTCGAACGCGGTCGTCTGGCCGGGCGGGAAGACGCGCTCGGTGACGGTCTGCAGGAAGAACTTGTCGGCCGACCAGCGCCACAGCTCGCGGCCGTCCTTCGTGACGGCGAAGTCGTGCGACTGGGAGGTGGGCTGGCTGACCGTCAGGGGCGCGCCCGAGAGGTTCTCGACCCGCAGGATGAAACGCACCGGGCCACTGGACGGGTTGTAGACCACCAGCCGGGCTCCCAGGGACGGCTCCTCGGCCCGCAGAGAGCCAACCAGGATGAGCACGGCCAGGGTCAGGGAGGTAAGGAGGCGCATGGACAAGCCTTCGCGCCCGAGAGCGATTGTCCCCCGCCCTCCAACTCGAGCGCCTCGAAGGCTTTCTCCCAGATCACGTGACCGGCATCCGGCCGCGCCAGGCGCCGAGCGGCTGCCTGCATGGCCGCCAGCTGCTCGGGGTCGCGCAAGAGCCGGCCGAGCTTGAAGGCCAGGGTGCGCGGCTCGTAGCACCAGATCCCCACCCCTTCCTCGAGCAGGTGGTAGGTGTTGCGCTCTTCCTGGCCGGGGATCGGGTTGACCACCACCCAGGCCAGGCCCTTCTGGAACGATTCCCAGGTAGTCAGCCCGCCCGGTTTTCCCACCATCAGGTCGGCCAGCTCCATGTACTCGTCCATCGCGTCGGTGAAACCCAGAACATGCAGGTGACGCTCGGGGTGGCGAGCCGCGTAGGCATCCAGATCAGCCTTCAGGGTCTTGTTGCGTCCGCAGGCGGTGACGACCTGCACGGGCACGGCCAGGCCCGCCAGGGCATCGAGAATCTCGGTCACGTTGGTCACCCCGAACCCCCCCGAGGAGATCAACAGGGTGGGCAGGTCGGAGCGCAGCCCGTGCCTGGCGGCCAGCTCGGAGCGCTCCTTGCTCTGGGCGAAGACCGGGTCGGTTGGAATGCCGCTGACCGTGATGCTGGCCGGATCGATCCCGAAGGAGGTCAGGTAGGCCCGTGCCTCCTCCACCGCCACGAATGTGTGGTCCGAGGGGGTGGCCAGCCACATGCCATGCACGTCGAAATCGGTCACCACCGTGAAAATCTTGCCCGCAAAGAGCTTCTTGCGCCGCCTCAGGGCAAGCAAGGTGGAGGGCAGGAAGTGGGTGCACAACACCAGATCCGGCCGGTATTCCTCCATCTCGGCGAAGAACTTGATGGCGCTCGCCTCTTCGAAGGCCGTCCGCAGGATGTCGGCGGCAAACGGGCGGTCGGTCAGCTCGTAGATCCACTCGAACAGCACCGGGGCCTTGCCCACCATCTCCAGGTAGGCGTCTTTATAGAGCGCCTGAAAGTGCCGCGGAAAGAGCTCGAGCACGTCCAGACTGCGCACCTTCAAAGGCGCATCGCGGCTCAGGCGCTCGAGGGCCTGGGCCGCCCGCATGTGCCCGGCCCCCACCGAGGCCGACAGGATGGCCACCCGCTTAGCTATCGCGAGCCGCCTTCTCGGGGGCGTCCGAATTGGCCTTTTGGGCCACCTCGAGCAGGCCGCGCTTCTTCAAGCTCTGGGCCGCCCGCAGGAAGGCCGGCACCATCAGCGGATCAAAGTGCGTGCCTGCGCCCTCCTCGATGATCTTGACCACCTTCTCGAAAGGCATGCCGCGCCGATAAGGTCGATCGGCAAAGAGGGCATCGAACACGTCGGCCAGGGCGATGATGCGCGCCGCCAGAGGGATTTCGTCGCCCTCGAGGTTGTCCGGATAGCCCTTGCCGTCCCAGCGCTCATGGTGGCCGCGCACAGCGGGACAGAGCTTGCGCAGCGACGGGAAGCGATAGAGAATCTGCTCGCCATAGACCGGGTGCATCTTGATCAGCGCGAACTCTTCCTCAGTCAGCTTGCCGGGTTTGTGCAGAATTTCCTCCGGCACGCGCAGCTTGCCGATGTCGTGCAGCACGCCAGCGCTCCACATGTCGTCGGCCGAGAGCCAGCCCGAGAGCTTGTTGCGGTAGCCCTCGGAAGTCTTCGAGAGCAGGTAGTCGTGCTCGCCTATGTCCTTGAAGAGCGCGCCCAGGCGCACCTGGCTGCGAATTTCCGGGTCCTCGATGCCCAGCTCGTTGCAGAGCTCCAATGCCAGCTCCATCACGCGCACCGAGTGCTGGTGGGTGAACTCGCCCCCGGCTGCCAGCATGGCCAGCAGGTGGCTGATCACCTGATCCTCGGTGGGCTGGTTGTCCTTGCGCGCTTTCTTGTAGACCGCGTCGATGGTGCCGGCGGCATAGCGGACCATCCGGTTCACCATCAACTCAGGCAGCGCGCCCTCGAGCCACATCTGCACCAGCAGATAATTGCGGTCCACAGCCCTGAGGGGATTGCTGGCCCCGCTCTTGAGCGAGGGCATGGCCGGTCGAGCTCCCTTCTGAGCGGCAGCCTGCTGTTGCTGGGCCAGACGGCTGGCCAGCTTGGCCCTGGCATTCTTCTGGCTCTTGGGCGACCCTTTCGGCTGGCTCGAACGCTGGCTGCGGCGACCCTCCTCCGAGCGCCGGCTCTTCAGCCTGCGACCCGGCTCGCTGCCCGCCTCTCCGCGAGCGTGGGCCCCGAACCGCTGGTGGCGACGAGCCTGCTGCTGCTGAGGCTTCCTGGCAGCTTCCTGAGCCTGAGGACGACGGGTCTGGCTGGAAGGCGTACCCGAAGCGGTATGCGGCTGGTTCGGCTCGTCTTGCTCGAGAGATTGCAGCTGATTTCTGGCTTTGGCGAGCTCGGCCTGGGAATTGGCCAGGCGAGCTTTTGCCTGCTGCTGCTGAGCCTCGTGCTGACGATTCGTGCGCGAGTCTTGCTGACGAGAGGGCGTCTGAGCCCGCTGCTGTTGGGCTGGCGCCTCGCGATGATGTTGCGTCGAGGGCTCACGGTGCTGAGTGGACTCGCTGGTGTGCCGGCGAGCGGCCACGTCGGTAACCTGCGACTGCTGGGGCGACAGGCGAGCTGAGGTGCGCTGCTGGGCCGACTCGCGCCCATCTCCCAGATTGCGCCGAGCCTCAGCCTGAGCCCGTTCGTCGAGGCGCTCGCGACGCACGTCCTGGGCCTCCTGGCGCCCCTGGGACTGGCCGCGCCGGTCCTCATCCGGACGTCCCTGCTGACCACGGTCGACCTGCTGCTGGGACGAACGATCCTCCTGGCGCTGCTGGGGACGGTCATCCTGACGCGGGCCATACTGAGTCTGTTGCTCCTGCCGGGTCGACTGCTGGGACTGGTCCTGGCGAGTCGACTGCTGGGGCTGGTCCTGACGAGTCGACTGCTGGGGCTGGTCCTGACGAGTCGACTGCTGGGGCTGGTCCTGACGAGTCGACTGCTGGTCGAGCTCGACTGTTGCTGCTGGCCATCCTGGCGCTGGTGTTGCTGCGGCTCCTGGCGACCCTGCTGCTGTTGCTGTTGCTGCTGCTGGCCGCCGCCGCCTCCCTGCCCACGACCATCGCCGCGATCTCGATAGGACTCTTGCTGACTTGAGCTCGTCGAGCCCGAGCTGGTCTGGCTCTGCTGGGGTTGACCCGAGTCACTTCTGTATTTGCTCGAATCGGACTGGCTCTGGCTGGATGACTGCTGCCCGCTGGAAGACTGCTGCTGGCTGTCCTGACGCTGCTGCTGCTGTTGCTCCTGACGGCCCTGCTGCTGCTGTTGCTGCTGCTGGCCCCCGCCACCACCCTGACCGCGACCGTCACCACGCTCGCGATAGCCCTCCTGCTGTTGCTGCTGTTGCTGCTGCTGTTGGTCACGTCCGCTGCCGCTGCCGCTCTGGCCACCGCGCGAATCCTGCTGCTGAGACTGCTGCGACTCGCTGCCACTGCTCACGCGCTGCTGGGGCTCCTGGCGTTGCTGAGGCTGCTGTGCGTCGCGCTGCACCTGGGACTGGCGAGCCGTCTCTTGCTGGGTGCGAGACTCGCCCTGGAACTGTTGACCCTTCTGTTGCTCGCGCTGCTCCTCGCGAGCAGCAGTCTGTCTCTGGAAGCTGGCCTCCTGGCGACTGGAGTCAAACGACTGGTTCTGTTGCTGCTGTTGCTGTTGCTGCTGATACGAGTCAGGCTGGTTGTCGCCGCCAAACGACTGGCCCTGTCCGTAAGCTTGCGCGTCGCTCTGAAACTGCTGCTGTTGATACTGCTGCCGAGAACGTTGCGCCTCAGGCTGGGGCTGAGCCTGCTGTTGTTGCTGGGGGCCCTGAGTCTGGGTCTGAGCCATCGGGTTATAGGACGTGGGAGCTTCTGGCGCCGAGGCGGCGGACGACACCGAGCTGGACGGAATGTTAGCCGCTGGAGCGTCCGGAGCCGAGCTGGTCGAAGACGACGCAGACGAGCTGCCAGTGCCAGAGCTCGAGCTGGTATTCGAGCTCCCCTGCCCAGGGGCCGACGAGCTTGCGGCGCTCGTCGTCGAGCTCGCGGATGATTCTGCTGCGGAATTGGATACCGAGCTCGAAGTTGGATTGCCGGCAGCAGACTGGGGCGACGAGTTGGGCGTGTTACCGGTCGAGCTCGTGTTCTGGGTCGAGCTCGTGCTCTGGGTCGAGCTCGCGGCCGTTGTCGTTGAGCCAGATCCAGGCTGATTGGAAGTTCCGGAGGTGTTGGACGAGGAGGCCGCGGCCGCATCCGTTGAGCCGCCCGTGGTCGAGGCATTGCCGGAGGCGGTCGAGCTGTTCGGAGCAGAACTGGAAGTGGACGAACTGCCCGAATTGGGTGTACTGGTTGGATTGCTCGGTGCAGTCGAGGTCGTGGTGCTCGGGGCCGGCGTGCTGGAGGTGGTCGTTGCGGACGCACTCGAGCTATCAGGCGTCGAAGATGGAGGCGCAGCCTGAGAGCCACCTGAAGTCGACGCAGTGGCCGAGCTGGAGGTTTGAGGCGTACTTTGCGGCGCAGCAGAGCTCGAGCTACTCGAGCTCGTCGATGTGCTGGCCTGAGCTTGGGGGGCCGAGGTGGAGCCGCCGGAATCGGACGGAGTTGTCGGGGTCGAGCTACTGGACGATTGGGCATTGCTGTTCGAAGCGGAACTCGTTGACGTCGAGCTCTGAGACGAGCTTGCGGGCGTTGAGCTTGTGGAGGTCGAGCTGGTCTGAGCCGCGGATTGGGCTCCCGAGTCCGCCCCGGCGGACGCGGAAGACGCACTGGCGGGCGTCGACGGAGGGGCGCTCGCAGAAGCCGATGAGCTCGCGTTCGAGCTACTCGTGTTCGAGCTACTCATGTTCGAGCTGCTCGTGTTCGAGCTGACGGCTGTGTCATTCGCAGACTGGGTACTGCTCCCCGGAGTGTTGCTCGCAGGCGTCGAGGGGGCTGTGGCCGCGGACCCGGATGAGCTGCCCGAGCTCGAAGTGCTGCCCGTGGTCGAGGCACTGGTCGTGGTCGAGCCAGTGGTCGTTTCTGTCGCAGCCGGGGCGCTCGCCGGAGTGTTGCTCGCTGGCGTCGAGGGAGCTGTGGCCGCGGACCCGGATGAGCTGCCCGAGCTCGAAGTGCTGCCCGTGGTCGAGGCACTGGTCGTGGTCGAGCCAGTGGTCG
>QWHO01000374.1 GCA_021404945.1 bacterium CPR1
CAGCTGGGCCAGGGCCCTGGCGGCCCCGCGCCGCACGCGCCAGCGGGGGCTGCGGGCAGCTCGGGCCAGGGCCTCCCCACCCGACTCGCGGGCCACCAGCCCGAAGGCCTCGATGGCGGCTTCGGCCACGTCGGCCTCGGGATCGTCTACCAGAAGGCTCAGCTCGTGGGCCAGGCTGAGGGCGGGAGCCCCCCCTTTACCGATGGCCTGGGCGATTCCCCGGCGCACGCTGGGATGGGGATCGTGCAGGAGCGGCTTGAGCTCTTGCCAGGCCAGCAGCCGGGCCAACCCGCGCCCGGCCTCCAGGCGCACGATCCAGTCACGCGAGCCGATGGCGCGCAGAAGTGCCGCTCGGGCCTGGGAAGTGGCGCAGGTGGAGAGAAAGCGGGCCGCGCTGCGCGCCACCTCGGGGTCGGGGCTCTCGAGCAGGAGGGCGGCTCTCCCGGAGCTGGCATGGTCTTCGGCACGATAGAGGGCGTAGAGAGCGGCCGTCTGGACCTGCAGGTCGGGATGCTCGAGCAGCTCTCGCAGACGGCTCACGATGGGCTCGGGCAGAGCCGGTAGCTCGGGTTCCCAGCGCTGGCGGCGCATCACGTAACGTCCGGCGGCCAGGGCCGCCTCGGCCAGCACTTCGCTCTCGTCTGCCTCCAGCCAGTCGTCCAGACGCGTCAGGGTCTGCTCGTCCCCGGCCTTGACGGCGGCTTCGATGAGGAGCCGGCGCAAGGGCAGGTCGAGCTCGCCTTTGAGAGCGGTCAGAATCACCTTCTCGCTGGCCCGGCCAGGCAACTGGCCCAGAGCGAACGCGGCTTCAAGCTGCACCTCGGCATAGTCGTCGCTGAGCAGGGCGGCCACGTCGGCCACGGCGGCGGGGTCTTGCAGCCGGCCGGCAGCCCGAAGAGCGCGGGCGCGAACCTCGGGATCAGGATGCTTGAGATAGGCCTGCAACTCGTTGCCATAGGGCTGCCGGCTGGCTTCCAGAGCGGCGATCCGCTCCTCGACCAGGGGTTCGGCCAGGGCCAGTCGGAAGGTCATCAGCAGGATGAGAAAGATCGCAAGCACGGCGCTTCCCATGTTGAACACCGAAGGGCAGCACCCTTCAGGGTCGGGAGGTCAATCGCTCGCCCAGCCAGGCACCCGCCAGGGTGGCCGGAAAGGCGCTCCAGACCTTGAGCGCTGTTCCCGCCAGCCACAATCCACCCAGGGCCAGCAGGGCGCCCAGGGCCGGCTCCAGGATGCGGCGACCGGGGCTGACCACGCCCACCACCAGGCCCGCCGTGAAGCAGCCTGTGAGCCTCAGGGCCTGCTCCACCAACCAGCGGTTGAGTCCGGTCCAGGACTGCAACTCGAGGTAGTTGCCCACCATTGCGCCGACAAGGAGCTGGTAACCGAGCACGATCAGGGCGCTGACGGAGGTCCACCAGAGAAATCCCATCCTGGTCCCTTTCTCGCTCGATCGGTGGAGGCCTGTCCCACTCTGGTCGGTAGGAATGATTCCAGCCGACAGGTAAGACCTCTGGATGCACCGATCAGCCCTGCGGCAGGCACTGGAAGACTACCTTGCGACCTGGGCCAGCGGGCGTCCCGTCAAGGGGTTTGACCTGGCCCGCGAGCGGATGGCCACCGCTCGCTTCTTGGAGTTTCTCGACAGCACTCCCCACTGTTTCGAGCGCTCGCATCCGGTGGGTCATCTCACCGGCTCGGCCCTGGTCTACTGCCCGGCCACCCGACGGGTGTTGCTCACCCTCCACCGCAAGCTGGGCAAGTGGCTGCAACTGGGGGGCCACGCCGATGGGTGCCCGCGTCTCGCGCAGGTGGCTCTGCAAGAGGTCGGGGAGGAGTCTGGTCTGAGTCAATTCAGCTTCTGGGATTACGAACAGGGTCTGGAGGTGCCCACCCGTCCCCTGCCCTTCGACCTGGACGTGCACCTCATTCCCGGCCAGCTTGCTCACCTGCACTACGACGTTCGCTACCTGGTGCGCGCGGATTCCGCTCAGCCCCTGAAAGTCTCGCCCGAGTCCGAGGACCTGGGCTGGTTCAGCTTCGAGCAGGCCCGAGAGCTCTGTCCCGAGGAGAGCATGCAGCGCCAGTTCGCCAAACTCGAGGCCCTGGCTTGAGCCAGCGCCCTCACTGGGCCACCGAGATTCTGGGCGCGGATCTCCGCTCGCTGGCCGTTCTGCGCATCTGGCTGGGATTCATGCTTTTCTGGGACCTGGTCCTGCGTTCGCGCGATCTGGTCGCCTTCTATACCGATGATGGGGCTCTGCCTCGCCAGGCTCTGCTGGACCTGGGGTGGAATCAGGCTTACGTCAGCTTCCATCTGATGAGCGGCCACTGGCAGGTCATGCTGGTTCTCTTCGTCCTGGGCGCGGTGGCCTCGCTGGCCTTGATGGTCGGCTGGCACACGCGCTGGAGCGCGCTGGTGGCCTGGTTCTTCCTGATTTCCCTGCAGAATCGCAACCCGGTGGTGCTCAACGGTGGGGACGTCCTGATCCGGGTGATCTTGTTCTGGGGCCTCTTCTTGCCCTGGGGAGCGCGCTGGTCGCTGGACGCGCGGGCCAACCCGCAGTGGAAGCTGCTGCCCAACCACGTCTACTCGGCAGCCACTGTGGCCTACCTGGCTCAAATCTGCATGGTCTACCTGTTTGCCGCCATCCTCAAGACTGGATCTCACTGGCACCAGGATGGCACGGCGGTCTATTACGCGCTCAGCCTGGATCAGTTCACCAGCTGGCTGGGACGATTTGTGTATCAGTTCCCGCTGTTGTGCAAATTCTTCACCCACGCCACCTGGTGGTTCGAGGCCCTGGCACCGCTCATGCTGGTCTTCCCTTTCTGGAACGGGCCCATCCGCACCGGGGGAGTGTTAGGGATCTCGCTGATGCACTTTGGTTTTGGTAGCTGCATGCACATTGGTGTCTTCAGTTTTATTGGCATGGGGATGGTCCTCGGCCTTCTGCCACCCTGGTTCTGGGAGCGACTGGGGGAGCGCCGCTGGCTCGACCTGCAGGGTCTGGCCAATCGGCTTCCACCCTCCCCTCTGCGCGCTGACCTCCCCCCGAGCTATCGGTTGGGCCGGGTGGTTGGCTCGCTGGTGACCCTGCTGACCTTCTACACGATCTTGTGGAACGTCGGCACCCTCAGGGGAGTTTTCCGCGTTCCGGCCGGGCTCGAGTGGATCGGGATCTCGGTCAAGCTCGATCAGATGTGGAACATGTTTGCCCCCTATCCATTGATCGAGGACGGCTGGTATGTGGTGGACGCCAGTCTGCGCAACGGCACCAGGGTGGACCTTTTGACCGGCCGCCCGGTCACCTTCGAGAAGCCGGAATGGGTTTCGGCCACCTACAAGAATGAACGCTGGCGCAAGTACATGATGAACCTCTGGATGCGCGAATACGCGCCCTATCGTCTCCACTTCGGACGCTACCTCTGTCGCAGCTGGAACGATGCGCATCCGGATAGCGAGGACGTGACCACCTTCGAGCTGAGCTACATGCTGGAGAAGACGCTTCCTGACTACCAGAAGCCTGAGGTGGAGAAGGTGGTCATCTGGTCCCACGACTGCTTCAAGAGAGACTGAGCGAGCGCAGCTCCAGACAGAGGGCCTCGAGCTCGCTCTCGAGCTCGCGCAAAGTGGCCGCTACCGTGGCCCCGTCCCTGGCCCGCCCGGCCTGCTCGAGGTGGGCAGCGAGCTTGGAGCCCTGGTCAGCTGAGAGGGTCAAGAGCGAGCCCTTCAAACTGTGGGCGGCCCCGGCCACCCGATCCAGGGCTTTGTCCTGGCAGGCATCTCGCAGCTGAGACAGCTGCTCGGGCAGTGTCTGGAGAAAGATCTCGACCATCTCACCGAGCAGCTCTCGGTCTTGCTCGATGTTCTCGAGCACCTGGTCGAGTTGAAAGTGCCTGGCCACAACGATCGCTTTCGCCAGCCTGGGAGGGACGCTCCTGGTTGGGTGAGAAACCCGACTCGTGGTCCCCCAGGAAGTCGAGGCGGCGACAAATCCGCTGGCCTCCTCCGTGGTCGAGTTCTGCAACCAGAATCCACGAGGCTACATACTGCTCGAAGGCGACCGTGGAGTCGGCAAGTCCTTGCTGCTCGACGGACTGACTGGTGTCATCGGCGAGCTTGAACTGGTTTTTCTGCGCTGTCCGGCCAGGGCCTGCGCGGCCCTGGACTGCCACACCCAGGTCGAGCACCTGAACGAATGGCTGCGCCCTCGTGTGCCGGATGGCTTTCAGGTGCTCGACCTTTCTGCTCTGCGAGACCTGAGCTGGCGCCACCCGGCGCCAGCCGAGAGACTGGTAGCCTATCTGGGTGCTCTCTCTTTGCTCAACCAGGTCGGCCTGATCCTTTGTCTGGAGAACCTGCATGACCTGAGTGAGGTGGAAGCCAGGACCTGGACGCTGGGGGGCGATCTCCCCCATGGGGTCTACCAACTCTTGAGCTATGCTCCGAGCCATTTGGCCCGGTCTTTGCTCGTCCAGGTCGAGGCCCTGGGTCGGGACGGCCTGCGCCTGCTGCTTCAACCCGGCAGCCCGGCCCTGGAGACCTATTGCCAGCACTGGTTGAGCCGCCATTCTCCCGGGCCGCTCCATTCACCTCTGAGGAGGCGAGCCGGTGGGCGACCCGGGGCCCTGGTCTATCTCGCGGCCGCCGCCGAGCACTTTGGCGGGGTGGAGCAGTTGCCCGCCTGCGATCAGAGCCGAGAGGACTGGTTTTTCGCTCCCTACCTGGATCGTCTCTCCGAGCTGCGCCGCCCTCTCTTGTTTCTGGCGGCCTGCCGTCATCAGGTCGAGTTTTCCGAGATGAGCCAGCTTCAGGTCGACCGGGCCAGCCTGGACCATCTGGTCGCCAGCTGTCCACCGCTCTATGCTGAGGAGGATGGGACGGTGGCGCTGGCGGACGAGGGCTTGCGCCACTTCCTGCGTGGCCAGCCAGCCTACCCTTCGGCCTGCCGCGAGCTCTGTGAGCACATGATCCGTCAACTGGCCGATTCGTCCGGTGACGCCACCGTGGATGAGCTTGTCCGGCTGTACAGCACGGCACTGGACAGCAAGGAGCGCGCCCTGCTCGACCGGGTCGTCCGCCTCAAGCCATTGAATGACAGGCGTCTGGCTCTTTTTTCCAGGCTCGAGCTGCAGGGACGCTTTCATGAGAAGGTGGAGGTGCTCTGCTGGTGGCGCGCTTGCCTGGCCCGGGCGGCTGAGCTGGGCGATATCTCCGTGCGAGACGAGCTGGCCTGGGCCCACAGCAGCCGGGGGTTGACCTACCTTTCCCTCGGTCTGGCCGAGCGCGGCCTGCAAGACATCGATGAGGCGGTGCGTTCGTTCGAGATGCTGGTTCAGCGGGAAGGCCAGAGCCAGCTGGCCAACGGCCTGGCCGGAGCCTTGAATCGCCGCAGTGAGGCTCTGCGCCAGCTCGGTCGGGTGGCCGAGGCCCTGGAGGAGGCCAATCGCGCTATTGACGTTTTTTCTCGGGTGGGCGAGCGTGATGTGAGCGCCGTGCTGGGGCTGGCCCATCAGAACCGTGCCCTCATCTGGCGCTCTCAGGATCAGCTGGCTGAGGCCGAGAAGGACGTCGCTCGGGCCATCGAGCTTCTTACCCCTCAGGCCCACCTGCCCCGTTTGCGCCGCGAGCTGGCCACGGGCTGGCACACCAGGGCCAGCTTGCAGCTCGCCCGCCATGATTGCCAGGCGGCTGTGGAAAGCTCGACCCGGGGCATCAAGATCCTGCTCGAGCTGGTTCATGAGCACCAGATGGAGCTCGTCAACGAGTTGGCGGGCGCTTATAACAATCGGGGTGCGGCCCACTATCGCCTGAGCCAGCTCCAGGACGCCACGGTGGACTACACCGAGTCCATCAAGTTGCGCAGCGAGCTGGTCTCGCGTGGCCGGGTCGAGCTGCGCAACGACCTGGCCTCCACCTACGTCAATCGCGCCCTGGTCAGTCAGTCCATCACGAAGCTGCCCGACGCTCTGGCCGACTTCGAGCGGGCCATCACGATTCGCACCCAGCTGGTGGAGGGCGAAAATCGGCTGGATCTGGCCGGAGAGCTGGCTCAGAGCCATATTTATCGAGGTCTGGCTTTGCGTTCGCAGAACCGCCTGCTGGAGGCTCAGGACGACTATCAGAGAGCTATCGACGTCTATACCTCGCAATCAGGAGAGACCCGCTCGCGCGAGCTCTCCCTGGCCTACAACGGTCTGGCCCTGGTGCAGCTCGACCAGGGCCAGTTCGAGCAGGCTCTCGAGAGCTGCAATCGGGCTCTGGATATCG
>QWHO01000375.1 GCA_021404945.1 bacterium CPR1
GGGGACGCACCTCGCCGATGTGAGTGTCATCCTCCACCTGGTAGGTGAAGCGGGCCTGGCCCTCACGGTCGTACTGGCTCAGCTGGTGACCTCGCTGGTGGCTGACCACCAGAGTGTCCGCATGCGAAAAGACATCGTCCGCGCTCAGCTGACGGGTGCGCTCGAAGCGTCCGTCAGGGAGCGGGCGGAAGACGTCCATGCGTCCGACCGCAGGCAGCATGTCAGACTGCGGTCATCTCGTCCTTGCGAACTTTCCCGTCCGCCCCGATGATCAGGGTCTCGTGTCTCGTTTCGATCATCGAAACATTGTGGATGCTGGTGATGCGGGTCTCCTGGTCGGCCAGGCTGAAGGAAACGACCTGGCGCACCGACCCGTCGCCATCCAGAGCGTAGCTGCGCTGCTCGAAGTTGCTGCCGGGCAGCTCGCTCCAGCTCCGCCCCAGCGTCTTCTGGGGGTCGGGCAGGATGCCCACGCTCTCCCAGCCCAGGCTGTAGTAGCCGTGCAGGGTGCTGATGCGAGGATCGGCGGGCGACAGGACGGCTTCCTGGCCGAACGAGGAACGCAGCTCGCGGGCGATGGCCGGGGAGAGCTCGGCGCCGGCGGATTTCTTGCTGGCGCTGGCGGTGGGCAGGGTGGAAATGAGCATTGGCAACCTCCCTCTCTTCTCGGCGGGAGTTATATGCCTGCGGACTGAAAAATCCCTGAAAACGTCAGGCCAGCTCGCGCACCCGGCCCAGGGTGGCCTCGGGCCAGCCGGCCACGCGCGACTCGGCCACCACCCGCACGATGGGCTCGGTGTTGGAGGGCCGCACGCCCAGCCAGGACCCGTCCGCAAAACTCAGACGCAAGCCGTCCAGGCGGTCGGGAGCGGCCTCGGGGAAAGCCGCCTCCACTCGTGCGTAGAGCTCGGGCAAGGGCGGTCCCAGGGGAAGCTTGTTGCCCACATGATGATAGAACGGCAGCTCGGCCAGTCGCTCGGACAAAGTACGTGCGTCCAGGGCCAGGCACTCCAGCACCAGAGCCGTGCCCACCAGGCTGTCGCGGCCCAGCGAGACGGGAGGGAAGATCACTCCCCCGTTCCCCTCGCCGCCGAAAGCAAAGCCCTCGACCGAGTGCCTGGCCAGGGCCCGGGACAGGTTCACCTCCCCCACCCGGGTCTCCACTACCCGGGCCCCGTGGCGCGCGGCCACGTCGTTCACGGCCCGCGTGGTGGTCAGGTTCTTCACCACCACCGCCGGCCCGGGACGGGTCGAGAGCACGTGCTCCACCACCAGGACCAGGGTGGACTCCTCGCCGGGGGCGCGCCCCTGCTCGGTGACCAGGGCCAGCCGGTCACCATCGAGGTCCTGGGCCAGGCCCAGCTGGCAACCATGGGCCAGAACGGCCTGGCACAGGTCTTTCAGCGACTCGGCGGTGGGCTCGGACTCGCGCCCCGAGCGCACAACCGCCGTAAAGCAGCCCAGTCGCTCCAAGAGGCGCACCAACAGCTCCTCACCCGCGCCCCCGCCGGCATCCACGGCCACCCGCAAGGCGCGCCGACGGATGCGCTCGCCGTCTACCTGGGCCAGCACCCGCTCCAGGTGAAGCTCCAGGGCCCTCTCATGCATCTCGAGCAGCTGGCCTGGCCGACCCGGGGAGCAGTCAGATTGCACCAGTGCCTGCAGATGCTCGGTTTGAGCCCCATCCAGCACCGTATTCTCGGGTCCCAGGAAGAACTTGAACCCGTTCCACTGGCTCGGGTTATGGCTGGCCGTCACCATGAGAGCCCCATCGGCATGCAAAGGCTGCATACAGCACTGGATAGTGGGCGTGGCCACCACCCCCAGATCCAGCAGACGCCCTTCCGGGAGACCCCGGATCAAGGCTTTGAGCAACTCGGGGCCCGAAGGACGGGTATCCCGTGCCAGCAGGAGGGTGGGGTGGGGATTGCGCTCGGAAACCAGGGCCCCGAAGGCACGACCGTAGCGCTCGGCCACCTCGGCGGTGAGCGACTCGCCCACGATGCCCCGCACCCCGGAATAGCTGACTTTCAGACTCATGCAGGATAGGCCGTGCGGTAGTAGTCTTTCAGCTCGAGCCGGCGGGCGGCCGCCTCGTCCACCAGGGCGATCGCTTGAGGATGAAGCTGCAGGGCGGTGGCGGGGACCAGGCTCGAGATGGGGCCCTCAATCACGCGGGGGAGGATGGTGGCTTTCCTGGGCCCGGTGGCCAGCAAGAGGACGCGCCGCGCCTCCATGATGGTGCCCACGCCCATGGTGAGCCCGTGGGTGGGGACGGGTCCTCGCTTGAAGCTCTCCAGGTTGGCCTGGCGGGTGGAGCTATGCAGGGCCATGACGCGGGTGCGCGAGCCCAGAGAGGAGGAGGGCTCGTTGAAAGCGATGTGGCCGTCCTCGCCCAGCCCCAGAATGGCCAGGTCCAGCCCCCCGGCGGCCCGGATGGCCTCCTCGTAAGCTCGGGCCTCGGCCGCCAGATCGGCGGCCATACCATGGGGCACTCGCCGCTGAGCGGGGGGCAGATTCACGTGGCGGAAGAAGTTTTGCTCCATGTAGCTGGCAAACGAGTCAGGATGCTCGGGCCCCAGCCCGACGTACTCGTCCAGATTGAAGGTGCGGGCCTGACTGAAGTCCAGGCCGCGGGCCGAAAGCTCTCGGTAGAGGGCCAGCGGAGTGCGCCCGGTGGGCAGGGCCAGCACGGCCTGCGGCCGCTCGGTCAGGAGACCCTGCACCAGGTCGGCGGCCCGCCGAGTGACATCGTCAGGGTTGAGGAGAATAACCACTTCCATCAAAGTGCTCTTCCTTTGCGCCGAGACTGCGTTTCAGCGCGTCCCGAAGGGAAGCACCTGGAGCACTGTCGTCCAGGCTGAAGGCCCTGCCAGGCTCTGGGGCGCCAGCCTGCAATTTTGTCGGTGCAAGTCACGGCAAAACCTTCATCACTTCACTTCTGGCTCAGCCTTCCGATGCGCAGCTCCACGTCCTGGCGGAACCGATCCACGTGGGCCAGCACGAAGGCGGCCGGGTCCAGAGAGGGGTCCTCGAGCAGGGCCGTCATGTCCATGGCCAGCTCCAGGCAACTGGCCCGGTCGGCGGCGTGGGACATGTGGTAGGTGGCGTTGGCCCGTTTTCGCCCCTGGGTGGCGAGGTCGTAGCGCTTACCCCCGGCAATCTGCGAATCGTAGACGCCCATGAGCGACATGGTGAGGTTCTCATGGGCGCTCACATCGAAGACCACCTTGTCGGTGTCGAGCATCCAATCGAGACAGCGCCACACTTCGCAGCCGTAGACCTTGTCAGGTCGATGACGGCAAGAGCGCAGCGCCTGGATGACCGCCAGGGTCACAGCCACGTGGGTCTCGTGCTTGTCGGCCAGGTTGTGGGTATAGACCTCGCGGGGGCGGGTGGCCTCGAGGATCTCGATCAGATCCTCAACGAGCCGGCTTTCGCGCGAGCGCACCTCAGCGCTGGAGTAATCGAGACAGACAAGCGCGGCATAGTCTCCGATCATGGCCGCCCGCTTCTGCTCCTTGAGCCGAACCGAGCGCATCTCGTCGTCGGAGTAGCCGGCATACTCGTCAACCCGCGAGCTTCCCCGTCCATCGGTGACGGTCACCCCGGTAAATCCGCGCTCGAGCGATTGAAAGCACCGCAAGATGGCCCACCAGGTCATGAACTCGAGGTCATCGGGATGAGCCCCGATACCCAGATGCGTCGTGCGCGCGTATGCCTGGGCCGGGGGGCGCCCGTCGGGGATGTACAGCTCGGCCGAAGGATGACTGAGTTTCAATGTGAAGAAATCTTCTCGGATTACGGAAGGGAATCCCTGTCGGATCTCACGAAATTTCTCTGCCTGCTGTGGATGCCTGGCATCAATGTCCTGGTCGGTCTGGGGGCCGAGCAGGCCGGCGACCTGGGAGGCGTCCTCGAGATCGGGGTCAAGCTGCTCAACAGAGCACAACCTTGAGCGCTTTGAGCTCGCGCTCGCGCACGTTGACGGCCTGCTCGAACTCGCGCTCCTGCATCCCCTCGGGCTGCAGGAAGGTAGCCACCACCTCGCTGCCGTCTCCGTTGGGCAGCACCCGCATGGCCACGCTCCAGCCCCCCAGCTCATAATCGAAGAGCCCCACCTCGGGCCGGGAGATGGCGGTCAAGGCAAGCTCCCCCTCCACCCCCTCGAACACCCAGCCCTCACCGTCGCGACGCACCCGGCGCACGGTCAACACCGCCCACCGCGGCCAGTTCTCCACCTCGGTCAGGAAGGAGAAGACCTCGTGGGGCGAACGCGGGATACTGACCGAGTGCGTGCGCGAGCGGCGGAGCCCCTTCATAAGGCGCCGAGCGTTGAATTTTCATGTGCGCAGGCGCTCAACCTGTTTGCCGGGCCGGTCGTTGCCTACTTGCCGATCGTGCAGCGCAGTCTCACCGGGGCCGCCTGAGCCCCAGATGCGTCTCTGGCCGTCAAAGTCATTTCCACAATCGAGCCTCTGGCCGCAAGCACGGAGATCGGAATCTGCCAGGAGCCGTTCGCCTGACTCTGAGCACTCTTCTTCAGGTCCTGGCTCTTGACACCTACAACTCCAGGGATCAATGGCTGCGTTACGGTTCCGCTCAACTCCACGACAGAGCCTGGCGTGGCCGTGCCGGTTACCACAAAGCTTTGAGGCACAGTCTGCCCAGAAGCCGGGTAGGTGACCTGCAGAGCGCCACCGACGGGGGTTGATGTCCCTGTCACCTGGAACTTCCAGGAGTAATTGAGCGGCTGGCCGCCAACTCCGCGCCCGCTCACTCCAACCTCGTGCTGGCCTGGCTGCAAGTCTGAGCCGGGCTGGTAGGATACTTCGTGCCTGGTGACGCTCGTCTGACCGGTCACCTCGTTTGCATCGAGCCACACACGCACACTGCCAGTTTGCACGGGCTGTTGGAAGCGCGCCAGGATCCGAGGGCGGGGGCTGCTCACCTGGGCACCATTGGCTGGGCTCATCTGCAAACCGCCGGTCGAGTAGACGATATTGAAATCCCAGGCCTCATCCGTTCCCGGACCAACCAGGCGGGCCGTGTGCCGTCCTGCATCCAGGTTCTGCCTGACAGCATAGCGGATGGTGTTCTGAGTCATCCTTGCCTGGGCCGTCACATCCACGTCATTGAAATACAACCGGTAGGCCGAGCCCTGAACTGATGAAGAGAAGCTCGCTCCGATAACAGGTCTGGCCTCGAACACCTGGGCTCCGCTCCCGGGAAGCAGAGTGATTCTGGCTGCGGTCGGAGCCTTTGGCCCCTCGATCGTGATGGTACGAGAAGCCTCTTTGACGACCTCCTGACCTCGCACGGAGAGTCGAGCTACCAGGGCGGCCTCACGGACCACCATCTGACGAGTCAGAGTCAGATTGGCCTGATACCGACCACTGGAGATCTCGGGAAGGGCCACTTGATCTGCTGCCCCAAGAACTTCGAAGCTGGCCTGTCCCCCGGGGGTACCGGTCATCAACACGGTCAGGACCTCGCCCACTTTCAGAGCCCGAGCGGGACTGACCACCAGAGTCTCGATAACCGGTCGGACGGCCCCACTGGAGCGATTCGGGTCGTGGCGCTCCAGCACCAGCCCGGTGGCTCCCCAGTTCTTCACGTTATATTCAGTGGCCACCAACTCATCGTCGTCGACCTGGAAGACGATCCTCTCTGGAGCATACTGGCCGTTCTTTTCAGAGAGGTCGAGCGTCACTACCCGCCCGCTGGCCTTCCAGGTGCCTTTCTGAACGAGAATCTTGCCGGTGGAATACTCGGTCGTCAAATGGGCATTCCGATCACCGCTCAGGACGAGCGTCTGGGTACGGCTGTTGATGGTTTTCTTGTAGGTACCAACGAGCTCACTTTGGGCCAGCGCTGCCATCGCAAGCAGTACAATCAATATTGTCAGGCGTTTGAGCACGAGTCGATCCTCATTCCTCCGGGGTTGGGCCGATTGTGCAACCGGCAACTGGCGCTCGAGTTTCCAGGCACGGATGCTCTCCCCTGGCCGATTCATGAGTGGATCGTCGGGATCCTGCTCAGGAGGAGTGTGTATCAGGGCTCTGAGGTCGCCACCCTATCCTACCGACCAGGTCATGAAGTTCCCAATCCTTCGCTGCCAATACAGAGCCAGTCTTACGTCCGGGTTTCCATCACCTCCGGCGTGTAGGAGGGTGGCAGGGCCCATCGCGAACGCCCCCCTCGGGGGTCAGAGAGTGGAGGGAAGAATGAAAGTCGAGCAGCTCATGGCCGACCTGGTGGCCAGGAATCC
>QWHO01000376.1 GCA_021404945.1 bacterium CPR1
TGACGCTGAACTCGTCGGTCAGCCCAACGGTGACGCTGGCGTCCGAAACGCCCAGGAAGCCATAACGAAAGCCGTCCACCATGTAAAAGATGGGGTTGAGCAGGCTGAGCTGCTGCCAGGGTTGCGGCAGCAGCTTGATGGAGTAGAACACGCCCGCGAAGTAGGTCAGCGGCGTGAGCACGAAGGTGGGGATGATGCTCACGTCATCGAATTTCTTGGCGTAGATGGCGTTGGTGAAGCCCATCAGACTGAACACCAGCGAGGTCAGGAAGATGAAGACCACCACCAGGGCCGGATGCTGCACCGGCATGCGGGTGAAGAAGAGGGCGATGCCCAGCACGATGATCCCTACCAGAAGGCCCCGAATGACCCCGCCGGCGGCGTAGCCGGCAATGATCAGCCAGTTGGGGATGGGGGAGATCAGGATCTCCTCCACCGAGCGCATGAACTTGGCCGAGAAGAACGAGCCCACCACGTTGCTGAAGCTGTTGGTGATGGTGGCCATCATGATCAGGCCAGGGGTAATGAACTCCACGTAGCTGAACTGGCCGAAGGCCTGGATGCGGTTGCCCAGAAAGCCCCCGAAAACCACGAAGTAGATGGCCATGGTGACGGCCGGCGGCAGCAATGTCTGGCTCCAGATGCGCAGCACACGCAGCGACTCGCGCCGGGCGATGGTCATGAAGGCGTTGTACTGCTGAGCCGGGGTCACTTCTTGCCCACCAGGCTGAGGAAGAGCTCCTCCAGGCGGTTGCTGCGGGGACGCATGCTGCTCACTTCGATGCCTCGCTCGCTCAGGGCGGAGAAGACCTCGTTGAGGCGTTGCTCGCGGGCCACGTCCACCTCCAGTGTGTGCGGATTTTGCAGACGTACGCTGAAGCCGTTCAGCTCGGGGGCTTCGGTCAGCTCGCCGGGCAGATCGAGGTAGAAGGTTTGCAGGTTCATCTGGGCGAGCAACTCTCGCACGCTGCACTTCTGCAAGACCTCGCCTTTGTCAATGATGGCCAGGTTCTGGCAGAGATTTTCGGCTTCCTCGAGGTAGTGGGTGGTCAGGATGATGGTGGTGCCGGAGCGGTTTAACTCGGTGAGGTAAGTCCACATCGAGCGGCGCAGCTCGATGTCGAGCCCGGCGGTGGGCTCGTCCAGGATGAGGAGGCGGGGATTGTTGACCAGCGCCCGGGCCAGCATCAGGCGGCGTTTCATGCCCCCCGAGAGGTTGCGCACCGGCTCCTTGCGCTTGTCCCACAGCTCCAGCGCCTTGAGATGGCGCTCGGTGCGCACCCTCGCCTCGCTCACCCCCACCCCGTAGAACCCGGCCTGAAAGAGCACCGTATTGAAGACGGTTTCGAAGATGTTGAAATTGAATTCTTGAGGAACCACGCCCAGCTGCGCCTTCAGCAGTCCGAGCTGGGAGTCCAGGTCGTAACCGTAGGCCTCCACCTTCCCCGAGGTCTTGGTGACCAGGTTGGTGAGAATGCCGATCAGGGTGGACTTGCCCGCCCCGTTCGGTCCGAGCAGGGCGAAGAAATCGCCCTCGGCCACCTCCAGGTCGATGCCCCTGAGGGCTTCCAGGCCGTTGGGATAAACCTTGCGCAGCTTCTCGACGCGAAGAGCCAGCACTAGAGGCCCTTCTTGAGCCGCAGAGCTTGCCGAGGGTGCCAGGGGACTGTGTCCAGACGAGGCCTTACAAGCAGCACTAGGCTTCGGCGGGGGTGAGGATCTTGAGCGAGAGGGCGTGGATGGGGCCCTGCAGCTCCTCGGCCAGCAGCTGGTAGACCAGCTTCTGGCGCTCGATGCGGCTCTTGCCTTCGAAGTCGGGCGAGACCAGCCGGAGGTTGAAATGGGATTCGCCCGTCCCGGGCGAGGAGGCATGCCCGGCGTGGTGGTGCGAGACGTTGTCGAGCACCAGCTCGTGCACGTTCAGGGCGGCGCGGAGCTTCTCTTCGATCTTCTGAGCCACGGTCATCGCCTGACCATTCTCGCGCCGGGGCGGGGCTCCTTTCCGCCTGGCAGGTTGGGGGCGGTGATGTCGCGGAGCTCGAGACGCCGAAGTTTGCGTCGTACCGCCCCCATTCCAGCGTATATCCCGGAAGCAGCCCGGTACCGGGGAGTTTCCCGGTACCACCGCACGGTTCGGCCGGGGCGGTCACGGGGCGCGTCCAGGAGGTGTCACTCCGCGGAGGATGCGCTACCGAATGTCCACCACGCGGTTGCCTCTGCGGACCTGAACGGCTCGCCCGTTCCGGTAAAGGATGTTGTTGTGCCAGCCGTTCTGAGGGCACGCGGCACCGTAGCCGTTGTTCACGGGGTTGGCATAGCCCTGGTTGTGGTACGGGGAGTATCCGTTGTTGACAGGGTTAGCGTATCCCTGGTTGTTGTACGGGTAGTATCCGTTCAGATGCTCTATCTGCGCAACTTGCCGGGAGCAAACTCAGAGGTGGCGCCCTACAGCAACCCACGCGAAGGCGTGACCGTTACGATGCTTTCCGCCAACTATCAAGAGAGCAAGCTCTATCGAGATATCTTCACGGATGGGGAGGGCCTGACCTTTCAGATCCCCTATAACAGCACCAACTACCGCGATTGAGCCGGGCCCAGGAAATCTGAGGCGAGGCCAGAATTCCTGGCGATGCGTCCTGGTAGCATCCTCACTCTGTGGTGTCTCCTGCTCAGCCTGGCCACGGCCGATTCGGCCTTTGGAGGCAAGCTCAAGCTCGATCTTCCGAACGGCTTTCGGGCCATGACAGCCTCCGAGATCGGTCAGAAATTCCCTACCACCAACCCACCCAGGTGGCCTACACCGACCCGTCCATGAGCTGCACCGTAGCCCTGACCCATTCGGCCTCGAAGCTCGAGCCGGCCAAGCTTCCCGAGTTCAAGAGCTTCTTGGAGAGCAATCTGAGGCAGCGGCCTGACCTGGAATGGGAGTCCAGCGAGCTGGTGACCATCGGCGGCAAAGAGTGGCTGCGTTTCGTCTTCGTCAGCGGGGCCGTGGACCAGAAGATCCGCAACGAGATGCTGGGCACCTCGTTTCAGGGTCGCGCCCTGCTCGTCAATCTCAACTGCACCGTGAAGGACTATCCGAGCTACAAGGCTCGCCTGGACAAGCTGCGCGAGTCGTTTCGCATCTGAAAGCTCGACCAGAGCATCAGTCCTCAGTCCGAGTTTTCTTGCGCTCGGAGAAGTTGGCCAGCGTCTCGCTCTGGCCGGCACGCTTGTTGGCCACCCGGGCCAGCACGAACAGAAAGTCGCTCAGGCGGTTGAGATAGATCAGCGCCTGGGGATTGGTCTGCTCTGAGCGCGAGAGGGCCACCACCGTTCGCTCAGCCCGGCGGGCCACGGTGCGGGCCACGTGCAGGGCGGCTCCCCCCGGGCCGCCGCCGGGCAGGATGAACTCCTCGAGCGGGGGCAACTCGTCCATCAGGCCTTCCATGACCTGCTCGAGCTCGCTAACGTGCTCGGGGGTCACCCGGGGCACTTTCACCTCCGCGGGAGAGTTGACATCGGCTCCGACAGTGAAGAGCCGGTTCTGGATGGGGAAGAGGATCCCCCGCAGGTCGTCGTCCCGGAGCCAGGCTACAGCCAGGCCCAGGCACGAGTTGAGCTCATCCACGTCTCCGCAAGCAGCGATGCGCAGAGAATCCTTGCTGACGCGGGTGCCTCCGATGAGGGCGGTCTGGCCCTGGTCTCCGGTCTTGGTGACGACGCGGTTGATTCTCATTCGATTCTCCTGGCGAGACCGAGCGGTTCGGTCAACGCGTTGTGGTATACTGGGCCGGGCCTTTCTTGCCCTCGAGCCGATGTCCTGGAAGCTGATTCAAAATGCCGAGCGCCGCCTGGCGCGTGAGACAGCCCTGGTCCGCCCCTGTGCTGGCGGTGACGTGCGGGTGGCGCTGGGTTACCCGAACACGTACTTCGTGGGCATGTCCAACCTGGGGCTGCAGGTCGTTTACGGCTTTCTCAACCGCATTCCGGGCGTGTCCTGCGAGCGTTTCTTCCTGCCCGATCCCGATGAGCTGGCCGAGTACGAGCAGTGCGGGCGGCGGTTGTTCACACTGGAGAGCCAGCGGCCGGTGGGGGAGTTTGACCTGGTGGGCTTTACCATGGCTTACGAGCCCGACTACCTCAATTTTCTGCGCATGCTGGAGCTGGCCGGGCTGCAGCTGAAGAGCTGTGATCGCGGTCAGGACCACCCCCTGGTGCTGGTAGGAGGGGCCCTCACCCTGCTCAACCCCGAGCCCATCGCCGATTTCGTGGACGTGTTCTGCGTGGGCGAGGCCGAGGGCCGGGTGGAGGATCTGGTCGAGTGCATGCGCCAGACCCGCGGTGAGCCCCGCCGCCAGCAACTGGAGGCCATCGCCGCCATCCCCGGGTTCTACGTCCCCTCGCTCTATCGCCCGATCTACGAGGACGGGCGCTTCGCGGGCTTCGACCCGCCCGCGGCTATCGCCAAGACCTATCTCTCGGCCGAGGAGTTCGCCTGCCAGGAGACCCATTCGCTGGTGCTGACCGAAGACACTGAGTTCGCCCGCTCGCTGCTGCTGGAGGTTTCCCGCGGCTGTCCTTACGTGTGCCGCTTCTGCACCGTGGGCTTCTCCTACCCCAAGGTGCGCTGGAAGCCGCTCGACCGCATCTGGGAGGCGGTCGAGAGGGCGCGGGCGGGTGGGCTCGACTTCCAGCGCGTGGGTCTGGTCTCGGCCACCGTTGGCAACCACCCCGACATCGCCTCGCTTTGCGAGCGCCTGCGTCGCAACCGCATTCCTGTATCGTTCTCCTCGTTGCGGGCTGACCAGCTCCCCGACGAGCTCCTGACGGCCATGGTCGAGGGGGGCACGCGCAGCCTGACGCTGGCTCCCGAGACCGGCTCGGAGGATCTGCGCAAGGCGATCAACAAACGCTTCACCGATGAGCAATACTACGATGCCGCCCGGCGCGCCTTCCGGGCCGGGATCAAGAAAATCAAGATGTACTCGATGGTGGGGCTGCCTCACGAGCGCGACGAGGACATCGACGCCCTGGTGGAGCTGGTCAAGAAGACTCGGGCCCTGCAGAAGGACGCCGTGGTCACGCTGGGGCTGGGACTCTTCGTTCCCAAGCCGCTCACCCCGTTCCAGTGGACCTCAATGGCCGACACGAAGCTGGCCGAGGATCGCATGAAGCGGGTTCAGAAAGCGCTGGCCCGGGTGGGGGGCGTGCGGGTTAACTCCGAGTCGCCCAGGGTTGCCCTGATCGAGGGCCTGCTCGCTCGCGGCGACCGCCGTCTGGGGGCGGTCTTGCTGGAGGTCTACCGCCAACCAGGCTATCGCAGCTGGATGAAAGCCCTGGACAAGTGCGCTCTCAGCCTGGATGAGCTGGTCTATCGCCAGCGCGATTCGAGCGAGCCGCAGCCCTGGGACCACCTGGGGGCCAGCTGGTCGCCCGAGCGGCTGGTGCGCGACCTGGCGCGCTCGGTTCGGCCATGAGCTACCAGCTGCGCCAGCACGGCCCGCACGGGGTCACCACGGTGGTTTTTCCTCACCTCCAGGTGCCTCATGGCTTTTCGACCCGACTGGGTGGGGTCAGCCAGGGTAGCTTCTCGGCCCTCAACCTGGGCTGGCTGACCACCGACGAGCGCGAGGCGGTGTCCGAGAACCAGGCCCGCTTCGATGAGCACGTTGGCTTTGCGGCCCCGCCCACCCTGCGCATGGAGCACGGGGTCGAGGTGGCCGTGGTGGAGCGCCCGCTCGAGGAGCGGATGGTGGGGGATGCCTGCACCACGGACAATCCCGCTGTGGGACTCAGCCTGACGACGGCTGATTGCGTGCCTATCTTGTATCACGACCCCGCGAACCGGGCCGTGGCTCTGGCTCACGCCGGCTGGCGCGGCACTGTGGCCGGCGTGGCCCTGACCACGCTCCAGACCATGCAAAAACACTATAGAACGCGCCCCGAAGAGGTCAAAGTGGCCATCGCGCCAGCCATCGGGCCGTGTTGTTTCGAGGTGGACGCCGACGTGGCGGGACCTTTCGAGCGTCGTTTCCCGGGGGAGGATTTGGTTGTGAGCGCGGGAACAAAGTGGCGGATCAACCTGTGGCGGGCGAACTGGCTCTTGCTGGTGCGCTCGGGAGTGCGGCCGGACAACATCGTGGTGGGCGATCTGTGCACCGCCTGTCGTCAGGATCTATTTTTTTCCTATCGTCGCGACCGGGGGCACACCGGTCGCATGGTGGCTGCCATCCTTCCCGGCTAGCAGGAATCTGGTCGGTCTCATGTTGAATGGGTTT
>QWHO01000377.1 GCA_021404945.1 bacterium CPR1
CATGTCTCCGAACGACTCGTGGAAGCCGCCCGCCGACACGGTCAGCGAGCTGAGGTAGTTGTGGCGAATGCCGTCGAGCACCGCGTGTCCGGTCTCGTGGGCCACGATGTCGGCCGAGGTGCCGGTGCGGTGCAACTCACTGGTGGAAGGGTCGGTGAAGTGAAAGAAGTTGATCGAGCCCGCCTCGGAATGATAGAAGGCGTTGGCGGTGTCTCCCCCGGCGTGGGGATGGATGAGCATCTGCTGGCGCTCGAGGTCGTCGGTGAAGCCCCAGGGGATCTCGCGCCCGAGGTACCCCTCGGCGACCTCCAGGGCCCGGTTTGCGGTGTAGAAGGCGTTGGTGGAGTCAAAGCGCGGGTCGTCCAGGTCGTAGACCATGTTGCCGTTCTCATCAGGGCGGGCCACCGGCATGTTGCGCGGCACGGAGACCTTGAAGCGCTCGTTCGCCGGGCCGCCGCTGGTGGGCTCGAACTCCATGGGAGCCTTGCCCGGCGGCAGCATCCCCTCGTCTTGAGGCAAATAGCTCACCACGCCCTTGGGCGGCTCCTCGGGAGGGGCCTGCGACTTCTTAAAGGTTTCCCTGGGCTCGGCGGCGGCTTCCGCTTTCGGCTGCTTGGCCGAGCGGGCGCGACGAGCGGCCTCGAGGCTCACCTGGCTGACTGCGTTCAAGACTTCCACAATGATGGCTCCTTGGAGAGGTTCCCCCGGGCTGCATTGTAAGGGCTGAAAAAAGTCTCAATGGTTGCTCGGATGTGAACGGATTCTCTGCAGGCAAGATCGGTGAGCAGTGGTTTGGCCGGAGCCGTCGAACCGGGCTGGATGCGCGCCGCGAACCCGCTCTCCCGGCACTGAGCTGATGCACGCCAAAATTGCCTCCCTGACGGCCTGGCTCGGACTGTTCCTCCTGTTGAGCGGGTGCGCCCCCCGACCACAGTCGCCCGAGGTTGTCGTCTATACCTCGGTGGACCAGGTCTTCTCCGAGCCTGTGCTCAAGGAGTTCGAGAAGAGCAGCGGGGTCCGGGTCCTGGCAGTTTACGACGTGGAAGCCGCCAAGACGACCGGACTGGTGAATCGACTCCTCGCCGAGAAAAAGCGGCCCGCGGCTGATGTCTTCTGGAGCGGGGAGATCGCCCAGACCTTGCTTTTGAAAGAGCAGGGAGTCCTGGCTCGGTATGTTTCTCCGTCCGCTTCCACGCTGCCCGAGCATTACCGGGACAAGGAAGGATGCTGGACGGCCTTCGGGGGACGGGTGCGAGTCTTTCTCGTGAACACGAAACTCCTCTCGAAGGAGCGCTATCCCACCTCAATCGAGGACCTGCGCAAGAAAGACTATCCAGCCGACAAGATCGCCCTGGCCTCTCCCCTCTTCGGCACCACCGCCACGCATGCGGCCGCCCTGTACGCCGCCCTGGGCGAGGAGGAAGGGCGCGCCTACTACCGTGACCTTCAAGCCAGGGGACTGCGGATCGTGGATGGAAACTCGACGGTCCGAGACCTGGTGGCGAGCGGTCAGGTGTGGTTCGGACTGGTGGATACCGACGACGCCGCCGTCGCCCTGAAACGGGGAGACCCGGTCGCGATTGTCTTTCCCGACCAGGAAAAAGGGGGCCTGGGAGCCCTGTCGATCCCGAACACGGTTGCGCTGGTGAAGGGCTCTCCCCACCCAACCGAGGGCAAACGCCTGGTGGACTTCCTGCTCAGCAGGTCGGTGGAGGAGCGGCTTCGGGACGAAGGGTGGCTCTACCGGTCCACCCGAGGGGCCAACGACAATGTGGTCGAGGTGGTGACCATGAAGACCAGCCCCGGGCAGGTCTTTGAGATGCTGAAGATCTCCAGAAGCGACATGACCAGACTTTTTCTGCGATGAAAGCTTTCTCTCGCATCGGGGAAGCCGTCTACCTGCTGGTAGTGGCGGGGCCGGTGCTGATGCTGGCGCTGACTTCCCTCCCGAGGGCTCCCGAGCTCTGGGAGCTGGCCTTCCCGAGGGGACAAAGCCTCAATCTCCTCTCCAACAGCCTGGTGCTGGCGACCGCAGTCGCTCTGAGCGATCTGGTCTGCGGGACCCTCATCGCCGTCTTCCTGTGGCGCCGGTCGGGTCGCCTGGGTGGCGGACTGCGCTTGCTCGTGCTGCTCACGGCTCCTCTCCCGCCATACATTCACGCTCTGGCCTGGATTTTCGCCTTCGACACAGTGAACTTTCGCGCGCTCACAGGCCTGGTCGGAGCCTGGTGGGTTGAGGTGATGGCCTATCTGCCCCTCTCCACCTGTCTTGCCCTGCTGGCCCTGGAGATGGTGCAACCCGACCTGCTCGAGGCGGGGAAACTTCTGGCACCGGACCAACGCGTGCTCACACGCATTCTTGGCCCCCTGGCCACCCCCTTTGCGGCGGCAGGAGCGGGGCTCATCTTCCTGCTCTGCCTGCTGGAATACGGGGTGCCCTCGATCTTCGGGGCCGCAACCTATCCTCTCGAGATCTATGCGGAGTTCAGCTCCTCAGGAGACCCCGCGCGCGTGTTCTTCATGGCCCTCCCCCTGTTTGCCGCTGCGGCGCTGGTGCTCCTGGCCACCTTTGCCGGCTACCGCGGCAGCGCCCTGAACCGCGCCTGGAGCAGGCCAGGAGTGGACCTGCCGTTCCATTGGCCGGCCTGGTTGCGATGGGCCCAGGGGGCCGCGCTTCTCCTCCTGGCCGCCCAGGTCATCGTGCCGGTGGCGACGATCCTGACGCTCACGAAGTCGCTGGCAATGCTCGGGCAGGTGCTGGCCTTCTCAACCGCCGAGACCCGGGTCAGTTTTCAGGTCTCCCTGCTGGCCTCGCTCCTGAGCCTGAGCCTGGGGGCAGTCGTGGCCCACCGACTGCGCCAACCCGGCCCGATGCAAGCGCTCTGGTGGGCTGTCGTGGTCCTGCCCCTGGCCCTGCCCGCGTCGCTTGTTGGAGCTGGCCTGATCGATCTGTGGAACCGGCCATCCATGTTGGCCCTGCAGCGAACCTGGGCGATGCCGGTCCTGGCGGCAACAGCCCGTTTTGCCCCTGTGGCCACACTTGTGATACTCGTTCAGCTCAGCCGCACCGATCCTCGCCTGCTGGAGGCGGCCGCGATCCTCGCTCCGTCCCGAATCCGAGCCTGGGTGGGAGTGCGAATCCCCCTGCTCCTCCCGGGCCTGCTCGCTTCGGCTGGTCTGGTCTTCATCCTTACTGCCGGGGAATTGGCAACGACCCTGATGGTGGTGCCCCCGGGAGGGAGTACCCTGGTCCTCAAGGTCTACAACTACCTGCATTACGGCTCCACCGAGACGGTGGCCGCCCTCTGTCTGCTCCTCACCCTGGCCACCTTGCTCCCGGGGGCTGTCGTTGTGCGCCTCGTGAGGCGACGAAAATGAAGGCATGATCGAGCTGCGCCAGGTCTCGAAATCCTACGGCCCGGTTGGTGCAGCTCGGGATGTGACCCTGACCGTTGCCGATGGCCAGGCAATTGTGCTCTTCGGACCCTCCGGATGTGGCAAAACCACGGTCCTGCGCCTGATCGCCGGGCTGGAGGCGCCCGACTGCGGGGAAGTGCTCATCGATGGAGAAGTGGCCAGCCGGCCCGGATGGCTGAAAGCCCCCCGTGAGCGGAAAGTCGGCTTCGTTTTCCAGACACCTGCCCTGTGGCCCCATATGACCGTGGCTGAGAACATACGCTTCGGCTTGAAAGACCGCAAAAGCGAGGCCTTCGAGCAGGTGTTGGGCGTTCTTGACCTGGTGGGCCTGAAAAACCGCTTTCCGGACGAGCTTTCCGGAGGAGAGGCCCGTCGTGTGGCCCTGGCCAGGACGCTGGCCGCCCGCCCCCGGCACCTGCTGCTCGACGAGCCCCTGTCCAACCTCGATCTCGATTCGCGGGAGAGCCTACTTCGCGTCATCTTGCAGGCCCACCATGAAAGCGGCGGAGCGCTCATCTACGTGACCCACGACACCGACGAGTCCGAGGCCATCTCGCCGAAGAGGATTCGAATGCAGAACGGGCGGTTGCTGCAATGAGACCAGGCAGGTGGCGCGCCTTCCTGGCGGTCCTCCCGCTGGCGCTGATCCTTGCGGTGGGCGGACTGCTCGAGCGCAGCCGGCTCGAGCAGTCAAAACCACGACCATTGCCAGGCTGGAGCATCCTTCGGCCACCCGGGGACGTCTCCGCTCTGGCGATTCAGGGAGAGACCGTCTGGGCCGGGGGGAAGGAGGGTGTCTTCGCCATCCCGCGCGCGGGCCGGGGTCCAGTGAGGCGGCTGGCCTGCGAGCAGCCCCTGGCCTCTGTGCAGGCCTTGCTCGTCGACCCCGAAGGAGCGCTCTGGATCGGCCATGCCACGGGCCTGACGCGATGGACGCCCGAGGGATGGCACACTTTCACGCCCGGAGAAGGCCTTCCCGGCGGCGAGGTTCTGGCACTCTTGCGCGACCAGGAGGGGGGCATCTGGGCCGGTACCAGGGCCGGTGCCGCTGTCTGGGAAGGCGATTCCTGGAGGGTTCTCACCACGGCCGACGGCCTGGCCGACGACATGGTCAACGTCCTGCTCCAGGATCGACAGGGGGGCATGTGGTTCGGCTCTTCCTCGGCGCCGCGAGGGGGGCTGACGCGCCTGGAGGGCGGGAGGGTATGGATCTTTTCCACCGCCAACGGACTGCCGCACAACAATGTAACCGCTCTGGTGGAGGATCGAGAGGGGACCGTCTGGGCGGGGACCGGTCTTCTGGATCGGGGAGGAGCAGCCTCGATCGCCAGAAAGGACGGTGAGTGGGTGATCGAGAGGGTTCTGACCAGACGAGACGGACTGGCCGGGGAGAAAGTGAGGTCCCTTTTTCAAGATCAGAGCGGCGTCTTCTGGCTCGGCTCGGAGTATGATGGCCTGACTCGATGGGAGAACGGCCGAATGCGTGTTTTCAGCGTGCCGGAGGGCCTGTCCAACCCCGAGGTCAAAGCCATCGCCCAGGACCGGGACGGCAATGTCTGGCTCGGAACGCGCGATGGAGTAACCCGTATCGGGGCCGGCGGCCTGAGATGGTTGCGGGAGGACGGCGAGACAACCCCTAGAAAGTGAGCGACCGATGGGAGGTTTGCCACCATGCGATTCGACGAAGTCGAGCAGAAGTACCGGAGCCTGAAAGAAGAACTGGCGTCGGGCCAAATCTCCGCCCAGGACTACTCCGTGCGAGCGAACGCACTACGGCTTCAAGACCAGGCCGGAACCTGGTGGCAGATTCGCGAGGCGGATGGAGCCTGGATGCGATGGGACGAGACAGCCTGGGTGCAAGACCACCACCCTGCCGAGCCGCCGCCGTCTCCACCCCCTCCGCCACCGCCACCGCCACCTCCGCCACCCGCTCCGGCTGCACCGGCAGCGACATCGGTGCCCGTTGTCCGGGTGATGGCCCCTCCGGCACCCCCGCCAACAGAGTTGAAGCCTTTGGCGAAAGTTCCCAAACGACCCGCAGAGCCTGCGGCAGCGCCCCCGCTCCCAGACCCGGTGGCGACTCCGGTCGCTGCGCCGGCGGCGGCCACGGCAGCTCCGGTACCTCCGGCAGCAGTGCCGGCTGCGCCCGCTGCCCCGATAGCCGATGCTCCTGCCCATCCTCCGGCCACAACCCCAGGTCCGTCATGTGCTCACTGTCATGCCCGGGTTGCAGAGGGCGCGAAGTTCTGTCCCCATTGCGGGAAGCCGACCTCTCAAATCCATGCGGCAACCGACCCCCATACCTGCTCGAAGTGCGGCAACCGTGGCGCTCCCAACGCGAAATTCTGTTATAAGTGCGGGACTCCGATGGCCTGACCACCGGAGGTGGGGCTGGCTCGAGCGCAGTTTCCGGCAAGTTCGTTCCATCATTTCGATCACAGGAGTGGTGGTGGAGAGCGTTGGGATCGGGGAGAGCAAACCCTTTGATCTCCAGGCATCGCCCAATTCCCCATCTCTCCTGAAGGAGGGGTAACGGTAGGGAAGGACTTTACGGACGCTTCATTAGAGGACGCCCCGAGGCCCAGCGGGAGGGCTGCTCGAACCGCCGCTCACGCCGCCGCTCGGACCCCCGCTCGGAGCCCCGCCAGCATCCCCGCCAGCTCCGCCACTCGGACCTCCGCTCGGACCCCCGCCAGCATCCCCGCCAGAGCCGCCGCTCGGCCCCCCGCTCGGACCACCGCCAGCATCCCCGCCAGCTCCGCCGCTCGGACCTCCGCTCGGACCCCCGCCAGCATCCCCGCCAGCTCCGCCGCTCGGACCCCCG
>QWHO01000378.1 GCA_021404945.1 bacterium CPR1
TCGCGGTAGATCACGGGGGGATCGAGGCTGTGCAGGTAATCGAGCACCTCGCACACCTGGGCTCCCCAGCCGGCCACCTCGTTCTCCTGGAGCGACTTCTGGGTGCGGTAGATGTGCTCCAGGGTGGGTCCTTCGACCCGCTCCATCACCAGGTACTCGCGCTCGTCGAGGTGGAAACGATCCACCACCCGGGGCAGGTAGGGATGGCTCAGGCGCACCAGGATGGCCGCCTCGCGGTCGAACAGTTTGCGGGCCTCGTCGCGCTCGTCCAGCGGCACGGTGGAGAAGTCGAGCTCCTTGAGGGCCCAGGTGCTGCCTTTCTGACGGGTGTCGCGCACGAACCAGACGGTGCCGGCTGCCCCCTCTCCGAGCAGGCGCTCGACCTGGTATCGACCGGCCAGCAGGCTCCCGGGACCGGTCTTGGCGGCCACGGCTTAGATGAGGTGCGTCCGCTCCAGCGCCCGGATGGCTTTGCGGCGGCAAGAGGAGGCGATCCAGAAGTAGAGAGGCAGGGCCAGCAACGCCCACCAGCGCACCAGCATATAAGAGAACGGGTCGGGTTGATACAGGTCGGACTTGCCCCAGAAGGCCAGGCTCAGGGCCACGTAGGGGTGGACGATCCAGAGCGGGAAAGCCCAGAAGCCCGCGAACACCATCAGGAAGGGGGCGATCAGGATGAAGAAGAGGGCCTGGATGGTGGCCTTCTGGGTGGCCTGCTGGGTGCTGGTGCTGCCGGCTGAGATCCACACCCCGACATAGCCGAAGATGACCGCCATCAAGACTGAGACGGCCCAGAGCATCAAGATGGAGAAGAGGTCGGCTCCGGCAAACCAGCCGATCAAACCGGCCAGCGGCATCAGCACGGTGATCTCGCGGACGACCGGACGGATCCCGGCAGCCATGATGCCGTCGGCGTAGTCGGCCGAATTGACCTGGGTGAGGGCCAGCGAGAGCAAGGTGCCGCGCTGGCGCTCGTTGACCACGCTGGCGGCGGTCTGCACCACCGCCTTCAGGGCCACGTAGAGCACCTGAGCAAAGGCCAGCAGCACCACGATGACCTCCACCGTGCTGGCCGTCCGGCCCAGACCGAAGTTGCGCACGGCACTGACGCCGAGCAGCAGCGGAATGACCAGGAGGGCGCTGTAGAGACCGTAGCCGGCCCAGAAGCGCTTCCAGGCGGTCTGACGGCTCTCGGACTGCCGCTGGCAGACCACGAAGGGGTTTTCGCGCAGGCCCAGGGTCCAGCTGACGGGGCGGCGGAATTGTTTCAGCATCGCGTCCTCCTCCTAAGCGACCCGGGCCTCTTCGGCTTTGCGCCGAATCGACCACCACAAGATGGAGCAGAGCACCGCGTAGAGCAGAAAGGTCCAGGCCCAGGCCCACTGCCAGGCGGCAATCGGCCCGCCGTCGGACAGGCTCAGCACCGACCAGGCGGCCACCATCGGACTGCTCAACGTAGCCAGCGGAATATAGTAGGATGCGCCCGACCCGATCAGGCCGTAGAGCAGAAAGTCGATCATCGGACCCATCAGCACGAAACCCAGAGCCAGGAACATTGCCTTGCGGCTGGCCTGCTGGCTGGAGATCGAGGTGTAGGAAGCCCAGGTGCCCAGCAGCCCGAACAGGCTCAGGCAGGTCACCGCCAGACAAACAAAGAGCACGGACTGCAGGGCGTGGCCGGAGAGGATGCCCAATCCAACGGCGATGGGAGCGGCCGCCATCAGCTCACGGGTGATGGGCCAGAGGTGAGCCGCCAATTTACCTGCCAGGACCTCCTCCGAGCGCAAGCGCGTGGCCAGCAAACACTCGTAGGTCTTCTGCTCTTTCTCCAGCGAGATGGCCCCTGCCGTGGCGCTGACCGCCCTCATGGTCACATAAAGGATACCCAGGAAGGCGGTGAAGCCAACCACTGAGCCGAGCCAGGTATGCACCCACTTCTCGGGGCTCACCAGAAGCTCACCGGCGGTGAAGAACATTGTCACCGCCAGAGGGCCGAGCACGAGCGCCATGCCTCCCCCGAAGCGGGTGACAAAGGCTTGAAGTCCTTTGCCCTGGCGTCGTGCCTCCACCTGGCGCGCCCTTACGAAGATCGGATTTTCCCACAATTGTGTGAGCATTCCGGGCCTCCTCACCGAGATCAGGACCCCCGTGCATGATGTCGCAAAACCAGCCAGGAGATCTTCCCCGCCCCCGTGTTCGAATCCTCGCATCCAGGAAGTTTCTGCTCAGAGGAAAAGAAGGCTTCCGTGGTGCCGCGACTCCTTCTCATCCTGCTTTTGACCCTGGCGGCGGCCGCTCAGTCCGGCGAGAATGAGCTCGACGAGCTGCTCGACTGGCAGGATCAGCAGATCGTCGAGCGCTTCTCAGCCGACGGCTCGGCCGATCACAGCTGGGACCCCCTTTTGCAGTCGCTGGCCGAGCAACTCGTGGTGGGGGTGAGCCAGGTGTTCCCCGGCCAGGGTGAGCCGGTCAGCTTTCGTGTCTTCCGCCAGAAGCTGGGCTTCAACGCGGTGTGCTGGCACCGGGTGGTCATCGTGGACAGCCTGTTGATGGAGGGGCTCGAGAGGCTTTCCCAGGGCCAGGCTGTCTATGGCGAGCTGGACACCCCTTACACCGAGTCGATCCTGCGGCAGATCTCGATGGAGCGGCCCGAGCTGCCACCACCCCCCGGCCTGAGCTGGGAGCGCGAGCAGCAAGCCCGCAAGCTCTTCGAGGAGGTGCTGGCGGCCTGGATTTGCCACGAGGTCAGCCACGCCTACCTGGGCCACGCGCGCGAGCGCCTCCGCCAGGCGCGCCGACTCGAGCAAGGCAATCCCCAGGTCAACCCCCTGCTGCTCGATCAACGGATCCGAAATTACCTCGACTACCATCTCGGACCCGCCAACGAGTTGGAGGCTGACCGCTACGGCGCCCGCCTGGCGTTGCGCTCAGGCTTCGGGCTGGAGGGCTACCGGAGAGCCCTCTTGATCATTGCCCGCCTCGAAAAGCTCTCAGGGGCGGACGCCAGCTTCTATCGCACCCACCCCCGGCCGGCAGACCGCACCCGCGTGCTGCAGGAGGTCGAGGCAGAGGAGTCCCAGGAGCGGTCTTGAACCTTGTCCGTGCGGTGCTGAACAACGGCGACACACTCGCCTCGCGCTATCAGGTCGAGAGAGTGCTTGGCCAGGGGGGCATGGGGGCGGTTTACCTGGCCCGCGATCTTCGCATACCCTGTCAATGGGCCGTCAAGGAGATGACCGCCGAGCCCGAGGCCGAGGCAATGTTCCGGGCTGAGGCGGAAGTGCTGTGCAGCCTCAAGCACCCGAACCTGCCCCGCATCACCGACTTCTTTGGCGAAGACGGCAAGCAGTATCTGGTCATGGATTACGTGGAGGGCCCGACTCTCGAGCAAGTCCTGAGCCAGCGTCGGCTTACCCTGGCCGAGGTGATCGATCTCGGTCGTCAACTGAGCGAAGTTCTGGAGTACCTGCACGGACTGACTCCTCCCCTGATCTTCCGCGATCTCAAGCCAGCCAACGTCATCATGGCCCCCGGCGGCACGGTCAAGCTGATCGACTTTGGCATCGCCCGACACTTCCAACCCGACAAAGCCAGCGACACCCGCGCCCTGGGCACCCCCGGCTACGCCGCCCCCGAGCAGTACGGTCACGGCCAGTCCGACGAGCGCACCGATCTCTACGCGCTGGGAGCCACGCTCTATCAAGCGCTGAGCGGGCGCGATCCGGGCCAGGCTCCCTTCCAGTTCCCTCCCCTGGGCCTGGCCGTGCCGGGCCTGGAGGCGCTGATCCTCAAAGCCGTCAGCCTGGAGCCGGTCAACCGATTCCAGTCGGCACGCGAGCTGCGCCTTGCGCTGCAGGCGCTGGGTGGTGGCCAGCAATTGCCCACCCAGGTACTGCACAGCTCGCCGGCCGGCTTCGACCCTCGTGAGGTGCGTCTGGGAGTGGTGCGCCGGGGCCAGTCGGTCAAACGCATGATCCTCCTCAAGGGCGACTGGAACGCTCGTCTGGTCAGCAACCAGCGCTGGCTGCAGGTCGAGCCCGAGCACGTGCAGGGAAAGGACGTGCGGGTGGAGCTCATTGCCCACACCTCCGGGCTCAAGGAAGGGGGCCATTTTCAAGCCGAATTGACGGTGCAGGGCCAACAGGGAATTCGGCCGATGTCTGTGGAAGTGGACGTCGAGCGGGCCCACGTGAGCTTCTTCAGCCAGGCGTTGAGCTTCCTGCTGTGCCTGGCCAGCGTGCTGCCGGTCATCGGGTTCGTGGCCACCGGAGTTCTGGGGGTGGCCTACCTGTCGACCCCACGCCGCGAGCGCGCGGCCATGAAGATCTTCGTGGCCGTGGCCACGCTGCTGAGCACGCTCTGGTTGGGCTTTTTTGCCCTGGTAGGGGTGGGACTCTACCAACTGCCCTGGGATCGGTGGCTGCAATGAGAGAGGGAGGCGCATGAACTGTCCCACCTGCGGGAGCGAGAACGCCCCCGACTCTCGCTTTTGCGAGGATTGCGGGGCCCAGCTGGCCGTCTCGCAAGATGGTATGGTCGCTGTGGCCCTGCAGGAAGGGCCTCTTGCCCCGGGACGCGTGCTGCGAGAGCGCTGGCGCGTGGACGAGCTGCTCGAGGAAGGGCGCATCAACCGTTATCTGGCAACCGACCTGCAAGCCGACGAGCAACCGGCTCTACTGCTCGAATGCTCCGATGCCGGCCTGCTCGGCGCCCAGCACGACCTGGTGCGTTCGTTGGAAGCTCCCTGCATCTGGACAGGCAACCAGCGCTTTGAGGAGGAGGGGCGACTCTACCTGGCCGGACCTCGGCCTGGCCTGACGCGCTTTGAGCAAGAGATCGCTGGCGAGCCTTCCCCCGAGCGGGTGATCCGGGTGGGGGTCGACGTTTTACGGGGGCTGGGAGCCCTGCACCAGCACGGTTTGCTGCATCTCTCCGTGCAACCCTCGCGCATCTGGACTGGCGGAGAGCAGGCCGTGCTCGACCCCTATGAGCGGCTTTGCCGGGCCCAGTCTCCCGAGGAGAGCTACAGCGTGACTCCAGGCTACTCCTCTCCCGAAGCTTACGGCATGCAGGGCGGGGTGCTCGATCCTCGCTCCGACCTCTTCAGTCTGGGAGCCGTGCTCCATTTCGCGCTCAGCCGCCAACGGCCCGATCTCGAGTCGCGTGACAGCTTCTTCAGCTTCCCTCGCCTGAGCGGCGGGAAGGTCGGTGAGGTCATCATGCGGGCCGTGTCCAAAGCTCCGGCCGACCGCTTTCCCAGTACCGGCGAGATGCTGCACGCGCTGGAAGACTGTCTGGCCAGCCCGGCCGAGGCGTCCGCTGCAGCCTCGGTGACGGTGGCTGGCTACGCGATCGCGATGAAGACCGACATTGGCTGTGTGCGCTCGATCAATCAAGACGCCTGTGCCGAAGTGCAATTCGTGGTCTGGGAGAAGGATGTGCCCACTCGGGCCCACCTGGTGGTGGTGGCCGACGGAATGGGCGGCGAGGCCGAGGGCGACAAGGCCGCCTCCCTTGCGGTGCGCTCGCTGGCCCGCGAGGTTCTGACATCGGTGCTCCACTTCCAGGTGGCCGGCGAGACGAACCGGCTTCTCCCCAACGATCCCATCGAACGAGCCCGGGTGCTGCTCGAGCGCGGCATCGAAACAGCCAACCGCTCCATCCACGACTACGCCGAGCTCGACATGTCCAGGCGCGGCATGGGTTGCACCATGACCGCCGTGCTGCTGGTCGGCGACACGGCCGTGCTTGGCCACGTGGGTGACACGCGCGGCTACCGCTTCAGGGGCTCCGAGCTTGACCTGGTGACCACCGACCACTCCCTGGTGGGGCGGCTGGTGCAGATGGGCCAGATGAGCCGCGAGGAGGCCCGCAACTCACCCCAACGCAGCATCATCTACCGGGCCCTGGGCACCAATCCCGAGGTGGAGGTGGATCTCTACGAGCGCCGGTTGGCCAGCGGAGATTACCTGCTGATCTGCTCCGACGGCGTCTGGGAATACTACCAGGACGTGGAATTGAGCGAGCTCTTCGCAGGCAACCCTAACGCGGCCGAGGCAGCCGACTGGTTGGTGGCCACCTGCCTCGAGCGGGGAGCCGACGACAACGCCACCTGCGCTGTCATCCGTCACCTCTAGGAGCGCAGCCGGAACCCCCTTGACATGGTTTTCCGGCTGCGCGACGCCCAACATATTGTGCTAGAAGTCCGGCCGCCTACAATATCTTGTGGTGGCGGAGGTTC
>QWHO01000379.1 GCA_021404945.1 bacterium CPR1
CACAGGGCTTGGACAGCAAAGCTGCCCACACTTCCCACAGGCACGACGACGCGACCATTTTTATAAATGTCTTAGGAGGAGATCACGATCTGATACCACGCGTGTCTGAGCGTGTGAGGCGTCGGCAGCGGCGGCCGGAACCCGGCCTGGCGCACATACTTCCGCATCCGGTTGGCCAGCTGGACCGGGGCCATCCGGGTGCCGCGGTTGGTCAGAAAGAGAGCCTGCGGCTCGGCCAGGTCGCCCCTTGCCTGGCGGGGCCTTCCGCGCTCGAGGTAGCTCTGGAGCACCCCGGCCAGCGTCCGGCCCAGGGGCAGCAGCCGATCCTTGCCCCCCTTGCCCCGGCGCACCCGCAGTGTCTCGTTGCCCCGGTCGACGTCGTCGAGGTCCAGCGAGCAGCACTCCCTGGCGCGCAGCCCGGCGCTGTAGAGCACCTCCAGCATGGCCCGGTCGCGCAGCCCCTCGGACGTGCGCGGGCTCGGCTGGGTGAGCAGCAGCTCCACCTCGGGCACGGTCAGGAAGGGCCGCGCCTGGGGCCGCGGTTTCTTGAGCCTCAGGTCGCGAGCCGGATCAAAAAGCAACCGGTTGGTCCGGAATCCCCAGCGCAGCAAGCTCCGCAGCGAGTGGAGCAGAGCCACCTGGTAGACCTCGGACAGGCGGCTCCCATAGCGGCTCGAGATCCGCTCGAGATAGACCCGATACTGCGCCACGTGGGAGGGCGTCGTCTGCGCCGGGCGCTCGGGCCCCCAGGCCCGGCAGTAGCGGAGCCAGCGCTCCAGGTGGCCGGCCATTTTGACGACAGTCCCCGGCGAGCGGCCCAGGCCGCGCAGGTGCTCGAGAAAGCCCTGCACCAGGTCGAGCCAGAGGGCCGCGCTCAAGGCCTGGCCTCGCACCGGACGAGTCACTTGCCCATCCCGCCCCGCTCGCGCGGGTGGCAGCGCCGGTGCACCCGGCGGAGATCGCTCACCTCGATCCTGGTGTAGAGCTGGGTCGTGCCGGCCGAGGCATGGCCCAGGAACTCCTGCAGGTGCCTGAGGCCCGCCCCGCGCCGCAGCATGTGGGTGGCCACGGCGTGGCGCAGGCTGTGGGGGGTCACGCGGCGGGTCACGCCCGCCCGTTTGGCCGCCCGCCGCACCACCTCGCCCAGCACGTGCCGCTGCGACAGCCCCTGCCCGCTCTTGGTCAGGAACACCCGCGCCTCGAGCGGCCGGGGACCAAAGCGCGGGCGGCCCTGGCGCAGATACTCCTCCAGCCAGTAGGCTGCCTCCTGGCCCAGCGGCACCACCCGCTGCTTGCCGCCCTTGCCGTGCCGTATCTGCAGCAGGCGACGCTCGCTCTCGAGCTCATCCAAGCGCAGCGCCCGTAGCTCGGAGTTCCGGATGCCCGTCCCGTACAGAAGCTCGAGGATGGCCCGGTCGCGCAGGCCCAGCGGCGTCTTGACGTCAGGCGCCTCCAGGATGGCCAGCACCTCTTTCTCGCTGGGCACCTCGGGCAGGCTGCGCCGCACGCGGGGCGCCTCCACCTCGGCGGCCGGGTCCACCAGCAGGTAGTTCTCCCGACGCAGAAATCGAAAGAAGGCCTTGACGGCGTTCAGGCACCGGCACTGCGTTCCCGGGGCCAGCGGGCGGCCGCGGTGCTGCAGGTAGAAAAGGTGCAACCGGTAGTCGGCGATCGTGTCGCGCGTCACCTCCGACAGCCGCTCGAGCCCCCGCTTCTGCAAAAACGAGAAGAGCCGGGGCAGCTCGCGGGCATACTCCTCGGTGGTGCGCACGGACCAGCCCTGCAGGCGCATCCAGTCCAGGAAGCGCTCGCGCCACGGCGACGGGCTCAGCACGGCCCGCAAATGCCCCTAACCCATCGTCCATCATCTGTACCAACAACAAGGTCAGTACAGGGGGACCACGGGTCACATGTCTTGATGAAGTTTTCCACAAGGACCAGCACCTTTCCGATTCTGTGCTTGGGCTCAAGCTGTTTTCCGCAAAGCGGCGAAGTGGTTCGCAGAAGCGTCCCGTTGGCTTGGTTACGCCCTTCCACTTCGCGCGCACACTTTGAAAAAGAGGGCGAAGTCAGGCCACTTGGTCGGCCGGGCCGGAGCCCAGCTTGCGCTCGAGCTCGTCGGGCGTGGTCAGCTCGCCGAGCAGGCTCGGGCCTCCCTCGCCGTAGACCAGCAGCCGGTAGGTGTAAGATTTCCCCTGTGAGCCGCCCACCACGGCCAGATACTCCATCTCCACCAACTCGGTCAGCGCGTCGCGCAGGCGGTGGTCCTGCCAGCTCGAGAACTGCCGCAGCTCGCGCCGCAGGAACTCAAAGTGGGGCAGCTTCTGGCCGCTTTTGTGTGCCATCGCCAGCACCACGCTCCACAGATCGCGGGCCGAGCGGGTGAGTTCATGAAAAGTCGAGTGCAGCACGTCCTGGGCCAGCTCGTAGGCGATCCGGTAATCGGCCGGCGTGGCCACCACGAAGGCCAGCTCCTCATCTTCATGCACTGTGGTCTTCTTCTGGCGTTGGTACTGGTGCAGCAGGGTGACGGCCTCCACGAGTCCTAAAAAGCGTTCGTTGTCCCGGCGCGTGCGAAGCCACCGGCTCGGGAAGCTCAACAGGTCGGCGAACGGGATGTGCACCGGATAGGGCAGCAGCAGTCGCTGGGCGTTGTGGTGGAGTTCATAAAGATCGTGGGCCCGGCGCTGGTAGACCAGCCCCTCCAGGCTCCGCGCCCGCCGCTGCCGGTCGTGGATGCGCCGCGTCTGCTCCTCGGACTCGTCGAGCCAGATCTCAAAGCAGCGCGTGGCGTTCTCGGGGTTGATGGCGCGCGGGTTCGTGGTCGTCTCGATGTATGCGATGGGGCCTTCGACCTCGAAGACCTGCGTGCTCATCCGCCCCGTGTTGGGGTCTTTTACGACGATGGCCGAGGACAGCCGCTGCTTCGATTGTAAGACCCGGATGCTGTACTCCGCGTCCTCGGCTCCCTTGCGTTCTTCTATTATGAGGAGCTTGCGCTTGAGGAAGTCTTTCGGAACGTAGACCAGGGCTTGCGTCGAGAGGCGTGAGTATAAAATGACCTCCTCGGGCGGGGTCAGGAGCTCGATCAGCTCGGCCATCCCGGACTTGCCCGCCCCGCTCTGCGACAGGATGGTGCCCGAGAGCGGCTTCTCGAGCCGTCGCGAGATGCTTATAAGGAAGCAAAGAAGCTTGCCGCGCTCCTCGCCGATGTAGCCCAGTGTCTCCATGTGGGCCAGGATGGTGGGCACCAGGTCGGGGCGGCGCAGGAAGGCCAGCGCCTTCTCCCGCTCGTCTGCGGTCATCTCGCGGCGCTTCTTGGGCGACCCGGCCAGCTCGCTCTCGGCCCGCTCGGCCTGCTCGGCCACCCACTGCTCGGCCTGGCCGATCAGCACCTCGAGCTGTCTTTCGACGGCGCTCTGCTCGAGGCCCAGGCGGGCGCCGATCTGCTTCACGGCGGTCACCCGAGCCCGGTGCGAGTAGAGGTCGAAGGTGTCGATGTAGGCCTCGTCCCCCGCGCTCACCCGCATCGTCACACGCAACCGCCCGCCGAACGGGGGCCGCATCGTGATGCGATACTCGACGCCCCCGAAGCGCAGCAGGAAGCCATCGCCCGAGGGCTCCACCTGGAAGGCCGCAGCCACGGGCGCCCGCACGAGGGCAGGCGCGCTCGCAGGGGGCTCAACCGGGTCGAAGGACTCTTGTATTCCACATGTGCCCGGTGCGCTCCGCACCCGCTCGGCCAGCCCTTCCGGGCCCTCCTCGAGCAGCACCCGGTTGGGGTCGCGTCCCTCGCCCAGGCCCAGCTGCGAGCACCGGATGCCCCGCGCCCCCAGCTCGGCGGTCAAGCGCTCGGCCGCCTGGCGCCCGGCCGGGTCGTCGTCCAGACACAGAGCGAGTTCTTCGGTCTGGTAGCGGGTCAAAGCAGCGTCGAGGTCCACGGGCAGCCCCTGCACCCCGTAGAGGCAGGTCACGTCCCGCACCCCGGCCACCCAGAGCGACAGCGCGTCCAGCACGCTCTCGGCCAGCACCAGGTCGCGCGAGCGGCGCAGCGCCTGCCAGTTCAGCACCCCGCGCTTGGGGCCGGGGAGATAGAGATGCTTCACCTTGGCCCAGGGCGAGATCTTGCGCCCATAGAGCCCCACCACGCCCTCGTCCGGGTGCTCGAGCGGGACCACCACGCAGCCCGCAAAGTGCTCCTGGCCCTTGGCGGTCAGGACGCCGACGGCGGTCAGGGCGTCGCGCAGGTCCGGGCCCAGCGCCTCGAGCAGCTGGCCGTCGGCGTAGCCCGGGCGGAACGCCTCGCGCACCTCCTTCGAGCCGAGCCCGCGGGAAGCCAGGTACTCGAGCGCGGGCGGGCTCTCGAGTAGGCGGCGGGCGTAAAAATCCGCCACCTGGCCGAGCAGCTGCGCGCGGGTATGCCCGCCCGGAAGCGTGTCCCCATGCGCGGGAGCGGGCGGGACGGCCGGAGCCGGGAGCTGCCCCGCCAGCTGGCGCACCCGCTCCTTGGCCGGGGCAAAATCCTCCAGCTTTTCCATTAACTGCACCAAACGGAACACGTCGCCGCCGGTCTGGCAGCCGAAGCAGTTGAAGAGCTGGCGCTCGGGGTTCACCACGAAGCTGCCCTCGCTGTCGGGGTGGGTGCCGAACGGACAGCGGGCCACCAGATTTCTACCCACCTGGCGCAGGGCGATGCCGTAGTGACCGGCCAGCGCGGCCAGGTCGAGGCGGGCTTTCAGGTCGTCGAGCTCGGAGCGGTCAGGCATGCGGAGCCTCCTGGCCGGGCCTGGGAAGGTGATAGTGGCCGGTGGGGCCCACGCCCAGGACACCGCGGCAATGCCACAGCGCGCTGTCGACCAGCAGTTGCTCGGCGTCGGCCAGGTTGCGACGGGCCAGGGAGCGCCACAGCAGGAGGTAGGCCTGCCGAAGCTCGGTGTGGGTCAGGGGCCAGCCCACGTGCTGGGTGGCCGTTCTCAGCGTCAGCCGGTGAAACGTCTGGCTGCTCTCGTCCCACTCCACCTGGCCGCCGTCGGTATCGAGCAGCCACTGCCAGCGGCGTCGGGCGGTCTCGGGGTCGAGCCGGGCCAGATCGAGCATGTCCCGGCCGTCGTCCTCCCAGCCGCACTCGGCCAGGAGCGAAGGGGGCCAACCGTGCTGCACGGCCTCGCGCATCACGGCTCTGCCCAGCTGGCTCAGGCCGTGGTCGAGCCCGGTCTCCAGGGCCCGCATCTGCCAGTGATCCCAGGCGTATGCGCCAGCCGCATCGGGCCGCAGGCGTGCCAGGCCGGGGTGGTGCTCTTGGGTCATCGGCGGCCTCCAAGAAGTGGCGTGATGGGGATGGGTCATACGCGCCTCTCAGGCCGGCGTTGGCCGTAGAGCTCGCGGGCGATGAGAGAGCGAGGGTGCAGGGAGAAGAGGTAGTCGAGCACGGTGAGGAGGGAGGCGAGAAAGCAGCGCAGCGAGCGGTCAGCAGAGCGTGTCACGGAGAGCCACCTTTCTGAAGCGTCCATCGAGGAGACATCTCAATGACGCCAGGAGAATTTTTTGTGAGACTTATGAGACTTTCTGTGAGTCTCGCTCACCTTCCTCCTGAAAATTAGTCAATGGACAAAACTCGTTTTTAAGCCTACTCTAAAGAGGAAACTCATCGCGTCTTGAGGTGCCTTCTGTGACACTGGGTGATCGGCTACAGAACTTACGCAAAGAGAAAGGGTGGACCCAGCAGGGTCTGGCCGACGAACTTGGCGTTCACCGACGCCAGCTCAGCCGCTACGAAAACGACGTCGTGCGGCCCCCGAAGAAGACGATGCGGCGCCTGGCGGAGATCCTGCACATCACGGTCGAGGAGCTCCTCGAGCAGGACGCCCGGGAAAACTTGACGCGTCTTATCCCGGATCCGGAGCTTCTGCAGCAGTTCCAGGAGGCGGCCTTGCTAGAAGAGGAAGACCGGATGGCGGTCAAGCGGATCCTGGCAGCACTGATCATGAAGCGCAAAATGCAGGAAGTGACCCAAGAGCTTGGCCCCAGAAGCCGAGCCAGCTGATCACCGATTGGCCAGGCGCGCAGGCGAAGTGCGAAGTAGCCTGCTTGCCTGACGTCGGCACCTCCAACCGCCCGGCCCTCTCGGTCCCCAAACCCTTTACTTAAAATGGTCTTGACGGCTTGACGGAAGGTCTCGCCAAGTCGGGACTATCGCATAGCCGTTGTAACGCCCCTGCTGCAAAGCTGTAACGCCCCTGCTGCAAAGCCTGATGGCCGCGCCAAGACGAAGCTCCCGAACCTGTGGTCAGGTCGGTAAACTCGCCCCGTCCTTTACACGCGGCGAGTTTTCCGAGCTGTCCACAGGTGCCTACGCAAAGCTACCCCTTACCCGCCCCTGCCCGGCTATCTCTTGGCTTGGATGTGGCGCGGAGCTTGCGGGGGCTGAGCTCCGGCGCGAAACGCGGGGGGTCGCCCAGGCCCAGGTCGGCGTAAATCAGCTGACGGACATAGTGCGAGACTCCGCCGCCCCGGCCACGTTCTCCGGGCGGAACTCGCTCTTTGAGCAGGGCCAACACCTCGGGCTCCATCCGGATGCTCAGGTAGGGCTTGCCCCGGCGCTGGCTCACGGCCGCTCCTCCGTCAGGGTGTCGCCGTAATCGTCGGCCAGCTCGTCCACCTCGTCGGCCAGTTGGGCGAGAGCCCGGGCTCCAAGGCGGGGATCCATCTGCTGCAGACTGGCGAAGATCAGGTCAGCCCGAGCTTGCAAGCCCTCGTCGCGCAGCTTCAACACGGCGCGCCGGACGATGTGCTCGGGGATGTCCGGAAAGTTGTCGAGCACCACCTTCACGGCGTGCTCCTCTTCGGGCGTCAGAGGCATCAGGCCCGCGTCTCCTGTCGCTCGAGGATGCGCTGCACGGTGCCGGGCCGCCAGGCCCCGCCCTTGAGCGTGGGGTAGCCTTCGCGGGTGAGGGCCTGGCATACCTCACGGTAGGTCATCCCGCTGGCGCGCAGCTCGCGCATCCGGGCGCCTTTTTGTGGGCCAGGGCAGCGGCGGTCCGCTCTCCGATCGTCTCGCGCTCCCATTCGGCCACCGAAGTCAACAGGTTGAGCACGAACCGGCCGGCGGCGCTGCGGGTGTCCACCTGGTCGGCCACCGAGAGCAGGTTGAACCGGCTCTTGAAGTAGGTCTCGAGCAGCGTGCCCAGGTCGCGTACCGACCGCGTGAGGCGGTCGAGCTTGGCGACCACAAGTGCCTGGGCGCGCCCGCCCTCGAGTCCGGCCAGAGCTGCCTGGAGGCCCGGGCGAGCCAGCGTCTTGGCGGACTGACCGGCATCGATCACGACCTCCACCAGGTCGAGCTCATAGAGCTCGGCGTAGGCTCGAAGCTTGGCCTCCTGGGTGGCCAGCGAGACGCCCTCTCGGGCTTGCTCTTCGGTAGAGACTCGAGTGTATCCGATGATCTGCATAGAGGCCTCCTGTGGAGCGAGATTGGCCTCATTCTACACTGTGATAGGTCACACTGTCAACCAAGTGACGGGTCACTTTGTCTCTGAAACGTCCCTTTTGTGGACAAGCAGAGTTAGATCTCAGCGATGGCAAGGAAATCGACCGCCTTGCGCACGTCTGTCAAGGCTAGCGCGGCTTCCTCACTGCCCGGGTTGATCCTCAATGCTAAGGTCAAGCAGTCAGAAGCTTCACTGAACCTTTCCCGGCTGCGCAGGACAAGCCCTAGATTGTAATAGGCATTGTGCAAAGATCCCTCTGTGCACCGAGTAGCTTGCCGGAGAAGATCTTCAGCCTCAGCCAAAAGCCCTCTTCTAGCCTTACAGGCGCCTTGGCCAGTCCAATGGTCAGCGATGTCGGGCTCAAGCTCAGCGGCTCTGCGAAACCAATCAGCCGCAGCCCGATACTGTCCTTGTTGCTTGTAGGTGTAAGCTTTATGCACAGTAAGGAGGGCCAGTAAGTTCCGGCCTGACTTATCATCCACAATCCTCACGAGATCTGTCCCGTAGTGACGCTCCACGGCTCGGATCTCAGTCAGGGCATCTTTGAAGCGGTAAAGCGCGCGCCACTTGTAGCACAGCTTGATCCGAATTTCCCAATCCTCGGGGTGAGCTCGCAGGTACCGGGGGCCTCCAACTATCCAACTCACCGGCCCGTCCAGTTGGAGGAGTTGCTCTCGTGTTGGGTTGCTCGGCATGGCTCGGGCTTGATGGATATCCTCCAACTCCTCCGTCGCTCCCACTTCTTTAAAGCAACGGGCCGCACGCGCATAGATACCCTCTGAGCGATAGATCAGTCCCAGTGCGTAACGGGCCTCTTGACGCTCGTTCGGATCAGGGTCCCTAAGCATTGCGTATCGTACGTGCCCGCGAGCCTCGCGCCAGGAGCCTTGCCGCCACAGCCGCTCGCCCATTTCGAGCCGCAAACGGGCTTTTTCGGCGGTTGCCCGCTTACCCTTTCCAGAATTCCACCGAAACTTCTTTTCTGACCAGCCTAGTGCCCGTTCATACCAACTAACGGCATGCCTCAGATGCCCTTTCTGCGTGTACAAATCACCTAGGAAATCGCAACGTTTTGCTTCAATCCCTGCCGCGGCTGGCAGAGCATGCGCCTCGCCTTCGGACATCCAGGTTCGTCGACACCGTACTATCTGATTTAAAGTCTTCCGTGACGTCAAGAAACTCAGCGCCTCTTTGTAGCGCCACAACTGAGCTAAGGCTAACCCCCAGAGTAGGCGTTCGTAAATGCCGTTGGACCTAAGCGCTTGATCTCGAATCCTTACCAAGAAATAAGCACTCTCACCATCCCCCATTGCCCTTAGAGCTTGGCGAAAGCCCTCTTCATCCTCGGGAGTCCTCATCGTTATGGGTCGAAAACGTGGGTGTTCTGTTGGAGGCTCTTCTTTACTCTCTGCTTGCTTTTCTTCGTGCTGTCTACGGCACGGTCTTCCCCTTCTGGAACATCCACACCCTTCTTGAATGCCCTTTGTTTCTTGCCCAAACGCTTCTGCTCATCCACAATGCTATCGAATGAGTCACATGCTTCAGTTGTGTTACTAGCAGGCTTGTTTCGGCGCCCCTCCTGATGGACCCGGTTACCCCTACGTGGCGGATCGGAAGATTCTGAGTAGATCTGTTCGATAACAGGTGTCGACAAGTCGGAGAGAAAGGTGCCAACGTCATATGCAGTAAGCAACGCTCCAACCGGTCCCCCAAACACTTTGGTGGAAGCTCGCTTAAGGAAATTTCCTGCTAACCCTCGTCTTGTGGCAGCGTGCGTAGCGGCCTCGGTGCCCTGTTTTATTGTCTCGGCACCGACCTTTTCAACACCCGTTTTGATGGGCTTGAGACCTGTCGGATCTATTGTCGTGGTCGGCTGATTGTTGCAGTAGGCGTAGAGATTCGCACCAGCGATCAGCCCCAGCGGGTCAGGAGCAGTCCATCGACCCAACTGGGGGTCATAGTCCCGGGCTCCGAAGCGAAGGAGGCCTGTATCGGGGTCATAGAGCCCGCCAGCAAAGCCGAACGGCTGAAATCCAGGGTTCGTATCCTCCGTGACGTTCCCCCAAGCGTCGTAGGAGAGCCGTTGCACGACTTGACCGGTGGTCGAGTCTACGACCAGGCGAACGCTTCCCAGCTGATCGCGCAGCAAACGATAGACTACTCCGCCTTTGATCATGAACATCCCGCGATAGACTGCCACGAGGTTGCCGTTCCCGTCCTGCTCGGCCAGGGGAAACAAACCGCTGTCATAGAGCCACTTGCTGACCACTGCGCCGTTCACTTTCTTTACGGCACGACGATTCATGGCATCGAGTTCGTATTCGATGACGCGGCCGTCGGGCAATTCCACTCGGGTCAAAGCGCCAAGAGTGTCGTAAGTGTAGCTGGTAGTCTGTCCGTCGTGAGTCTTGGACTGCAATACACCGTTGGCGTCGTATTCGAAGGTGGTCGTGCCCTGAGGGCCAGACAGGGAGAGCAGACGGTCCTGCTGGGGATCGATCATATAGTTCGTAGTTCCGGCAGGAGACGTTTCGGTTTGCCGATTGTCGTTGGCGTCATAGGCCAGGGTTTGGACAACCACACCGTTCTTCGTGACCCGATCCAAGCGACCGGTAGCATCATAGCGGTAGTCCCAAACCGTCGTGATTCCTTCTATGGTCTCGGTATGGCCCTGAACCCGCCCGAGTTTATCCACGACGTAGGACTCGCTGTATAGGGAGGTCCCACCAGCTGAAGCCGAGTAGCCGGTCAGCTCGCCTGTGGCTCGATAGCTGAGAACATCGTTCACGGCCCCAAGACTCGCCCCCGTTACTAAGCCAGTTTGCGGACTCAGAGTGAAATGCATGGGCCCGATGTCCGTGATTTCGGAGTCCGCGTCATATTGGTAGGCCAGTGCGTGACCGCCGTCGAGGTTGGTCGAGCTGACTCGGAAGTCGTTGTCGTAGGTCCAATTGACCGTGCCCTGAGTGACTCCGCCCGAAGTTGACGTGGCGAGCAGCGCCCCCTGGTAGGCGAAGGAACGCGACGATCCGGGAGCCTGGATCAAGTTGAGGTCGCCCGTAGTCGGATGATAACCGAGCGATATCGTCCCTCGAGGTATCGTGAGACCCCTCAGTCTACCTACCAGGGGGTCGTAATCACCATGGACCACCTGTCCATCGGGCCGGACGAAGTCGACAAGTTGTGCATCGGCATTGTAGCCGTAACGGGTGCTTCCACCGGGCGTGACCGCGGGCGGCAGGTACTCCTGGAGCAGGTCGCGGTTATCCGGCCGGTACTCGTACTCTGGGCGTCCGGGGGGCCGGATGAACTGGAGGTTCCCATTAGCGTCGTACCGGAAGCCAACGGTGCGCGAGTCCGGCAGCGTGACCTGCTCCACAAGCCCGTCGGCTTCATAGCTGTAGAGGGTGGTTTGTCCCAGCGGATCGACCTGCAAGGCAAGATAACCCTGGCCATTGTAAGTGTAGCCGGTTACGCGATCATCGTGGGTGACTTGCGACAGCCTCCCCCTGGTGTCGTAAACGCGGCTCACGGTGGCCAGCCCGGGCACGCTGGTGGTCAGAAGTTTCCCATCGGTGGCATAGGTGGTCGTCACCGTGCGCCCGGCCGGCGAGGTCTCCACCAGCGTCCGGGTCGTGCTGTCCCACGCGCTGCTCGACGTCCGCCCGTTGAACGTCGACGTTTCGTTCATCTGCGTCAGGGTCAGCGGGTTCCCCACCGTCCCCAGCGTCACCGCCCGAGTCGCCGTCCCGGTAGCCGTCAACCCGCCTGTCGAAGTCGTCCAAGACGAAACAAACGGCGCCGCCATCCCAAACCTGGGGTCAGGAGACATCTGCATCGTTGAGGAGGTGCCATCCGGAGCCAACGTCGTCCGCCGTCCATCATACAGAGTCGACACCGTGGATACGGTCCCATCGGGGGCGGTGGTGATCTCCACCGTATCGCCGTTCACCCCGTGCACGATGCGCGACTTCGAGGTGCGCCCCATGCTGGTGGTCAAGGTGGTCTCAAACCCGTCT
>QWHO01000380.1 GCA_021404945.1 bacterium CPR1
GCTCCAGGGCCCTGACGGGGAGCCGAACTCCCCCTACCGCCAGGAACCGCAAACTCTACCCGGGGATGCCGATCGTGATGTTCGGAGACCGCGGGCAGGACCAGGCTGAGAGTTGGCCCGAGCCCCGGCTCGGGGCAGGCCACCAGGCCTTCCCGTTCGAGCCGGGCCAGCAGGCGCCCCGGGAAGCCTGGTGGGGTCACCCAGCGCAAGACCCGGCGCAGAAGCGAGAGGGACAGGATCGGGGTCAGGCTCAGCTGGCTCAAGCAGGCCCGGCGCAGCCACCAGACCAGGGCTCCACTCAGCACGGTGGGCAGCAACGCCAGCGGGGCCGGCAGCACCATGGTCAGCAACAGTGCCAGGATGCCAACCCCCCACAGACGAGCGCACAGCTCCAGCCCGACCAGGTCGTGAGCTTTGCCGCGTGAGCTCGAGCGGGCCGAGGCCAGAATGCCAGCATAGGATGCGGCCGTCGCCAGGACCGCGATCACGGTCGCGCCCAGGACCCCGCGCAGCCAGCCCAGATCCACCGTCCAGCTCATCATCACCAGTACCGGGCCAGCCAGAGCCATGTCCGCCAGGCGCGGCACGAAGCCCACCGCCCCCCAGCCGTCCACCCAGTGGCGGGTGGACAGCGGCGTGGCCAGCAGGGTTTCCAGGGTGTTGGCCTCGCGCTCGAGCACCAGCGAGGAGACCGTGCGGTAAGCGGACTGCAAGGTTTCGACCAGCAAGAGCAGCACCAGCCCCAGCCAGAACAGGGGTCGATTTTCATACGAGATCGAGAGTGCCAGCGCGAAGGTGATAGCCAGGCCCGGGCCGTGTCGCCACAGCACCAGACCGAGCAGTCGGCCGGGGATGCGATGAGATTCCGAGCGCGACTCGCGATAGACGATGGCGTTCCCCTGCCAGGGAAGGATGGTCCAGGGATTGCCCTGGCTGGTTACCAACCCCTGCCACAGCTGCCCCAACCGGGTCGTGAGAGCGGGCGCCACCGTAAGTCCCACGGTCGCCAGCACTCGCCAGGGAGCCAGCAGGAAGAGCAAGCTGAGAGGCCAGATGGGGGCCCCGCCAAGACCCAGCGGCAGGGCCAGGCTGGTGAGTCCAGGAGTCAGGCCCAGACCCATCAGGACCACCCGGGGGGCCAGGTCGTCCTCGCCGGCCGACCAGATCTGCCCGGCTGCGGCGACATAGCTGGCCAGCCAGGCGGTGCCCGCCTGCAAGACCAGGCCCACAGGGGCCAGGGCCAGGGACAGCGGGCCCAGGTGCCAGATGAGCAGGCCCCAAAGGCACCAGAGCGGGGACAGCCAGCGCCAGCTGGAAACCACCTCGCCGGCCGAGCCGAAGGCCAGGTCGTCCACCCATTCGGCCGGCCGGGTGGGGGTGCCCAGCAGCTCGTCCAGACACCCCCCCTGGCGTAGCGAACCGAGCCAGGAAGCGTTCTGGCAGGCGACGGCTACCGGGTAAGCGGCGATCAGGATGACCGAGGCCAGCGTGACCAGCTCGGAGGGAAGGTCGGGCCAGGCCAGCGCCAGGCTGCCCAGCCCCAGGGCCAGCCACCAGGGGCGGCTCGATTCGATGTGACGTTTGCGGCGCCGGGTCAGTAGCGTAGAGAAGGGGTGGTGCATGGTTAGCCACCCTGCTTGAGATAGGCCGTCACCGGCATCTCGATCTCAAGCACTCCCATGCCCTTGCCCGAGACGGGGGAGAGCACGATCTTGTTGATGGTCGAGCCGCAGCGCTCCCAACTCGACGAGGAAGTCGGCCAGGGTGGCGTAGCGTCCCTGGAAACTCATCTAGAACACTCGGCGCGGCGCGCCCTGCAGAGATTCATCAGGGGCCTCGTCGCTCTCCTGGCTCTGGCTCGGGGTGACCGACTGTAGCCGGAACGATTCGTCCCCGCTGGTAGCCTGCTGCGAGAGCACCAGCCGCTCGAGGTCCGCCAGGTAGGCGGTTACGAACTGCTCGGGGTCGTCCACTCCCGGTCGGTTGATGAGCTGGCTCAGCTCCACTTCCAGGGCCTGTGCTGTCCTGATAACACTCAACCAGCCGCTCCACGGCCGCGCGATCTCCGGCGCGGGCCAGTTCGAGCAGTGCGGCTTCGTCCGGGCCAGAAACTCGAGTCGCCACGTCCACCTCCTTCTGGATCTCCGGTAGGACAGCCCGCTTTCTGGAAATGTTCCCGACCCGCTGAAAAGATTTTTTCGCTGGATGAAACAAATCGGCCCCCCTGATCGTCATAAGCAGTGGAGAACCTCTGGTGAGAAAGAAGGCTGAGCGAGAAATGGAGATCCTGCCCCGTCCCGCGCTCCTGGCGAGTCAGGACGAGTGCTGCCCGTCCCGGGCTTCGCATCAGGGGGTCAGTTTGTGTGAGCTCTGGCAAACGGCGATGATGCCGAGCCGCAGGCTGGAGGCGCTGGTCTGGAAGCGCTTCGCCGAGGCGGCCGGTTGCCCGGAAGCCCTGACCGAGGAAGACCGCCGCTGGTTGGAAGCTTCCTGAGGCGACCCCGATAGCCCGCTGCGGCGCCGCTCCCGAACTACCTCCCCGGACGGCGCCGCAGCGGGGGCGACATCGGTCTTACGCAAGAGGGCGGCGAATCGGAACACGGCTCGAGCCGATCAAGAAGTAGGCATCCGTCGAGCCCAGGTGACTCCCCTGGCTCTCGAGCAGCTCGCGCTTGGCGCGCACGAACGCTTTCCTGGGGTCGGGCTCGAAGAGGCGAAGCTCCTCGAGACGGTGCTCGAGCTTGCCCAACCATTCTTCTTCGGTTCCGATTAAAGAGCCATTCTGGAGCTTGAAGTGGATGGTAGCGCACGCCTTTTCCAGGCCGTGAACGTCGCCGGTCAGCTCGAAGCTGCGCAGCGAGCGCTTCAGAGCCTCGATGGGCCTCTTGTCGCTGGCGAAGGCAGCTTTCAGGGCCCCGCTGGCGACCTCGGGCGGCAAGTCCTTGAGGGTGCGCAGATACTCGCCGCAGAGCTCGAGTTGCTCGACCTGCTCGGTATTGGACTCAGGCAACTGGGCCATCAACTCGAGGGTGGAGCGGTAGTCGAGTCCGGTCAGGGTCTGCAGACTGGCGAAGGCGGGCACAAAGCGCCTGGCGCCTTCGGACAGGGTCTCTTCGGGTTGACGGAAGGCTGCCGCCGTCGCAAGAGCTTCCGGCCAGAGATCGGTCTTCAGCTCACCGAAGAGGGCTCGCTTGGCCTCGGGGATCTCCTGGAACAGGTCATTGAGACGCTCGCCAGGCCGCTGGATCTTACCGGCCAGGGCCAGTTTGCGGCTGATGGTGTGCAGCCCGGCCCCTTCGTTGAGAGCCTCATTGAGGTTCTGAGGGGCGAGGGTGCGCTCGCGCATGGCCCGCACCCGCCGGGTCAACTCCTCGAGCACTCCCTCTCGTCGCTCAGACGGTACTGTCTCGGCATCTTGCAGGACCCCCAGGGCGTTCCAGGGGCTGTGCAGCAGGCCCACCAGGCGCTCGAACAGGGCCACTCGCTCGGGCTGACGGTGCAGATAGTTGTGCTCGATGGCAAAACAGGTGCAGGCCGAGTCCTGGTCGACCTCGCTGACCTTCGGGTCGCGGCGGCCCTCAGCGTGGGTGATGATTTCCAGATAGCGCCGGTAGGAGCTGACCGCCTCCGGCAGGGTGGATCGCTGAGGCGGGGGAGAGGCGACGTATGTCCGACTGGCGGTGAAGCCCACCCCCATGGTGAAGCCACACTGACTCTTGCCCGTCTGGCGGATTACCCTCTCGAGCGCCTCCAGCGGCTCTCGCAGTTGCTGGGGGCTGGTGAACAGGTGGGGGGGGGCCTGAACGATCTCGGTGACGACGGCCTGGCGCTTCTCGCGACTCACTTTGGCCAGCGCGCCCTCGGGTTTCTTCAGGGTCTGATTGGCGACCTGCTGCGCTTCATCCGACGTGCTGGCAGCCGCGGCCCGACTGCCCGATCGGGCCGCGCCGACGGGCAGGGGAAACGGGCTCCAGGACAGATCCACATGCATGGCTTGAGATTAGCCTGCGGCCCTGAACGTTTTCTGATTGCGAAAGTGTCGACAGCATTTTGTGTCTAGATCTTGAGCGTGCCCGGGACGGTCTTCCTGGGCCAGTTCGTTATCGTATCTGGTGTGGTTCCCATGAGGCCGACAGGGTTAACTTGCATTTACAAAAACGAAACGAAAAGTTCACACTTTTCCTCTGAATCAGTCGGGCCGTCCGGGGGATAACCAGTTTGCAGGGAGGGTTTGCTCGATGTCCACGACCCCCGAGACAAAGCTGGTCGGCGGCTCAGGTCTGGCCGGCCAGGTGATCCAGCCGCTCGTTGGCACTGAGCTCGCGGTTCGGCCTGCTGACGGCTCTGCGACGACCGCCGAGCAGGATCGTCTGGACGAAGGTCTCAAGGACGAGATGAGCAACCGCTGGGGAGACTTCATGGCTCGGGCCGAAGCCAGTCTGGGTGAGGCTCCCCAGCCAACCGGGACGGCACTGGTCAAGAAGACCTCTGCTTCGACTGAGCTCGTCAAGACCGGTACTCAAATCCCGAGTCCGTCACCAGTCCCGACCGATCCGGCTCCGGCTCCGGCTCCGGCTCCGCCTGAGCCACCGGCCCTGGCCAGGCGTTCCGAACCGGCATCCCATGAGACACCCGGGCAGACGCGGGTGACGGTTCGGGAAGAGCGTCCGAGCGCACGTCCCGTCGAGGGCGGCACGTCGGGCCGTCCCGAAGAGACGCGTCACGAAGTCGCCAGGGATCGGGCTCAGCTCGAGGCTCGCTATGCCGAGACCGAGCAGCAGGCACGCGAGCTGGCAGCCCGCGAGTCGGTTGTGAGCCAGGTGCGGGAGATCGCCCAGGCCAGGCGGGCCGAAGCGGCCGTACTGAGGTCGCGGGTCGCCGAGCGGCGGGCGGATTTGAACATGCTCGATCTGGAGCTCGGCGAGCTGGTCAAAGCTCCGGGCGCCTACCTCGAGCGTTTCGAAGAGGTCGAGCGGATGCAACTCTTGCGCTATCAGATGCAGCAAGAGATCGCTCAAGACGAGCAGGCGGCCCGGGCTATCGAAGAGGAGGCACAGCGCTACACCAGCCTGGCCGCTGAGCATGAGAGCCATCTGACTCAGGAGCGCTCGAGCGTTGAGCGTCGCCGGGACACAATCGTTCAGGACCGGGCCCTCATCGAGCGCAAGGCTCTGGACGCCGAGCGCGCCTCAGGATTGCTCGACCACGCCAACCCGCTGAGCTCCTCGCTCCAGTTCTGGAGCACTCTGGCCCGCGAAGGCGAGCTGGATCGGGCCGCCTTTGAGGCTCGACGTCTGCAGGAACAGCTGGATCGACGCGAAGAGCAGGCTGCCTTCCGCATCGAGCGAAATCTCGAGGCGGCCCGCAACGGAAACTTCGGTGCCGATCTTTCGGGCCACGGATTGAATGAGGGAACCAGGACAGAGGTCACACTTTATCAGCTCCAGCGAAGAATTGAGAAGCAGACTTAGAATTTCTATCTCATTCAATTTATTTATCATTTGAGATGCATCCTGACCGGGTGCATTTTTTGTTCAGGTCCCTTAGTACTCTTAACAAAACGTCACAGCTCTGTAACTCTACATTAACAAATCGCTCTAGACGTCAGGAAATTTTAAGGGGATACAGATCCTGTAACCAGCAGTTCAAGAAAACGGTGGAGGTAGATACGATGGACGTTCTCAGCGCCAACCAGCAGCTCGGCAACCACAGGACCCAGGTCTTCGCCTGGGCTGCAGCGGGCTCGGTCTCGGTCGGCTACGGGGGAGGTGGGTTCTGTCCATCGGATGCTCCCGATCTCGGGCCGGGGGCCCGATTGTTTGGCTTCAACGATCGGCTTCGAGGAATCTATGGAGATGTGCTGTTCGCCAACGGCGGTCGCGGCTCGGACTGCATTGAGCAGAACGGTAGCTGCTTCGGCGACCTGCTCACGGCCTGGGGCGGTCGGGGCAACGATCACATCGACCAGAACGGCGGCTGCGGCAACGACCATCTGCACGCCCGGGGCGGTCGGGGCAACGACCACATCGACCAGAACGGCGGCTGCGGCAACGACCATCTGCACGCCCGGGGCGGTCGGGGCAATGACCACATCCATCAGAACGGCGGCTGGGGCAACGACCTCCTGCACGCCAACGGCGGCCGGGGCAATGACCACATCCGCCAGAACGGCGGTGGCGGGAACGACCATCTGCACGCCCGGGGCGGCCGGGGCAACGACCA
>QWHO01000381.1 GCA_021404945.1 bacterium CPR1
GCGAAACAGCACCGAGATCGGCGCCTCGCCCCCCAGAACGGCGGCCAGCTCGCCGCGCCGGCCTCGCAGGTCGTCGAGATCGTCCCAGTGGCCCACCAGCCGTCCGGCTCGATCCACCTGCTCGGGGGTGTAGCCGAGCACCTTGAGCATGTCGCGCATGGCCAGCTTGAGGCGATAGGTGATGACGTTGGCGGTCATGGCGCTGTGCTCGACCCCGAAGCGGCGCTCCATCCAGGCGATCACCTCCTCGCGCCGCTCCGAGTCGAAGTCCACGTCGATGTCGGGCATCCCCTTGCGGCCGCGGTGCAGGAAGCGCTCGAAGAGCAGGTTGTGGGCCAGCGGATCGACGGCCGTGATGCCCAGCAGGTAGGCGATGATGGAGTTGGCCGCCGAGCCCCGACCGGCGCAGCGGATGCCCTGCGCGCGGGCAAAGTCGACCACCTCGCGCACCACCAGGAAGAACTCCTCCAGCTCCAGGGCCCCCACCACCTCCAGCTCGCGCTCGAGTTGGAGCCGGGCCGCCTCGCTGGGGGAGATGGCTTCACCCTCAGCGTGACCCGGGGACCGCTCGCTCGCTTCATCCTCAGCGTGGCTCGGGGGGTGCTCGCTCCTGGCCAGGCCCCCTGCCTGGCCCGGTCGCTGACTCTGAGCGCTCCTGGTGTAGAGCCTGCGCCAGCCCTGCAGGCAGAGCTCGCGCAGATACTCGTCGGGCTTTCGACCCGTTGGCAAAAGGGCGGTGGGAGGCGTGATCTCCTCGGCCAGTAGCTCCATCTGGCAACGCCAGGCCACCTCCCGGGTGCGCTCGAGCGCCTCGGGGTAAGGCAGGCGCCGGGCCAGCTCGGAGGCGTGACAAAGCAAGGCGCTGTCGTTGACGGGACGCTCGCGGTGAGGGTCCCCCACGCTGAGCCCCAACCGCACACAGGTGAGGGCGTCGTAGAGAGCATAGTCGCCGGCCTCTGCGTAGCGCACCGCGTTGCTGGCCAGGCTGGGCAGCTCCAGCCGGGCGGCCAGGCGGTGCAGGCTGGCCGCCGCCTCGCAGTCGCCTGGCTGCAAGCGGTTGACTAGCTCGACGTAGAGCCGGTCGGGGAAGAGCTCGCGCAGCTGAGAAAGCCAGCGTTCGGCCTGGTGGGCCTGGCGCTGGCGCAACAGGCGGTCGAGCTTGCCTTCGGGCCCGCCCGTCAGACACAGCATCGAGGCGGTGCGGCCGGCCAGCTCCTCCAGCCGCAGCGAGCGCGGCTCTTGTTTGCCCGGGGGCACCAGCTCGGGGGCCTCGGCCAGCCGCTCGCCGGGCAGCTCCAGCTCACTGGCCGTGAACCCGTGCACCAGGCTGCACAGCTGGCAGAGCTGCTGGTAGCCCTGTCGATCGGTTACCAGCAAGACCAGCAGCGCCCCCTCCACCATCAGGCTGGCCCCGAAGATGGGCTGCACCTCGTGCTTGCGGCAGGCGGCCGCGAAGCGCACCAACCCGTAGACCCCGAAGAGATCGGTCAGGGCCAGGGCCGCTTGCTCGTGGCGCCGGGCCTGGACCACCAGGGCCTCGGGCGACGAGGCCCCGGCCAGGAACGAAAACCAGCTGCGGGCATGCAGGTGGACCATCCGGTCAGAGGGAATTTTTCGTGTAGTTTCTCACTCTCTGAAGGGTAGCATAAAGAGAGGTTCTTCGTCAAGTTTAATAATATTTTCCCCGCGAGACCATCGACCGACCGCACCGATCGCTGGCCCGAGGAAGCGGACCGGCAGACCGCCCGGAGTCAGTCGACATCGGAGGCCTCAGATGTTGGACGCGGGGCTGCGCAAGCTCGAAGGGGGAAGGCGGCCTTGTTGACCTGGTTATGGGTTGAAGAACCTCTCGGTCTGCCCGTCCTGGTAGAGGGTGCGGTAGAACAGCCCCACCTCTTCATCGCCCGAAGCGGCCGACTTCCAGGTAATCCGCATGGTGTAGCTGCGTCCAATGTAAGCGCCATCGCAGCGCAGGGTATACTCGGTATCGCCGTTGTCCTGAAACCAGGTGTTGTTCCAGCGGTTAGAGTAGTTGCCATACTCCTGCACGTCGATGCGCGAGACGTAGTAGCGCTCACCCCCGGTGAACCAGGGCACCCCGGTGACGAACAGAACGCCGCGTGATTGCTCCGAGCCGCTGCCACCCGAGGAGCCCCCGCCCTGGAGGGGGGAGAGCTCGACGAGAAGCGACCGGCTGTCACCAGCGGCGAAGGTGATCAAGCCTACCCCGCGCTTAAAACCCAGCGCCTGGGCGAAGATCAGGTGCTCGCCCGCGGGAATCCCTGAAAGCGAGAAGGTTCCGTCCGCGGCGGTCAAGGTGGCCTGGCCCGTGTCCACGGCTACCTGGGCTCCGGCCAGGGGCACCCCGGCAACCGAGCGTACCAGGCCCGTCATCTGGGCGGTGCCGGTGCCGCCGAGGCCCACGTTGAGCATCACAGGATTGGAAGGATAGCGGTTCACGAACACCACCACCGGGCCGGTGCGGGCGTCGTCGGGCACGATCAGCTCGATGCGGGTGTCGCTCCAGCTGACGATCGCAGTCGGGCTCACCGGGATGCCGCCCAGTGTGAGATAGCCCGTCTGAAGGGTAGCCAGACCGTTGCCGCTCAGGACCAGGGTTTGCCCGGCGTTGGCCGCGCTGGCCGAAAGCCCGGTCAATACGGGGGGCGGCACCGGGGCCACCACGTTCAAGTTGAGCTCGCAATCGGAGAATGCGAACACCCAGCGGGCGCTGAAGGGCGGCAGGGCGCCGGGGAAGGTGATGTCCTCACTGATCAGCTGCCCATCGGGTGAGAGCCCGTAGATGGCGTTGGAGAGCCACACATCGCCGCTGGTCTGGCTGAGGCCAGCCACCTCGGCCAGAGTCCGAGTAACCCCCAACTGGCTCACGCTCATGGCGGAGAACAGGAGCTGGCTCTCGCTGGGGCACCCGATCAGATTCCAGCCCTGATTGAGGGGGAGAGAGTTGACCTGACCGTCGTTGGAGTCTCCTTGGACCGTGACGGTGCTGGCCGAATCGGCGTAAGCGAAATAGGCCAGGCGCGTGTCCACGGCCTGCGGGTTGTTGACCGGGTCAACGGCGAAGAAATTTCCTTGAGAATATCCGTAAAGCTGATAGCGGAACCCTGCGGCGGCCGTGATCCGGGCCATCGGGAACGACAGAACGTTCCAGCCCGCGCTCAGGTTGTACTGAGCACCCACGTCGCGCTGCTGGCCGCGGGGCGAGCCGGGCACGAGCGGGGGAGGATTTGCCGGCGGGCCGGGAGGGGTGGCTAGATTGAGCGCGGCCTGGAGCGAGTTGCCGGGATCGGCCCCGGCGTTGGGGTTGGGGCCGGGAGCTGGCGGGGCCGGGGCTGGATTCAAACCGGGCACCGGCCCGGCATCGACCGTGCCCGGTCCGCCGCCGGAGCAGGCGACGAGGAGCACCGAGAGCAACAGGCAAAGGATCAGGTTCAAGCGTTTCATGCCCCGGATTGTAGCCGATCTCAACCGGAACGTGGTTACCGAAATGTTATCCCACCTTGTTCAGGAAGAAAACTCTTCACGGAGAAAGGCGCTTTTGCATGGCCGTCGAACGTCTGGCAATTCCATCGAACACTGGGAGGGAACAGTGGCAGATAACCTTGAGGCGCTCGACGCCAAGATCAAATCACTTGAAGAAACCATGGGTCCCTTGCTGAACCTGGAGCTGCCCGCCGGCGCCACGATCAGCTTCGGCGACCAGCCTGGTATGGCCGTGCTGTACAGCGTCTGCATACGCCGCCTGGTGCTGGAAGTTCAGCGCCAGGGCGAGCTGACCCGGGCAGCGCTCAAGAAGTAGAACGTAAAGCCGTGATCGCGCTTTACGTCCTGTTTGGCTTCCTCAGCGGGGTCGCGGCGGCGAAGAAAAGGGCTTCCTCCAGCCGAGGAAACCCTTTTCTTATTTCTTTTTGGGCACCAGCTTGTAGAGAAAGAGCTCGCTGGGGGACATGGGATCCTTCTTGGTGGTGATGGCGGCCATGGTGCGGGCCCGGTTGACGGACATCGACTGCATCGGCAGCACCGTCTCATTGACCGTGTCCAGAATCTTCAGGCCTTCCTTGCGAGTGGGCACCAGGAACTGGGCGGCCGTCTTGTAGGGATTGCCGGTGATATCCCAGGTCAGCACCTCGAAGCCCCAAAAAGGCTTGCCCAGGTAGCGTGGCTCCCAGCCCACGGCCAGTTGCTCCAGCTCATGGTTGGCAGAATACTTGCCGGTGACGCTGTCCACCAGCATCACGCCGGCCTTCGAGGTGGGCGGCAGGTTCCAGTAGCACACCAGCAGATATTCGCCGCCCCACTCCCAGCGCACCCGGAAGAAGGTCATCTTGCCCTCGATCTTCTTGTCGGCCGGAATGTCGTTGAGCAGGGGAGTGACCTTGCCACTGTCGATGTTGATGATGCCGGCCACGTCTTTCCACTTCGTGTCTGCCCCCATCAGGGGCTTGGCGTAGGCCAGCAGCCGTACTCTGGGCTGCTTGGGGGGGGTATACTCCAGCCAGTCCACCGAGCACACCGGCACTTCCGGCACAAAGCTCTTGAGCTTCTTCCCCGCCTTGAGATCCCACAGATGGATGCCCTTGTAGGTAGCCACCGCCAACAGGCTCTGGTCGGGGCTGAAGCTGTAGTCGAGGATCTTCTTGGGGTCGGCTGCGATGGCCAGCTCGCGGGTCACCCTGGCGTTCTTCCAGTCCAGCCAGCGCAGGGGCTGGATGTTGCGCAGCAAGATCAGATGAGTTCCGTCATGGCTGAACTCGAGGCCGTCGATGGAGTCGAGCTGGTGGACGTCGGGGCCGATCTCCTTGAGCACCTGCCCGCTGGCCACGTCCCACACCGTCAGCATCTTGCTGCCGTTGAAAAAGCCGGCCACCACTTTGCTGTCGGGCGAGAAGGTGGGCCGCTCGATCCAGTAAGGGTCTGAGCCCGGCAGCTTTTTGTCGAGCACGAAGTCGGGCGGGGTGGGGATGATTTCGTCTTTGGCCAGAGCCGGCAAAACGGTTACCAGCAAAAGAAGTATGGCGAGAATCTTGCGCACGAGAATGCCCCCTGATCTGGGAATGGTGGATGTGCCCGGGCGCTTCGCAGCCCTGAGAGAATTGCCTGCTTCTGCGTCCAGGAGGTTTTCTTTGCCAGCTGGAACCCATGCTCTGTGGAGGAGCAACGCCAACTGCGTCTGGGGCTTCAGATGGTGATGCTGGGCACCTTGTTGAGCAATCTGCCGCGCGCTGGGTCGATGGTCTTCCTCGGGGTCGAGCTCGGGCTCCCTGAGGGCCTTCCCAAATACTTCGGGACGCTTGAAGTCGCCGGCTTCCTGCTCCTGGTCGCGGGATTGTTCCATTGCCTCAAAGCCCCGCTCGATTCTCAATCGCGACACCTGATGCTCTCTTCGGGAGTGGCCCTGGTCCTGCTCCAGTTTCTGAGCGCCCCGGCCCTGGTCGGTCTCACCTGGCACCGATTCCTCCCTCTCCTGCACCTGGCGGTCGAGCTGGCCTTGCTCCTGGCTCTCTGCCGCCTGGCCGTGTACTACCGCCGTCGGGACCTGCTGGGAAGCTACTTTGCGGGAGCGGGGCTGGCCACTTTCCAAGCCCTCCTCAGGACGATGCTGATCTGGGGCTTCTTCAGGGCCCACTTACACCCTCTCCTCATCCTGTCGCTCAGCTGCCTGGCGGGCTACGCGCTGCTCGTCTCGCTGGCCACGGGCCGTCTGGCCGTGTCGGCCGGCGAAGGGCCCCCGAAGGAAGACCACCTCGCCTGAAGGCATCCAAAAGGAGGGGACTGCCCGCCGAGAGCGTAACGGGCCCGGCATGAGTCTGGGAATTGCTTTCAAGAGCTTCTTCAAAGCGCTGCAGGATAAAGAGTTCTCCGCCCGGGTGGGCGAGCTTCTGGCCGGGGGCAAGACCGAGAAGGTCCCCCCTCCGGCCACCGCCGGCCAACTGCTGGCCGTGCTGCAGCGTGAAGGCCGCTTCGTAGACTTCTTACAGGAGGACCTCAAGGGCATCGCCGACGCCCAGATCGGCGCGGTGGCCCGCACCCTGCACGAAGGCTGCCGCAAGGTGGTCACCCAGTATCTGACTTTGGAGCCCGTGCGCTCCGAGGAGGAAAACGCGGCCCATGGCAAGACTCCCATCGCGCGGAGACGGAGCTCGCCTACGACGATGCGTCGAACGAAGCG
>QWHO01000382.1 GCA_021404945.1 bacterium CPR1
TCTCTTGCGTGACGAGCAGAAGCGGGCCCTGGAGCTCTATCAGGAGTCCTGTCGTCGCCTGAAGACCTGGGCCGAGGGCCTGTCGCGGCTGGTGGAGGGAGCCCGGGCGGCTTCCTCTACCCTGGACTCCAGGGCTATCCTGGACGTGCTGGTGGAAAGGGCCCTGGAGAGCGCGCCCTGTCCCAGTCTGGCTCTGTTTCTGGGTGAGGAGCTGTTGCGTGCGCGCCCTCCCGAGCTGGCGCTATCCTTTGCCGAGCGCATGCGCCCTCAGCTCGGGCCTGCTCGCAAGAGCGGTCGGCCGCTGGCCCTGGATGGACGCTGGCAACCTCTGCAGGATGGCGAGGAGAGCCTGCTGCTGGTGCCCTTGATGGCTGAGAGCGGGGCGGTAGGCGTGCTCTGCCTGGGTCGGACCGAGAAGGAGGCTTTTCCCCGCCACCAGCAAGATCTGCTCAGCATGCTGGCCTGCCACGCTGCCCTGGCGCTGGACAATGCTCGCCACTTCCAGGATCTGTCCGATGCCCTGAGGCGTGTGCAAGAATCCGAGGTGCAGCTGGTGCAGAGCTCCAAGCTGGCGGCCGTCGGCCAGCTCGCGGCCGGAGTGGCCCACGAGCTGAACACTCCCCTCAACAGCATTTTGCTGGCGGCCGAGACGGCCTCCGAGCTGGTCGAGAGTTCTCCCGAGCGGGCCCGCAAGCACCTTGAGCTGACCGTTCGCTCGGGGCTAAGGGCCCGTGACATCGTGGCCAAGCTGCTCTACTATGCTCGCGATGCCCGTGAGGGCAAGGTCGAGGCAGATCTCAACCAGGTCGTTCGGGATACCCTGGAGCTGCACGGCCACCAGCTCCGTTTGAGCGGCCTGGAGGTGGAGTGCGAGTTGGCCGAGCTCCCCCGGATCAGCATGTGTCCCAACGAGATCCAGCAGGTGCTGGTCAATTTGCTCCTCAATGCTCGCGACGTCTTGCCCGCTGGCGGCAAGGTGTGGGTGCGCACCCGCCGACAAGATTCCTGGCTCGAGCTGGAGGTGGAGGACAGTGGCCCGGGCGTGCCCAAGGAGGCGGCTGAGAAAATCTTCGATCCGTTCTTCACCACCAAGCCGATCGGTCAGGGAACGGGTCTGGGATTGTCGGTCAGCCGTCAGATTCTGGAGCGCCACGGAGGCACGCTTCGATTGGAGGAAAGCCGGCGCGGGGCGCGTTTCGTGCTGGCCCTGCCGGCACCAGCATGAGGGGGAGAGGCTTCAGCTTGCTGGAGATGATGGTCGCCACGGTGCTGGCAGGGGTGATCCTGGTCAGCCTGGCTCCGCTTTTACCCCAGCTCTCGCGAGGTGCGGTGACCGGACGCCATCGCATGGCAGCCGTGCACCTGGCCCAGCAGCAGCTCGAGCTGACTCTCTCGCAGGGCTACGCCGGCATGAGCTCGACCAGCGGCAGCATCGTGCTCGACAGCACCATCCGCGACGTTGTCCAGAGCACGCGCTATGACTATGAGGTGGTGGTGGCCGATCGGCCGCCCGACCTTCGCTCGGTGCTCGTCACCGTGCGCTGGACGGAGGCTGAGCGAGCGCTCTCAGAGCAGGTGGAAGCCCTGGTGGTGAGCCCGTGAGCAGGCGCCGCGGGTTGACCCTGCCCGAGATGCTGGTGGCCTGCGCCCTGGCCTCGCTGGTCTTGACCGGTCTGGCCACGTTGTTCGTGCAGAGCGTGCGCTACCACCGGGCCCTGGAGGTCAGCCTGGAGCTGCAACAGAGCAACCTGGCCGCCATGGCCCTGCTGTCGCGAGATCTCTCCGAGGGCAACCCGGCCAGCCTGCGCACCGAGCCGGGCGGGCTGGTGATGGGCTCGCCCAGAGATCTGGTCGGCAATCTCCAGGCGGATTCCCAGGGACGCCTGATGTGGCGCAAGTACATTTGCTACTACCTGGCTCCCATCAACGGCGTCAACTGCTTGTTACGCAAAGAGCAAGCGCTGCCCGTTCCCCTGGACACGGCTCCCATTCTCCCGGATACTCTGGATGTGCTTTTTTTTCGAACCAGTGCCACTCCTTACAGCGTGCTAGCTCGCAACCTCGAGCAACTGGAGATCTCGGGCAGCAACCCGGTCTCGATTCGCCTGGTCTCCTCGCGAACCGTCGCCAACGAGCTCTTCCGCATCGAAAGCCGAAGTGATGTCGTTGCCAAGAACTGATCGAGGCTTCGGGTTGGTCTGGGTGCTGTTCTTTGGCCTCCTGCTGTGGATGCTGGTGCTGAGCATTCACTTCTGGAGCGTGCAGAGCCTGCGGCGCACCTCCGACCGGGCCACCATGGCCCGGTGCGAGCACGCGGCCCGCTCGGGGCTCCAGGTGGGGCTGAGTCGGCTCAAGACCAACGATGCCTGGTCAGCTCCCATCAGCGACGCCATGCCAGACTTGAGCCAGGTGCGCTACGACGTGCTCTTTCTCAACAATACCGCCGGTCCCGCCACGGTCGCGCCGGACGGTACGCCGGTGCCGGCCGGAGCCGTCTACATGCTGAGCGTCGGGCGCGCCGGTAACTTGCGCTTCACGGCCGGGGCCCTGGCTATCCGTGGCCAGAGCACCAGCCTGTTCGATTACGGGCTCTTTTCCGATGGCGATATCAGTATGTCCGGCGCTTCGGCCATCCGCTCCTGGGGGCCGTCCCTGCCTTCCCCGCTGCCCTTTCAGACGGGCACCAACGGTTTTTCTGGGGGAGTGGTCAACATGAGCGGCGACAGCCGCATCGACGGGCTCCTCATGGTCGGGCCAGGGGGAGGGCCTGGCTCGGTCAGCAACAGTGGCAGCTCCTCCTACGGCTCGCTGGGGGTGCTGGCCGTTCCCAAAACCTTCACCAGCTTTGCCGCTCCCGCTACCACCGGCCCTTTGCAGGTAGTCAGCCTGAGTGGATCTGATCAACAAGACCTGGCTCCTGGCAATTATCGCAGACTCTCGCTGAGCGGCGACAGCCAGGCGATGCTGACCTCGGGACAGTACTACTTTGCCCAGGGAATCACCATGAGCGGCTCCTCGCGCCTGGTCATTCAGAACCCCTCCGGCCCGGTCTTGATCCTGGCTGACAACGGCCTGGATCAGTCGGGCAGCAGCCAGATCAACCCGGGCGGGCTCCCGTCCAACCTCCAGGTGGTGCTGCTGGGGGGGGGCTTGAGCCTCAGCACGGACTCCGGCCTGCGGGCCGGGGTCTATGCACCTGGCTCCAATGCCAGTACCTCCGGAGACTCGCGCATCATCGGGGCCCTGGTGGCCCGCCGCATGAGCATGAGCGGCTCCTCCTCGCTCCTGTTCGACCACTCGCTGGCCGGCGGCGGCGCAGCGGGCCCGCCGGGCCAGTGGCGCCTGACCATCGTGCGCGCCGACGGAAACTCGTAACAATTCGGCAACAAAGTTTGCACAAATTCCAACAGCCTGACAGCCACTGCCCCTCAGACTGGTTTAAAATCAGCCTCAGGAGGCCACCATGTACCATGAGCTTGTCTACAGTCTGACTCAGGACGACCGAATCTGGGACCGACGGCGCGAAGGACGGCGCAGCGAGCTGCGCAGCTTGCCAGGATTGGGCTTCTTGCTCGACAGCAGCCCCCGGGGAGCCCGCGTGGCCTTCCTCGATCGCCCCGCCGTGGGCGCTCGGGTCCGCGTGGAGGACCGATTCGGTCGCGTGAAGTGGGTGCGCGGCAACCTGGCCGGGGTGATCCTGGTGGGAGCACGCAAGGCCGAGCAGCGTCCGCGCCGGGCCCGCCGCTTTCCGGCCCTCTTCCCGGTGCGCGTCAAGAACGGCCTGCGTGGCTACACTATCGACCTGGGCATGGATGGAGCCCGGCTCGATCTTCCGCTTGATGCTGGCAAGGTGGTCCAGCTCGATCTGATGGGGATCGACCTGTGGGCCAGGGTGGTGCAACGCTGTCCGGGCGGATGCCGGGTTCGCTTCGTCGGGCGCGGGCCAAAGCAGATGAGCGCTTTGCGGGACCTGCTCGTGCGGGTTTCTTCCATCTGTCCACGACCTCGAAGCGCCTGAGCAAAAGCGGGCCCCTGAGGACAGGGGCCCGCTTTTGCTTTGGCGAAGGGGCAGCCGAAGTTTGCTCGAGAGCCGGAGGGGAGTCCTTTGAACTCTTTGGAAGAGACCCGTCCGGGAGGTGCCCCGGTGAATCCATCCGACATTCAGGCCATGTTTTTGGAGGGCAGCCAGCTGGTAAGCCAGCTGCAGTATCCCCAGGCGCTTGACGTCTACACCAGAGCGCTCGAGTCGGTGCGGCTCTTGCCGCTCGGCCCCCAGACCGAGGAGCTCGAGCTGCAGGCTCGCAACGCCTTCTGTGGCGCGTGCCTGGTGTTAGGAAAGTGGGATCGTGCCCTGCGTGAGCTGGACAAAGTCTCTAAGATCGAGCCCGGTCCCCGAACCCGGCCCGATCTGGTGCGGGCCCACCTCAAGAAAGGCGAGATCCTGAGCAATCGAGGCGATCGCATCCCGGCCTCCGACTGCTTCCGAGCGGCCCTGGAGCTGGCCACCGAGCTCAAGGACCAGCGCCTGATCGCTCAGGCCAGGTATTTCCTGGGGGCCAACTCCTCGCGCCAGGGAGAGCTCGACGAGGGCCGAGCTTACATCGAGGAGGCGCTGAAGGCCTCCGAGGGTCTGCCCGATTCGCCCGAGACGCGCCGCTTGCGGGCCACCATTCTCTCGCAGTTCGGGCTCTATAACTTTCGTCTCGGCCAGAGCGAGCAAGCCAAGGTGCACCTGGATGAGGCGCTCAAGCTGCTCGAGGGCATGCCTTTGACCCTGGAGGAGGCCTCGGTCAAGCGCTACATCGGCGTGATGGTCAGCACCGCCGGAGACTTCCGGGGCGCGCTCGACTGGCATCTGGCCGCCCTCAAGATCTACAAGACGGCCAGCTGCGCCTACGGACAGGCCAAAGTCTACGACTCCATCGGGCGCACTTTCCTCTCGCTCAACCGGCTGGAAGAGGCCATCTATACCCTGAAGAAGGGCGAGGGCCTGTGCCGCCGGCTGGGGGCCAAGACCGAGCTGGCCACCATCTACGGCAAGCTGGGTCAGGTGCACATGGTGCGCGAAGAGTACGAGACCGCCGTGGACTACTTCCGCCGCGATCTTGAGATCAGCACCCGTTTTCGCAACTTCTACGCCATGGGCTATTCTTATCGCAACCTCGGGCGCTGTTTGATTCAGGTGGGCGACCTGGATGAAGCTATCCGCAACCTGGAAGAGAGCCTGGGCCTTTTCCAGTATGTGGACGACTCCATCAACATCGCCCGCGTCTACATGGATCTTTGTCAGGCCCACCTCAAGAACGGCGCCCCCGATCGGGCCCGCGAGGTGGGCACCAAGTCTCGAAACTACTTCCTGGGTGCTCAGCGCCAGCTGGAGGCGGCCTACCTGCAAGCTCTTTTCGGCACCATCGACCGGCTCGAGAATAACCACGAGAAGGCCGAGGGGCAGTTCCTCCAGGCCCTCGAGGACCTGCAAAAGAAGGGCAACACCGCCTGGCTGGCCGAGACCTGGTACGAGCTGGGGGTGCTGTATCGCACCAAGAAGGAGAATCAGAAGGCGGTCGAGGCTTTCAAGAGCGCTCTGAAGGTGGCCGTGGGGGCCGGCTTCGTGCGCCAGGCCGAGCGCTTTCTGCGAGCCATCGAGGACATCGACGAGCTCGAGCTCTTCCGCACCTGGGTCGACTCGCTGCCCGAAGGGGTGAAAGCCACGGTGGTGCAACCCGCTGGCTGACCTTCCCAGGGCCCTGGCGCTGGCCGTGGAGGTTGCGCGCGAGGCCGGCGAGATGATCCGGCGAGAGTTCCACGCCGGCCCGCGAGGCTCGGCGGGGCACGCGCCCATCGACCACGAGGCCGAGGAGCTGATTCGCGCCCGGCTCACGGCCGCCTTTCCCGACTGGGGCTACCGGGGCGAGGAGACCGGGGCGAAGGCGGGCAGCGATCCCGACCACTGGTGGGTGGTCGACCCCCAGGACGGCACCGCCGCCTTCCAGCTCGGCTTTCGGGGCAGCACCGTGTCCATCGGGTTGCTCCAGCGGGGCCGCCCGGTGCTGGGGACCGGCGGGAGCGGGTTCTGCCTGAAGGCGTTTCTCGGCCCGGTGACGGACGATATCGTGGTGTCGCCCGCCCTGCGGCAGGAGGTGGCGGCGCTCACCCCGGCC
>QWHO01000383.1 GCA_021404945.1 bacterium CPR1
AGGAGCTGGCCGAGAAGCTCGCCAGCGGCGACGGCGATTCGGCCGATCTGGTGCGGACCAACGCCGGGCTGCTTCAGACGGTGTTGGGAGCCGATGTCTACCAGAAGCTGGATGGCCTGACCGCCGGATTCGATTTCGACCAGGCCCTGGCGCTGATCCAGCCGGCGACAGGTTCCTGACCTTCGGCCTGCGAATGCCAGGGCTGCTCGCATGACCTGGCTCCAGCGCTATCGCTACCGGCATTTCTTGTCCAACTCCATGTGGGTCAGCTCCACGCTCGGGCTCATCCTGGCGCTGGCCTCTCATCGTGTCCTGTACCTGGTCAGTCGTGCCATGGGCTGGCACGCGGCCACGGAGCCCGATGCTGCTCGCGCCGTCATCGGGGCCACGTCCTCGTCTCTCTTGACGTTCATCGTCTTCGTGTCGTCTGCTCTGCTGGTAGCGGTGCAACTGGCCAGCGCCCAGTTGTCCCCCCGCATCATCGCCCTGGCCCTCAAAGAGCCTGGAACTCGGATATGTCTGGGCATCTTCGTGTTCAACTTTACTTTCAGCCTGGCTGTGCTCTCGCGCATCGGCTCGCAGACTCCGCTGATCGAGCTGCAGGTTTGCATCTGGAGCAGCCTTGGCTCCATTATCGTCTTTCTCTACATGGTGGATCGACTGGCCAGGTCTCTTCGTCCCATCTCCATTCTGACGATGATCGCGGGCAAAGGGGCCGAAGTGATTAAAAGCGTCTACCCGTTGATGCTCGATGAAGGCCCACGGGCGGTCTCGCAGTCTCTTCCTGACCCGAGCACGGCCCTGGTGGTGGAGCACATCGGGCGCTCGAGCGTCTTGCTGGCCTTTGACCAGGAGGGGCTGCTCACCCTGGCCAGCCAGGAAAACGCAATCATCGAGCTGATGCCGCAGGTTGGTGATTTCGTGGTGCACGGGGACGGTCTGTTCCGGATTTATGGCTCGACTCGCCTCTCCCCCGACGTCTTGAGACGCTGCCTGGCCCTGGGGGACGAGCGCACCATGGAGCAAGATCCCGCATTTGCCTTTCGCATCATCGTGGACGTGGCCTGCCGGGCTCTGTCGCGGGCCATCAACGATCCGACGACCGGGGTGCTGGCCCTGGATCAGGTCCATCTGTTGCTTCGCCTCACGGGGCTTCGCCGGCTCGATACCGGCTGCGTTTCTGACAGTCAAGGCCGGTTGCGGTTGGTCTTTCGCACCCCTGACTGGGAAGACTTCGTCTGGCTCGGGTTGGCCGAGATTCGTCAGTTCGGCGGGGGAAACATCCAGATCGCAAGGCGGATGCGAGCGCTGCTCGAGCACCTTCTCAAAGTGATGCCGCCGGGGCGACAGCCGGCCCTGCGTGAGCAGCTGGAACTGCTCGACCGTTCGGTGGCTCGTAGCTTTCCAGACGTTGAGGACCGAGAGCAGGCCAGCCTCAAAGATTTGCAGGGCCTGGGCGGATCGGCCGCCCCGGCCCTGCAGGTCGAGCAACAGACTGGCTCAGCGCCAGTTTGAGAGCACTCGCTCGAGCTTGGACAGTTTCTGGTCTCCTTCGAAGGCCGCTTCCACGTTCCCGGCCCGCATCAGGAGCCGGTTCGGGGTGGACTTCACGGTCACTTCACCGAGCTTGCGAGTGGAGGACTTGCCGATCTGAGCGTCTCGGACCGAGCTCTTGAGGCCGGACGTGTCCGACAGAGGCCACCCCTTGCCGGCGATGACGACCCGGGTGGTGGTCTTGTGCTTCTGGAAGATCACCTTCTGACCGCGCGAATCCAGCATTCCGATGTCCTGGGGCAGCTTGCTGGCACGCCGGGGGGTCGGCTTGGACAGGCTGGAGACCCCGAACGGCCCCGGTACAACACCGGGAGCCGAGGGGGGAGTGAAGGTCTGGCTGCTGGCCTGGGGTGGCTGGAAGGTGGTCGAGGAGGCTGTAGGGGGCTGGAAGGTAGGGCCCTGGAACGTGGTGTTCCCGGGAGGAGGAGGCGGCTCGAAGGTATTGGTCGCGGTGGTGGGCGGCTGGAAGGTGGGCGGGCTGAAGGTTTGTTGCTGACCCACCTGTTTGCCCGGGTCGCCGTACTTGTTGACCATCGTGGAGGCCGCCGGGGCCCGCCGGGGAGGGGGCGTCACGGCGGTTGGAAGCGGAGGATGGGAGGGATCGGTCACGACCGCCCCGTGCCCGAGCCACACGACCTGATCGCCCCGAGCCGGCTGGGCGGAGGAAAGGCCAGTCGTGAGCATGGCCTGCTCGCCGCTGACCTCGATCACCCGGGCCTGGCAGAGCTCTCTGCCGTTGCGTCGGATCGAGACTCGATCGCCTGGAGCCAGACTGTTGGACATCACCCGAGCCACCCAGTAGGGGCTGCGCGGGCTTTGACTCAGGCTGCCGACGGTCTGGCCCTGCTCTGGAACCAGGGCCAGCGTCGCCAGTGAGAGAGCCAGCAGAAGAAGCGCAATCATTCTTTTCATAGCATGGTCATGGTGCGTCAATTGTGGGCTCTGGTCGATGATCTAGATCATTCTGGCTCCGTGTGCGAGAGGGGTTCCTCTGGGCGGGGAGAACCACGGGACCGCTTCACTGATTCAGATCATAGCCGGACCCCGCGGTGCCCGCTACCGTGGGCATATTCAGTCAGCCAGGGAAGTGGGTTCCTGGCACCAGGAGGTAGGATGTTCCTCAGATGTTGGGCAGCGATCGTGCTGGCCCTGTTCCTGAGCGGTCCCCTGAAGGCACAGGTGACCGCTGACCAGTACAGCGACGCAGAGCTCGAGCAACTCGTCGAGCCCGTTGCGCTCTACCCGGATGCCCTTTTGACGCACGTTCTGACAGGCTCGACCGAGCCCACCCAGTTGCGCACCGCGCTCGAGTTGAGTAAATCCGGAGGATCGCCCGGCTCGGACATGGCCCCTTCGGTCCAGGCCTTGACGGAGTTCCCCGACGTGCTGGCCATGATGGTGGACAACACCCAGTGGACCGACGCCATCGGCTACGCCGTGGCCAACCAGGAGGACGATGTGCTGCGGGCGGTCCAGCAGGTTCGGAGCAAGGTCCAGGCGGCCGGTAACCTTCAGTCCTCCGACCAGATGCAGGTCAGCCAGGAAGGGGACGTGATCGTGATCCAGTCCCCTTCCGAGGATCAGGTCTACGTCCCGAGCTACGATACCTCGGCGATGTACGCCACCGGCGCTCTGCTGACGTACGGCACCGCGGTGGCGGTGCGGAACGCTTACTGGAGCGGCGCCTGCGACTGGCACCAGGGCATCTATTACGGTGCTCCCGGCGCTTATCGCGGCTACCGATACGGGAGCTATCCGCCCGGAGCGGCGGCCTGGGCTCCCCGGCCGGCTCCCTATGCGGGACGTGCGGCTGCCTACCCCGGCAGGGTCAACAATGTCAACGTGAACCGCGTCAACGTCAACAACTACAATGCGGCTCGGGTCAACACCGTGCGTCCGGCCGGCGCTGCCAATGCCTACCGGCCGGCAACGGCGCAACCTCGACCGGCTGGCGCCGCCAATGCCTATCGCCCGGCTACGGCCCAACCTCGACCGGCCGGCGCCGCCAACGCCTATCGCCCGGCCACCCGGCCGCCGGCTCCGCAATCCGGTCTGACCGGGGGGTATTCCAGCGGCCTGAACTACTCACGAGGCGTCGACGCACGCCAGGCCAGCGCGCGCGGACAAAGCAGCATGAGCTCCAGCCCCAGCATGCGCGGGGGTGGGGGAATGCGTGGCGGAGGAGGTCGCAGATGAAGACAATGCGTGTTCTTTTTGTTGCCCTGGCGCTGGTGTGCGGTCTGACGGGACTGACTCCGGCTCAGGAGCAGAAGACCTTCGGGTCCCCGAAGCAGGCAGCCGAGGCCATGATCGCGGCCTTCATGTCCGATGATCGTGCCAGGATGCTGGAGATCCTCGGTCCGGAAGCTCAAGACCTTTTTAATGATATCGACCCGCAGGCTGAGCGCGAGCGTCTCAAGACCATCGCTCTGGCGGCCACCGATCGGTCGAGCTTTGAAGAAGGCAAGAACGGTCAGGTCATCTGGCTGGTGGGCGAGGAGGTCTGGCCCTTCCCCATTCCTCTGGTGCACGACGGCACTTACTGGCGCTGGGATACGGCTGCAGGCAAAGAGGAGATTTTGGCCCGGCGCATCGGCCTGGATGAGCTGCAGGCCCTGAAGATGCTCTCGCGCCTGGCCCAGGCCCAGGAAGAATATGCCTCGGTGGACTATGACGGCGACCAGGTGCTCGAGTTCGCTCAGCGCATTCGGGCCACCGAAGGGACGCGCGACGGCCTCTACTGGGTCAGCGAAGAGCTTCCCAGCCCATTGCAGTCGACCGCCGAGGAGTTCAAGGACTACCTGGCCGGCAAGATGGCCAATTCGGGCTGGTTCGGCTATCACTGCAAGCTTCTCAACGGTCAGACCGAGAACGCCGCCGGGGGGAAGTATGACTACCTCATCAATGGCAACCTGATCGGTGGCTACGCGTTCATCGCCTGGCCCATCGCCTACGGCAACTCCGGTATCACGACCTTCATCATGAACCACAACGGCAAGATCTATCAAAGAGATCTGGGACCGGAGACCGAGAGCCTGGTCCGCGAGATCACCAGATTCGACCCCGGCAAGGGCTGGACCGAGGTGAACTCGGCCGGCAATCCCGTCGGGCCGCTCAAGCGGCCGGTCAAGTAGGAGGCGCGATGCGAAGATTGATATTCCTGATCACTTTGTTGACCGTTCTGCTGGGCTCGCTGGCGCTGGCCCAGGAGGAGGCGGCTGACGGGCTCTACTCGCCCGAAGAGCTCGAGCAGATCGTGGGGCCGATCGCTCTTTACCCCGACCCGGTGCTGTCCAACGTGCTGGTCGCCTCGACCGAGCAGGCCCAGCTTCGCCAGGCCGACGAGCTGGCCAAGGCGGGAAAGACCTCCGAAGAATCGCCGGAGGAGTGGGAGCCTGCCGTGCGCTCGCTGGTCGACTACCCGGACATTCTGGACACCATGGTGTCGGCTTCCGACTGGACCGCTGCTCTGGCTTACGCGGTCGCCAACCAGCAGCCCGACGTCATGAAAGCGGTTCAGCAGTATCGCGAGAAGGCTTATCAAGCCGGCAATCTCCGCAGCGGCGAGCAGATGGAGGTCACCCGCGAGGAGGAGCAGATCTGCATTCAGCCCACCAATCCCGAGGTGGTCTACGTACCCAGCTACGATCCCGAGGTGGTGGTGGTCGAGTCGAGCTACGACAATGACGACGACTACTGGGCCTCGGGAATCCTCGGGTTCGGAGCGGGCATCGCTGCCAGCAGCTTGATGTACTACAACCACTGCAACTGGTGGGGCTACGGAATGACCTCGGGTTACTGGCCCTGCGGTGCCAATGGATGGTATCGCCCGGGCTGCCCGGTGGCAACCCCGTATCGCGCCAATCAGGCATTCAACCGCCGCCCCGTGGCCGGGAACGGTAACAATGTGCGTTGGAACAACGGCAACGTCAACATCGGCAACTCGATCAACGTTGGGGGTGGCAACCGCATCGGGAACCGACCCAACGTCGGCAGTCCGGGACGCATCGGGAGCCCTGGCGGGGTCGGGAGACCCGGCGGAGTCGGGAGCCCGGGCGGCGTCGGAAGACCCGGTGGCATCGGGAGCCCTGGCGGAGTCGGGAGCCCCGGCGGAGTCGGAAGACCCGGTGGCATCGGGAGCCCTGGCGGCGTCGGGAGACCCGGTGGCGTGGGGAGCCGGCCTGCCCTGCCGAGCAGTCCCAGTTTCAATACCTCTCGGATGCGGCCGGATTACACAAGTGTGGGCCGCACTCGGCCCTCCGCCTCCACTCGGCCCTCCGTTTCCTCTCCGAGCTTCCGCAGCGGCGGGAGCGGCGGTTACCGCGACATGGGCGGCCGGGGTGGCGGCCTGCAGATGGAGCGTGGCTCTTCGGCCCGCGCCAGCAGCAGCCGCGGTAACGCCAGCTTCAATCGCTCGACCGGACGCAGCAGCGGCTACCGTTCCAGCGGACGATCGGGTGGTTACAGCGGAGGAGGTGGCGCCCGGCGCGGGGGCGGCGGAGGTCGCAGACGTTGAGGAGGATGAAGATGTTCAAGCGTATTCTCACCACCGCCGTCCTGGCCTTTTCCCTGATGGGAACGGGACTGGCCGATCA
>QWHO01000384.1 GCA_021404945.1 bacterium CPR1
CATCTCTCCCTGAGCGGCGATCTCCTGAGACAACCGCAGGCGGATCTCGACATCACCGGGATGGTAGGCCAGGATCTCACGGTAGAGACGCTCGGCCTCCTGGTGGTTGCCCTGGCCGCTGACCATCTCGGCCATGTGGTAGATCTCGGCCCGAGCTCGCACCAGGTCGCCCTGATCGAGGTAATTGTGGACCAGGCCGTCGAGGTACTGGTGTTTCTCCTCCATGTCATCGGGCATCTTCATGACGATCTCGCGCATGCGCTCGAGCTCGCCCATGGTGAGGAACTTCTGCGCCAGCAAGCGCAGGAAGGAGCGCTTCTCGGGGTCTTCGTCGTCTAAGGCGAAGATGTCGCGCTCAGCCTCCTCGAAGCGGCCAGCATTGAGGTAGGCCTGAATGATGCGGCGCCCATACTGGGGCCGAATCTCGTCGGCGGCATCAAGGCGGGCAACCTCCTGGGCGGCCCGGTCGAGGTCGCCAGCCGATAGATAGGCCTCGATCAGCTGTCCCATGAAGGAGATGCGCAGGGGATCGCCCTCGGCCAGGCGGTTGATCTCCTCGGTGGCCTGATCGAGCCGACCACTCTGCAAGAACGCAGTGATCAGGCGCTGGGTAAAGCCGGGACGGGCCTCGTCGCTCTCGGGCAGACGGTTGCACTCGGAGGCCGCCTCGTCGAGCCGGCCGGCGTCGAGGTAGCTCAGCACCAGGCGGCGCTGGAAGGAGAGACGCAACGGGTCGTCCTCGGGCAGGCGGTAGATGGCCGCCGCGGCTGTCTCGAGGTCACCGCTGGCCAGTGGGATCTCAAGCATGCGGGTGACCAGGCGGTTGCGCTCACGATCCGAGCGCGGGATCTGGGGAAGACCCTCGAAGGCCTTCTCCATGTTCCCCGCGTCGAGATAGCGCTTGACCATCTCCTTGTGGAAGACCAGCTTCTGCTCGTCCTGGTCGGGCAGCTTCTTGAGCTCTAGCTCGAACTTCTCAAGGTTGTTCTTGTCCAGGTGCAGTTGCAAGATGCGATGGCGATAGGCGATCCGCTCGGGCTCGGGAACTTTGAGCTGGATGAGCTGATCCACCTGGATGGAGGCGTCGTCGGGCCGCTGGATGACGATCAGGGCGTCGATAAGGTTCTTGCGCACGTCCACGTTGTAGGGGTCGGCCGTCAGGATGTGGGCGTAAGCCTGAATGGCCTCGGGAAACTTGTTGAGGGCGCGCAGGCACTCGGATCGGTAGATGTGGGCGGCCATGTCGCTGGGCTTGTCGGCCAGAATGCGCTCGAGCTCGACCAGGGCCCCCTGGTAGTTGCCCTGATCCTTGAGCGAGATGGCCACCTGGTAGATCAGCTCGGACGCCTGGGGAAACAGCTGGATGAGGCGTTGCTGGGCCTCCAGGGCCGCGTTCTCGTCGCCCCGGGCACGGTGGATCTTGACCACCTGCTGGAACATGTCCATGGACTCCTGGGGCATGTCCTTCTTGAGGTAGATGTCACCCAGGATCTCGCGGGCCTGGATGTTGTTGGGATCAAGCTCGAGTAGCTTGCGCGAGACCTTGACGGCGTCGTCGAGCATGCCGCGCTCGATGTGACTCTGGGCGATGGCAAAGTAGTGGCGTACGGCCTCGGCGGTCATGCCGCGCTGCTGGAGAGCCTCGATCAATCGCATGCGCATGCCAAAGTTGGAGGGATCGCGCTCGACGATGCCCTGGTAGATGGCGATCAGTTTGTTGCGGGCGTGCTCGTTGCCAGGATCGAGCTGGACGATGTTCTCGTAAAGCTGGAGGACCTTGTCGAGCACTCCCTCGGGCTCATACATCTGAGCCAGGGTGAAGTAGACCTGAACGGCCTTCTCGCGAGCGCCCTGCTTGAGGTAGAGCTCACCGAGATGGTTGATGATGTCGCGGTTGCTGGGGTCAAGGGTGAGGATGCGCTCGTAGGTGCGCACCGCGTCGTCGAGCTGGCCCTTCTTGAGATAGAACTCGCCAGCGTGCTGGAACCAGACCATGGTGGTGTGGGGCGAGCGGCCCTGGCGCACGAAGACCTCGCCCAGCATCTCGTATGCCTGAGCCGACTCCTCGGGGGCCAGGCGCAAAACCTCCTGAAACTCGCCGATGGCTTCTTTGTCGAGCTCTTTCTCCATGTAAGCCTGGCCCAGAGCCATGTGGGTCTGCCAGCGACCCGGGTGCAGCTCGTGACTCTTGCGCAGGTACTGCAGGGCCACGTCCACGGCCTGACGCTCGAGATTGAAGCGACCGATCTGGTAGAAAATCTCAGGCTTGAACTGACCCACCAGGGCCTGCACGTGGCTCAAATCATCGCCCTGACCGGGCTTGATGGAGGCGCCTTTGTTCTGGACCGTCTCCTCCAGCCGCAGGATCTTGTCGTAGCAGTCGATGGCCGCTTCGGGATCGCCGTCCACGCGGAAGATCTCGGCGCAGGTCATGTGCTGATGGATGACTTCCTGATAGTCAGCCTTCTTGATGGAGATGCTGATGACGCGCTCTCGCACGTCCAGGTTGCGCGGGTCGTGCTCGAGGATGCGATGATAAACCGCCAGCGCGTCATCCCAGCGTCCCTGGGTGGCGAGCGCATCGGCGTGCTGAATCCACTGCTCAAGGGTGTTGTCGGCCATGGTACGCTCTCTCCGTTACTTCAAGCGGCTGGGCGGAACCTTGGGCCCGCCGGCGATCTCGGACTCGATGCGGCGGATCCACTCGCGCACGTCGCGATAGGCGATGTCCACCGCATAACAATCTTTCAGCTCCTGCAGAGCTTCCTGAAGACGATTGTTGCGGTACTGGAGCATGGCCAGGTTGTAGCGAAGCTCCAGATAGTCCTGCTCGGAGTGGCCTTTGGTTTCGAGGCCCTTGCGGAACTGCTTGATGGCAAGGTCGAGCATGTTGAAGCCCGTCTTCTCGGCAAAGCACATCCCGAGCATGTTGTAGGAAGGCAGCTCGTAAGCCTGATCGCGACGGGTGAACTGGAACTGCTCGATGGCCATGTCCAGGGCCTGCAGGTGGAAGCAGGTTTCGCCGTAGGTGAAACGGGTGCGAAGGTCGGTGGGCTCGGCCTCGATCTTGTCGCGGAACTCGTCGAGCACGGCCTGGCGCACCCGAGCCCCATTCTTGTTGGCCTTCTCCAGCTTCAAGATGACCTCCGAGCCCTCTCTGGCCTTGCCGGAGGCGAGCAGCATGCGCACGTAGCGCTCCATGGCGTCGACGTGCCCCGGGTTGAGCTCGTGCACGCGCTGCAGCTCTTGCAGAGCCGCGTTCGGATTCTGAAGCGGCTCGGAGTAGAGCAAGGCCAGCCGATAGTGCAGGTCGTCACGCGACTCGTCCAGGTCGAGCGCCTTGCGATAGGCGGTGACGGCCTGCTCGTGGCGGCCGTTCTGCTCGTGCAGCTCGGCCAGGATGAGCCACTGGGCCAGGGCGTTCTGCGGGTCTTGAGCGACCTCGTAGAACTTGATCAGCTTCTCGCGCAACTCGGTGTTCTCGGGCAGCGCATCCACCAGACGCGCGTAGAGCGCGATGGCGGTCTGGTGATCCATGGTGGCCAGATAGTGCTGGGTGAGGGTGTCGGTGTGCTTGATGGCTTCTTCGATGCGGCCCACGTCCAGATAGACGTCGGCCAGGCCGCGACGAGCCTCGTGGAAGTCGGGGCGGCTCTGAACCACGGTCTCGAAAAGCTCCAGGGCCTGGTTGAGGTCGCCCTGGCGATAGTAGAAGTTGGCCAGCTCGAACTGCTGGGCCACCACCTTGTCGTGCCATTTGAGGCCTTCGTAGGTGGCGATCAGGCTGCGGCGCATCTCGAGGTTGTCGGGGTCCTGGGCGATGATGCGCTCGGTGACGTTGGCCGCGTCTTCCCAGCGCTGAGCCTCCTGGTAGCGGTGGCTCAGGTTGCGCAGGTGGCGCAGGGCCTCTTCCTGATTGCCCTGGGACTCGTAGACCTGGGCCAGGCGATCTTCCAGCGTCGGGTCGTCGGAGATCTCCATGAGCTGGTTGAAAGCGCTGATGGCCAGCTCGACGTTACCCTTGGTGAGGGCGCCCTCGGCCAGCTGGCGCAGATGATGGGCCGCGAGGTTGCTCTGACCCATCTGGTTGAAGCGTTCGACCAGCTTGTGACGAGCCTCGAAATGGTGCGGGTCGAGACTGAGCACGATCTGCAGGGAGTCAAGCGCTTCCTGGTTCATGTTGTGCTCGATGAGGATGTCGGCCACCTCGATCAGGGTCGCCGCCGCCTCGTCGAAGTTGTCGTTCCACAGATGGGCCTGAATCAGCTTGTGCCGCAGGCTGACCGACTGAGGCTTACGCATGACGATCTGGCGGTACTGGACCACCGCGTCATCGAGCAGGCCATAGTTCATATGGATGTCGGCCAGGTCTGTTCGAAGCACCAGGTTCTCGGGCTGCTCCTCGATGGCCCGGCGGTAAAGGTTGATGGCGGTGGTGACATCAAGGTCTTGAGCCTGGCTGCGGATCTCCTGGCTGCGAGCCACGTGATCGGCGGGCGACTCCTGCTCGATGCTGAGGGAGACGAGCACCTCTGGCTCTGGCTCTGGCTCTGGCTCTGGCTCTGGCTCTGGCTCTGGCTCTGGCTCTGGCTCTGGCAGTTGGCTCTCGGGCTCTTGTTGAGCCGGGGGCTCCAGGGTCAGGGGCTCAGGCTGAGGCACTTCCAGCTGAGGGACTTCCAGAGCCAGAGGCTGTTCGGGCGCGACCTCAGGAACGGCCAGCTCAAGAGGGGTCTCCTCCTGCGGGGGAAGTAACTCCGGGCGAACCGCCTCAGATCCCTCCTGCTCGGCTTTTTGGCGTGCGGCCAGGCGCTCGGCCAGAGAGCCGCCCTCGACGCTGCGAGCCGCTCCAGCCGGCTCAGCCTTGCGGCCGCCGGCCAGTTGCACGCGCTCGAGGAAGCTGCCACCCGAAACCGTCGCAGCGCTCTCACCGAAGGCCGAGCCCACAGCCCAACTGCCCGGGGTAGGCATGGCCGCGGCCTGCTTGCTGGCCTTCAAGATGATCTGGTGCTGGGCAGCCACCTCCTCGAGGTAGGCGCTGTCCACCCGCGGGAGAGGCTCCCAGGCGAAAACACCCGAGTTTGCAGGTAGCTCGAGTTGGCCCTTGATATTGTCACGCAGGGCCTGATCCTTGAGATAGAGCAGAGGAGGAGGACTCCACAACTGCCCGGCGGCCGGACCATGCTCGGTGACCGGGGGCACCAGGGGCACTACGGGCAGTGGAGGCAGGTCGAGTTGGAAGTCCATGGCCGGCGCGGCCGACGTTGCGAACGGGTTGTCCCCGAAAGCGACTTCGGCCGGCTCAGACTGGAACTGGGCCGGGCCGGCAGGCTCCGAGTCGAAGGCCGACTCGGGCGCGCTGAACTCGGCCCCGAAAGGCGCGCCGAAGGTGTTGTCGGCGGCGAAGCCCTCGGGACTGGCGGGCGCGACCTCGCCGGGCTCGCCAAAGGTGGAGCCACCCGAGAAGCCGCCTGGCTCGCCGACTTCAGGGAAGGTCCCAAAGCCAGTGGGACCACCAAAGGAGGCCTCAGACGCAGCCGCGTCAGTCCCCGGAACGGCAGGCATCGGGAAAGAGCCGAACTCGGCTTCGGACGGTGGAGGAGCGCTGAAGCCGAAGTCAGCCGGGGAGGCTTCGGGCGGAGCACCGAAGCTACTCTCGCCAAAGGCAGAGGGAGCGGATTCGAAGTCAGAGGCTGGCGTAGGACCAAAAGCCGAGCCAAAGTCGCCCCCAGGCGAGGAGCTATCCGCTAGTGGCCCGAAGTTGGCCTGGCCGAACTCGCCGGTCGGGGCCCCGAAGGTGGAGCCGAATTCGGCCGATGCTGCCGGGGCGCCCAGGTCTGCTGGCGGAGCCCCGAACTCGGGCGCGAAGCCGGACTGGCCGAAGTCGGCCTCAGGCACGGGGGCTCCAAAGTCGGTCGCCGGAGCGGCGAAGCCGGACTGGCCGAAGTCAGCCGCCGGCGTCGGGGCGCCAAAGTCGGCTGCCGGGGCGCCGAAGCTGGACTGGCCGAAGTCGGCCGCCGGCGTCGGGGCACCAAAGTCGGCTGCCGGGGCGCCGTAGCTGGACTGGCCGAAGTCGGCCGCCGGCGTCGGGGCACCAAAGTCGGCTGCCGGGGCGCCGTAGCTCGACTGGCCGAAGTCGGCCCCCGG
>QWHO01000006.1 GCA_021404945.1 bacterium CPR1
GTTGCCAGCATTCCCGGCGTTGCCAGCATTCCCGGCGTTGCCAGCATTCCCGGCGTTGCCAGCATTCCCGGCGTTGCCAGCATTCCCGGCGTTGCCAGCGTTCCCGGCGTCACCGGCATCGCCCGCGTCACCGGCATTGCCCGCGTCACCGGCATCGCCCGCGTCACCGGCATTGCCCGCGTCACCGGCATTGCCCGCGTCACCGGCATTGCCCGCGTTACCGGCATTGCCAGCTCCGAGTCCCATGCCGCCCAGCATCTGCAGGAGTTGCATCAGGTAGGCCATCAGCTGATCCATCCCGACGTTGCCACCGCCAGCGTTGCCAGCGGCTCCCGCTCCACCGGCACCCCCCGCGTTACCGGCGTTCCCAGCGGCACCCGCTCCTCCGCCACCACGTGCATTCTCGATGTTGCTGCTCAGGTCGCGAGCCCCGACCGCGCCGATGGCGCGGTCATATTTGGCCGCATCTTGCACCGATTTGCCGCCCAGCACGTCCCGACCGTTCTGGCCGTAGACCTGGTCGAGCGTGAGAGTGCCACGCTTGAGGGCCGCGCTGATAGCGCCGAGCGTCTGGACGTCCTTGTCGCCCACGCCGCCGCCCTGGGCCAGGTCGCCGTTGCCGGTGGCCTGGAGCACTTTCTTCAGCTGCCCGTTGTTGTAGTTGCCGCCGGCGTTCTTGTAGCGACTGGCCACCAGAGCGAAGTTGGCCGCCTGCTGAGCTGCAGGGTTGCCCGAATTGAGATCCTGGTAGATGACATCGAGGTTGCGGCTCATCTCGCCCGCGTTTTCGAGCCGACCTCCGGCGTAGAATTCAGCCGCGTAGCCTTCCACGATGCTGGCTCGGGCCTGGCCCGTCGAGATCGCGCCGTTGGCGGTAATCTTGCCGTTGTTGACGTTACCGTTCTGGTCCACCGCGTCGATGTAGCGCTGCAGGCCGTCGTTGCCGGTCTGACGGAAGGCGGGCAATCCGCCTCCACCACCGCCGCCGTAAGCGCCACCAGCTCCACCGGCACCGCCAGCTCCACCGGCGCCATAGGCACCGCCGCCGACAGCTCCACCACCGCCGACTGCGCCGCCGCCATAGGCTCCGCCGCCGCCACCGACAACGACGCGCGTGCCACCGGCTCCTCCGCCCCCGCCATAAGCGCCACCGGCTCCACCAGCGTTGCCCGCATTGCCGGCATTCCCGGCATTGCCCGCATTCCCGGCGTTGCCCGCATTCCCGGCGTTGCCCGCATTCCCGGCGTTGCCCGCATTCCCGGCGTTGCCCGCATTCCCGGCGTTGCCCGCATTCCCGGCATTGCCTGCATTCCCGGCATTGCCTGCATTGCCTGCGTTGCCAGCATTACCTGCATTGCCAGCGTTTCCGATTCCGCCGGCTGGATTCTGGCCAGCGAAGGTGCCCCAACCGCCCTGCAGTTGCATCAGGGCTTGAAGGAGCATTTGAATCATGCCCATCATCATGACGGGGTTGAAGCCACCATAGGGGGAGGTGCCGCCCACTGCTCCCAGTCCCCCGAAGGCTCCAATTCCTCCCAGGCCGGGTTGAGCGAAGCCTCCTCCAAAAATGTTGCCTACCGTGGTTGGAGCCCCGAAGCCTCCGAGGCCGCCGTAGTTCGTGATACCTGATCCTCCGCCGTACGCCATGCGTGTTCCTCCCAATAATAGAATTAGGGTGGTCGTCGATAACCCCAGGATATCCCCCGCGGGCCCGAAGTCTCTAGGCTGAGAAGATGAACAGAGTGTTGCATTGGTTAATTTTTTGTTGACATTCCGCGGACCCGGTGAGAAGCTCAAAAAACTCGTGCGACTTCCGCCCATCTGCTCTTGACCTGGTCTTATTCTCCGTGAGATGCGGATAGACCCTGCGGGTGTCGGAACCCGACAAACCTCACCCGGCCGCTGAAGGGACCACCCTCGTGAGCACGGAAAACACCGGCGTCATGAAGCAGCGCGTCCTTCTCGCTTTCTTGTTGCTGGTGGTGGCCGGAGCTCTGGCCTGGCACTTCACCCGCAGTCGGGGGGGCTTGCTGGGCAATCGGTTGGGTGACCTGGCCGTGGCGGCGCCGGCCGAATCCCAGTTCCTCCTGGCGATCGATTTGCGCCAGCGCAATCGCTTGAGCGAGGTGGTCACGATGGTCCGCGGGGTCGCCCGAGACTATCCGGACCTTCTCTCCAGCGAGCAGCCCCTCACCGAGATGCTGGAGGAAATGGAGAAAAAGGCTCCGGCTCCCCTGGAGGAGATGGCTGACTGGTTGGCCCCGGCTGGCTGTGTGGCCTTCTTTCCGCGCGCCGGAGAGGCCTCGCTCATTCCCTCCCATCCGGATCTCAGCGCCCCCTTCGAGTTGGTGGTCGTCCTGGCTCTCTCCGAGCCCACCAGGGTGCTCGAGCAGATCGGGCCTCGTCTGGAGAAGAGCGGTGCCAAAGTCAGACAGCAAGGCCAGGTGACCTTCTGGGAGGGCGTCAGTCGCGGCACTCCCTATGTTCTGGCTCTCTACAAGGAGGCTCTGGTCCTTTCCAGCAGCCTGGAGGGCTGCAACCGCTCGCTCGAGGCCCTGCAGCGCAAGACTCCCGCCCTGGCCGAGCAGGCTGACTACCAGGTTGCTCTGGCCAGGGTACAGCATGACCAGGGTGGGCTGCTCTACTTGACGCCGGGCCGCACTCTCAGTGCCCTGAGCAAGCTGCCCGAGGCCAGGGGGGTCTTCGACGACCAGACCGTCGCGGCCCTGGAGAGCATGACCACGTTGATCGCGACCGTGACTCCCAGGCAGGCCGGCTTCGGGGTCGAGTGCTTTCTGGCCCTGGACGCGGCCTCCACCAGCGACTGGACGAAGGCCCTTTTGACGGCTCCGAAGTCTCCGGCCCGGCTCGCTGCCCTCTTTCCAGCCGGCTGGGGCAATTATCACGCGATCAATTTTCCCTACTTCTATCGCGGCCTGATCCAAACCGTGATGCTGGCTCCCAGGGCGCGCCTGCAGGTGGGTGCGGTGTCGATGCTGATGCAGGGCTCGGTGGGCTTCACCCCGGAGCGACTGTTTCAGACCCTGACGGGCGAAGTCGGGCTCTCGACTCATCTTGACCCCGGAACTGCTCAGAGCGGTGTGGTCTTGCTGGCACTCGGACTTAAGGACCGGGCCGGATTCGAGAAACTGCTCGAGAAGCTCTCTGGTCAGCTCGGCTCGCTGCAGGCTCTCGAGCAAGAGGGCTCGTCCCAGGTCTACGGCCTGTCAGGGCTACCCGGCGCCAGGCTGGTTTTCTTGGAGCAGCCTGCCGCGGTCTTGTTGGCCGCCGGGCCGAGCGCCCGACAGGGTCTGAGGCAGGCTCTGGATGCAGCCGAGGGACGACAGCCTCCTGTGGCTGCAGAGCCGGTGCTCAAGCAGGCACTGGAGGCTTCTGGAGAGAGCTGGGTGGCGATGAGCTACCTTGACCTCAGCAAGGCCAGCCAGCCCGTGCTCGAGGCCATGAAAAGCGAGCGAGTGCCAGAAGCTCAAGCCCGGCTGCTGAGAACCGTCGCCAGCGAGCTCTCCGAGGCTCGCGACGCCTCGGTTCTACTGGTCGAGCCTCAGGGTCTGCGTTTTCGGTCTTTCGGCCCCGGCCCTTACTCGCTGACCTTCACGGGGGGACTGCTGGCGGCCGTGCTGGTGCCCAACCTCGTCAAAGCCCGGGGCCAGGGCCAGCTCACCGCCTGCCAGAGCAACCTCAAGAACGAGGGCACCGCGCTGGAGATGTATGCAGTCGACCATGCGGGTCGTTATCCGGAAACCATGGCCCGTCTGACCCCGAACTACCTCAAGGTGATTCCCAACTGCCCGGCGGCTGGCAGGGATACCTATTCTGAATCCTACCAGGTGGCGCCGGACGCCTTCACGCTGGCATGCCGCGGCCACCATCATGCTCGCGCGGGAGTCAAAGCCGATCACCCGGCGTACAGCAGCGTGCGGGGGTTGATCCAGAGGTAGACTCGAAAGATCAGAGGTCTGCTTCCTGCAGCAGGGCCAGGACGTAGCGTCCAAGCACTCCCGTCTGGTGGGAGGACTTGTCCAGAAAGCGGATCTCATGCACCCAGCGGTCATCCTCGTCGTCGTCGCGCACACTGAGCACCTGGCCGGGCAGGAGCAGAGCCTCCAGCTCCTGGTACGGACCGAGAATGACGTCAACTTTTGAGTTTTTCTTGTATTCCTGGTCCAGCGAGGCCTTGGCCGAGCCCAGGCCCAGGTTGAGCAGGCGCCCGACGGCCTTGACCCCGTCGGCTGACTCGGCCCGCACCGTGAGCGTGTCTTTCTTCTCGGCCAGGGTCCGGTCTTCGAACAGATTCTGATTCTGATTCTCGGTCAGCTGGTCGAGCAATTCGACCACCCAGGAGGTGGACATGGCCTCGGGGGAGTCAATAAACATCAGGCCCGCCTCCGTGCGCCCCCCCGTGGGCTGACACCACATCACCCGGCCCTGCACGGCCTGACCGAGATTGCCGGGCACGTTGCCGGGCTGGTTCAAGGTCACCACCTGGCCCCGCTCAAGAGAGCCCGAAGCGGTGATGCCGGCACCTTCGATGGCAAGGTCCGAGATGCGCACCTCCAGAGTCTCCTCCCCGCAGACACAGCTGGCCAGATAGTCACACTTGATGCGAGCGACGCGGCGCTTGGCCCGGGCCTCCGCCTCCTCGGGGCTGAGCTTGCGCTCGGCCTGGGACGGCTTGACGGCCGCAAAGCTGCTCGAGGGGGGGGCGAAGGCTGCTCCGGCCGGTTGGGCCGGCGGCATTGCCGGAGTGCTGGCCAGAATGGAGGCCTGGCCGGTGTACCCCCCGGGCAGCTCGACGCTGGCGCTGCGCGCCGTGGCCCTCTGGGCGGGGAACTCGCCGGACTCGGGGACCGAATCCTCCGATGGCTCCTCGAGCTCGGGGCCAGGTCTTCCGGGGGGCGCGCTCTCGCCCGAGTCTAACCTGGGCAGGGGTGGCAGGGCTGGCTCTCCGGACGCGGCCCCGGCGGTTTCGCCCGAGTCCAGCCTGGGAAGCGACGGGAGGGCAGGCTCGCCTGATTCCAATCTGGGCAACGGGGCCAGGCCAGTCTCCCCGGCGTCGGCCCCGGCGGTTTCGCCCGAGTCCAGCCTGGGGAGGGAAGGAACCGAATCCAACCTGGGCAGGGGCGAAAGAGCAGTCTCCCCGGAGTCGACCCCGGCCGTTTCGAGCCGGGGAAGCGCGGGCAGGGCTGCCGGCTCGCCGGAGTCGAGTGGGGGCAGAGCAGGAACCTCTCCCGAGTCCCCTTTGGGAAGAGCTTCCGGCCGGGGGAGGGGCGAAGGCGGGGCGGCCTCGCCTGAGTCACCCCGCGGGATGGGCCGGACAGCTGGACTCTCCGCCGGGCGGGAGGGAACCCCGTTGGCCATCCCGTACTTGTGATAAAGCTGATCGAGGGCCGGGTCGGACTCGTACGCCTGAAGACGCTTCAACAGACCGGCCATGGCCTCGCGGAAGCGTGCCTCTACAGATCCTTCCTGACCGAGGGAATCTCCCACGGCGGCCTGCCCATCCTTTCCCAGCCCTGACAATGCTTGAAAGTAATTCCAGACCAGAGGTGAAGATCCTCTCGGCCGCGTGCCGGTTTCGTCAGAAGTGCTCACCGACCCTGTTTTCGTGAGCGGAAGCACCTGGCTTCACCGGGTCAGCGAAAGGAGACCACCATCTGGTCGACCCAGGGGTCGAGCTTCCGGGCCGCGGGATGGTCGGATTGCACGCTCTGGTCGCCAGTGATCGCGTCCCCCTCCTGAGTGCTGAGCTTGTCTCGGCGGGCGGTCTCGGCGCTGAGCCGCAGGGCGAGCCCGTAGGGCTTCTTGTCGAGAGCGCCCTCGTTCCAGTTGGTCACGTTGCCACCGTAGTCCCAACCGAAGCCCAGGAACGTGATCGGCTTGCCGTTGATCTGCTCGAGCTTGCTGAGTCGGGTGCCCAACGTGATACCGTCCACCGACCTCCACTCCGAGACCGAGCCGGTGAGCTTGACGAATTCGATCTTCGTTTTGCCAGGATCGTTCCACACCACGGCCAGGCGTTTCTTGGGATCCTTCGGGTAGACCAGCGTGCCCGGAGCCGTCTGGCCTTCCACCAGGTAGACCTTCTCGTCACGCAGGTTTTCTTTGCCGAACATTCGCTCCAGGTCAGAGCGGCTCGTAGTCGCAGTGATGGGACCGACCCGCTTGCCGGGCACAATCAGCCAGTCGTTCTGGCTGGCTGCGGCCATCCCCATCACCAGGGTCAACAACAGCCCACAGAGGGTGAGACGCATCAAAGCCTCCAATAGCGTACGCCGGAGTCGACCGCCTGGTCGTCGAGAATTCCCTTGAGGTCAACCATCACTCCGGCCGGCGGTCCTTCGACAAGAGCCACGTAGTCCTCGGTCTTGCGTTCCTTGAATTGGCTGTGGGGGACGGCCAGCACCAGCGCGTGGTAGCGATGCTTGCCGTCAAAGGGTGTGGCCACGGCGTTGAGACCGCGCCTTTGCAGTCCGACCTCGCCCACCAGCGGATCGTAGACCTCGACGTCCACGGTGTAGCTCTCCAACTCGCGGATCAGATCGAAGACCTTGCTGTTGCGCAGGTCCTTGACGTCGGGCTTGAAGGTGCAGCCCATGATCAGCACCCGCGAGTGGCGCACCGGAATTCCCGCTGCGATGAGCAGCTTGACCGTCTCGCCGGCCACGTAGGCGCCCATCCCGTCATTGATGCGGCGGCCAGCCAGGATCATCATCGGATGGTAGCCCAGCACTTCGGCTTTGTGGGTCAGATAGTAGGGGTCGACCGGAATGCAGTGACCTCCGACCAATCCCGGCTCGAAGGCCAGGAAGTTCCACTTGGTGCCGGCCGCCCGCAGCACTTCGGTGGTATCGATACCCATGCGGTGGAACAGCATGGCCAGCTCGTTCATCAGAGCGATGTTCAGGTCGCGCTGCACGTTCTCGATCACCTTGGCCGCCTCGGCGGTGCGGATGGTGGGAGCGCGGTAAACCCCGGGCTCGACGATGGCACTGTAGGTGGCGGCCACCTTCTTGAGGCTGCGCTCGTCCTGGGCAGAGACGATCTTGATGATATTCTCCAGGCTGTGTGTGCGGTCGCCGGGATTGATGCGCTCGGGAGAGTAGCCCACGAAGAAATTCACCCCGGCCTTCAAACCGGATTCGTGCTCCAGCAAGGGCACGCAATCTTCCTCGGTGCAACCCGGGTAGACTGTGGACTCGAAAACCACCACCGCTCCAGGACGCAGATGCTGGCCTACCAGGCGCGTGGCGCTGAGCAGCGACGTGAGATCGGGGCGATGGGCCTTGTCCACCGGGGTGGGAACGGCCACGATGACGAAATCGGCCTCCCGCAGCATGAGAGGATCGCTGGTGTAGGTGAGCTTGGGGGCTTTGACCCGGTCGGGGGCCACATCGCCGTTGTCGTCCACCCCGTGGTTCAGGCGCTGTACGCGGCGCTCGTTGATGTCAAAGCCGATGGTGGGTAGCACCCGGCCAAAAGCCGTCGCAAGAGGCAACCCTACGTAGCCCAATCCGACGACCGCGACCTTCTCTGGCAGATTCTCAGACACGCAAACCGAATCCATCCTTGGAACAGGGCGCGTGGTTCTGGTTCAGCCCATCGGATCCTTCAGGCCGCCCACAGAGCCTGGGTGAAGCTCTTCCAGGAAGCGGGGAGATTGGGTGTATCCCGGTAGGCTCCCATCTCCGGGCTCGCTTCCAGCCAGGGCGTGTCCTTCTTGAGGTAGGAGACTCCCGAGGCGTTTTCATAACCCTCGCCGGTGGCGCGGGCCACGATCATCGACTCCAGAGCCTGGTGGGCCTGCTGGGCGGCAACGCGGGTCTCAGGCGCCAGGTCTTTTCCGTCCAGTGCTTTGAGGAAGCCCCCCAGGTCGGAGAAGCTCAGCATGAGTCGCTCCAGGAACAACATTCCTGGTTGCGGGAACTTCCCGGCCTCGCGGGCGGCCTCCTGGAGCTCTTCGCGCTTGCCGCGCCCGATCTCGGCCAGAAGCTCGTTGCCCAGTTTGTCGAGCGAGGCGTTGACGGCCGGAAGTTGGTCCAGGTCGAAGGCGGCCAGGGTTTGCACCTGACCGGTGGCTCCGGCCAGCTCGACCATCTTGCGGCCGATCTCCTGGGGGGTTCCGCCCTGAGCGCTGGCGCTGACCAGCATCTCCTTCAGAGGGAGAGCCTCGCAGTTGAGGACCTCCTCGGAGAGGACGGCCACCCGCGCGGTCCCGCTCAGGTGCTCGAGGGTCTCCAGGTTGCCCATCAGGCAAGACTCCATGACCAGCACGTCGGGCTTCTGTCCGGTCTGCTGGTTGGCCTCTTGCAGGGCCCGGGCCACCTGTCCGGTGGGCATGGAGGCCACCTGGCGGAAGCCCAGTCCGTGCCCGCTGACGTAAACCACGTTGGTGGCCTGGCCATCCATATTGGCGGCGAAGTAGCTGGCCAGCTCGCTGGTGGTGGGAGGGCGATTGGAGTCCTGCGTTTGCAGGACCGTGGAGGCGATACCCGGTTTATCGTCTGCGTTCACCTGGTAGATGCGGCGGCCGGACCAGTCGCCATCGGGCAGACAGGCCCGGTGATGGCGGGCCGACTCCAACTCGCCAAGTCCCTGGCGGGTCAGGCCCAGCGCGTACATGCCGGCTGCACCCACCAGGCCGATACCAAGACCGACCACGCCGCCGATGGCAAAACCGGCCACCGGCAGGGCCGCCTGAAGGCCCAGGATGCTGAGCCCTTTGATGGCTTTACCGGTCGGACTGGAGCCTTTGCGGGTCACCCCGGCCGTAATGCTCAGGTCGGGGCCAGCCTGCTGTTTGGCTTCCTCGAACTCATCCAGGCGGCGGGCCAGGAACGGCTCCACCACTTCCTCGGAGGCGTCGATGTGGGCGATGACGTTGACCTTGTGGGCGGACTGGGGCAGCGAGTGGATCTGCATAAGAATGCCTTTCAGTGAAGATGAAGGAGCTTGCGCCGACAGACTTGCAGGCAGGCGACCCGAGGGCTCGGCCAGACCTTCAGCACGGAGCACTCCCCAGATCGGGTGCCAGAACGCGAGACAGGAACGCCCTTCCTGCGCAGGTGGCGCCGACCTGAGCGGCCACCGCCTCCTCTTCCGCCTTCCAGGCCTGGACCGGCCGGGCCGTGCGGAGAACGAACAGCGGATGCCAGGGTGGCTGCTGGATAGAGAGGCGGATCAACGGTTGCGAGGCGGAGCGCAGCGCCAGGCGAGCCGGAGCGAGCAGCAGCGGGCGCGTGATGCGCCGACTGAGCTTCCAGGCCAACAGGGCCAGAGCTTTGCGCCTGCGCAGGCGGGCCTGGGCACAGCTCTGCTCGGCCTGAATCAGACTGGTCTGGGCAAAGAGAAGCTTGCGGATGGCCTTGTGCTTGCGACCCGACATGCGCGGCCTGGTGTGGCCGGTGCGTCGCTTGGTGCATCCTTTGCGCCGGCGCGCTTGAGGGCCCTTGCGAGGATGGACTTGAGCCCCCCTGGACAGGCCTTTGGCTTGCTTGCGGGATGCTTTGGCCACGGTCTTGGGGCAACACCCGGTCGTCTTCGGGCGGGTCTTGCTGGTGCAAGAAGTTGTCGATGGAGTCTGGTGGTGGACGTTGCTCAACATGTGGATCTCCCCCAGCGCCAGTATAGGGTTTCTCTTTCCGGCCGGGGTTTCCGGGATGTTGCTCTTCTCCCAGTTTGCAGGGTCTCAGCTGATCGACTGTGGGAGAATCAGCACCAGCGCAGACGTTGTCAGTGGTACACTGGCGTAGAAGGAGGAGTTCTCTGGATGAAGGTTCAAAGAGTGAGGCCATGACTCTGGGCAGGTTGCATAATTAAGGTGGAAGAGCTTGGAAACTTCACTTGATCCCAAAGACCGGCAGTTGCTGGCCATTCTCCAGGAGGATGGGCGCCTCAAGCGCAATGAGTTGGCCGAACGCGTAGGCCTCTCGCTTCCGGCCGTCAGCGAGCGGATGCGTAAGCTGGAGGCCCGCGGCATCATTCAAGGCTATCACGCCGTGGTGAGCCACCAGGCACTGGGCTTTGACCTGACCGCCTTCATCCGGGTCTCGGTCGACGGTTCCTCCCACTACAAGAATTTCGTGGCGCGGGCGGTGGAGCTGCCGGAAGTCCAGGAGTGTCACTCGATCACCGGCGATGGCTCCCACCTTCTCAAGATCCGCACACTGAATACCGCTTCGCTGGAGCGCTTGCTCTCCACGCTGCAGGGATGGCCAGGGGTGAAACGCACCGATACCAGCATCGTGCTGTCTAGCTTCAAAGAGACCCGCTCCGTGCCGGGCAGCGTCCCTCGGGACAAGACCCGAGAGAAGACCGGGGTCTGACCCTGGCGCGCAAGAGTCTTCCCAGAATTCTCCCTCTCAGGATCGCTACGCGCAGAAGTCGGGCAGAACAAGTTCTTGGCGGCAGGTTACGCGCCGGACTCTGTGCCTGGCTCCAGCAGGGGACCTCGCCCACGCGCGGTATTACACAGCCCATCATGCGCCGTGCCGTCTTCTGCTACGAGGCCAGCCGGCTGGCCGAGCTGCTCGAGCTCGAGCCCGTGCTGCTGGTCGTCCCGGAGCGCTTGCGCCCCCAGCTGTCCCTGGTGGACGAGCGGGGGGTTCCCTCGGTCTGTCTCTACGGGGCGGACGGATGGCAGCGCCCGCTGGAGCAGGCCCGTCCCGAGCAGGTCTTGCTGCTGGGAGCCCCGGGCGATTTGAAGGCCGAGTTACTCCTGGCGGGCTACGCGGTGGAGAGCTGGCAGGAGCTGCCCGAATCCAGCCGGAAGGCTCCCGAATGAGCCAGATCCCGCCCTACGACTCGGACCCTTTTCCCCTTCCCAGCCTGGAAGAGTGGCCCAAAGCAGCCGGCCACTCGCTGGAGTGGAGCAGTCACGACGGCTTGAAGCTCTCAGCGCTTTATCACCAGGGCCCTCTGGCCCCCGCGGCCCGGACCGCCGCCCGTCCCTGGCTCATCCGCGAAGACTTCAGTCACACCATCCCCGCCGTCGTGGGCAAGTCGGTGCGAGCCTCGCTCGAGGGCGGGGCCACCACCGTGGGCCTCTGGCAGGACCAGGCCGGCCGTCGCGGCTGGGATCCGGATCAGTCCGAGGCCGACAACCTGGTCGGTCGGGGCGGCATCTCCATCTCCACGGTGCCTGACCTGCGCACGGCCCTGGACACCTATCCCTGGAACAGCCACAGCCTGCACCTGGAGGTGGGAGCCAGCGGAGCTCCCATGCTGGGCATCCTGGTGGGTCTGGCCATCGAGCGTGGAGCCGATTTCCCCCGTTTGAGCGCCACGGTGGGCTGCGATCCGCTGGGCGAGCTGGCTCGAGCCGGTCGGCTCGACTGGGAGCTCGACGACCTCTATCGAGAGGCCGCCACCGGCTTTCTTTACGCTCGCGAGTTCTGTCCCAACGTGCGGGTCATGAGTGTCAACACCGAAGCCTACCATGAGGCGGGCGCGACCTCGGTCCAGGAGCTGGCGCTGGGGTTGGCCACCGGTCTTGAATACCTGCGCAAGCTGCAGGCCCACGGCCTCAAGCCGGCCGAGGCGGCCCGGGGGCTGGCTTTTTCCTGGTCGGTATCGGGCGATCTCTTCACCCAGGTGGCCAAGCTGCGGGCCGCTCGCGGCCTGTGGAACCGCCTGCTGGGTCTTTTCGGGGTGACCGAGCCGGATCGGGTCAGTTTCTTCCATGCCCGTACGGGCCTTGCCACCCATTCCTGGCTCGATCCCCACAGCAACCTGCTGCGCAGCGCCCTGGCCGGTTTCGCGGCCGTGCTGGGAGGGGCCGACTCGGTGGAAGTGGCTCCCTTTGATCGTCACCTCGAGCACGCCGGCAACGATCCCGACGCCGCCCGCCTGGCTCGCAACCAGCAGCTCTTGATGCTGTATGAGGCCCAGCTGCACCGGGTGAAGGATCCTGCCGCCGGCTCCTACTACCTCGAGCAGCTGACCCAGGAGCTGGCTTCTCGCACCTGGGCCGATCTGCAGGAGCTGGAGCTGCCGGCCGCCCTGCTCGACGGGCGGGTGGCCAGGCTGCTGGCCGAGACCGGCCACAACCGGCGCGAGCGCGTCAGCGACGGCCTGGACGTGCTGGTGGGAGTGAACCGCTATCCCCCAGGCCGACCGGCGCGAGCACATGGGCCGGGTCCGCAACGGGCGCGACGGCGGCGACGTGGCCCACCGGCTCAACCGGGTGGCCAGCGTGGCAGGCTCGCTCGATCCGGCCCTCATCGACGCCGTGGCCCAGGCCGCCCGGGTGGGTGCTACTCTGGGCGAGCTCACCCGGGCCATCCGCAAGCCGGCCGTCACCGCGCTCGAGATTCCCCCTATCGAGAGACGTTGTCTGGCCCATCCGTTGGAGGTACGCGCGTGAAACTCGGAGCCTTTGAGCCCCTGACCCGAGCCGAGATCGATGGTCCTGCCGCCGAGCCCTCGCCACCCTGGCGCAACGCCGAGGGCCTGGAGATCGCCCCTTCTTACGGATTCGAGAGCCTGCCCCACCTGGGAGCGCTGCCCGGCTTCCCCCCCTTCTCGCGCGGCCCCCACGCCAGCATGTACGCCCGTCGCCCCTGGACCATCCGGCAGTACGCCGGTTTCTCCACCGCCCGCGAATCCAACGCCTTTTACCGCCGCAACCTGGCCGCCGGCCAGAAAGGCCTGTCGGTGGCTTTCGACCTGGCCACCCACCGCGGCTATGATTCCGACCATCCGCGCGTGGTGGGCGACGTGGGCAAGGCGGGCGTGGCCATCGACTCGGTGCTCGACGCCCAGATCCTGTTCGAGGACATCCCCCTCGACCAGATGTCCGTGTCGATGACCATGAACGGCGCCGTGCTGCCCATCATGGCCTGCTACATCGTGGCCGCCGAAGAGCAGGGCGTGAGCCAGAGCAAGCTGTCGGGCACCATCCAGAACGACATCCTCAAAGAGTTCATGGTGCGCAACACCTACATTTACCCCCCCGAGCCCTCGCTTCGCATCGTGGCCGACGTGCTCAGCTATACCGCCGCGCACATGCCAAAGTTCAACTCTATCTCGGTTTCCGGCTACCACATGCACGAGGCGGGCGCCACCGCCGACCTGGAGCTGGCCTACACCCTGGCTGACGGGCTGGAGTATGCTCGCATCGGCCAGCAGGCGGGCCTGGAGCTGGACGCTTTCCTGCCCCGCTTCTCGTTCTTCTGGGGCATCGGCATGCAGTTCTTCCTGGAGGTGGCCAAGATGCGCGCCGGGCGCATCCTGTGGGCCCGTCTCACCCGCATGCTGGGAGCCAAAGACCCCAAGAGCATGTCTTTGCGGACCCACTCGCAGACCTCGGGCTGGTCGCTGACCGAGCAGGACCCTTTCAACAACGTCACCCGCACCTGCCTGGAAGCGCTGGCGGCCGTCTGCGGAGGAACCCAGTCGCTGCACACCAACGCCCTGGACGAAGCCCTGGCCCTGCCCACCGACTTCTCAGCCCGCATCGCCCGAAACACCCAGCTGATGCTGCAGGAAGAGGACCACCTCTGCAAAGTGGTCGATCCGCTGGGCGGCAGCTACTATCTCGAATGGCTCACCGACCGGCTGGCCCGTAAGGCCAACGAGCATATCCTGGAGGTGGAGAAGCTGGGCGGGATGGCCCGTGCCATCGAGGCCGGCGTCCCTCAGACCCGCATCGAGGAGGCGGCTGCCCGCAAGCAGGCCCGCATCGATTCGGGGCAAGACGTCATCGTGGGCGTGAACCGCTTCCGCACTCAGGCCGAGGCCGACTTCGAGCTGCGTGAGGTGGACAACCAGGCGGTGCGCGCCGAGCAGGTCGAGCGCCTGGAGACGCTGCGCGCCCAGCGCGACAACCAGCGCGTGCAGCAGACCCTGGAGGCGCTCGAGCAGGGGGCGGCCGGGGCGGGGAATCTGCTCGAGCTGTCGGTGGCCGCCATTCGTGCCCGGGCTACGGTGGGGGAGGTGTCGTTGGCGCTGGAGAAGGTATTCGGTCGCCATCGCGCCCCGGTGCGCAGCCTGGTAGGCGTCTATCGCCGCGAGCTGGGTGATGGCTTCGAGCTGGGCCGGGTGCAAGAGCTGGTCAGGTGTTTCGAGGAGCGCGAAGGCCGCCGCCCCCGCATCCTGGTGGCCAAGATGGGTCAAGATGGCCATGATCGCGGCGCCAAGGTGATCGCGGCAGGTTTTGCCGATCTTGGTTTTGACGTGGATCTGGCCCCGCTCTTCCAGACGCCGGAAGAGGTGGCCCGCCAGGCGGTGGACGCCGACGTGCACGTGGTGGGCATCTCCACCCTGGCCGGGGGTCACAAGACCCTGGTGCCCGAGCTTCTGGCCGAGCTGCGCAAGCTGGATCGCCCCGAGGTGCTGGTGGTGGTGGGCGGGGTGATCCCGCCGGTCGATCATGCCTTCCTGGAGGAAATGGGCTGCGCCTGCGTGTTCGGGCCCGGCACCATCATTCCCGAGGCGGCCGAGCGCGTGCTGGCCAAGCTGTGCCCTGAGCTGGCCGCTGCGCGATAGGCTGCTTGCGGGCGACCGGGGAGCGCTGGCCCGGGCGGTCACCCTGCTCGAGAGCAAGAAGAGCGAGCATCGACGCCAGGCGGCCGAGCTGCTGGCCTCGCTGCCACCGGCTGACTCGTTCCGGGTGGGCATCACCGGTCCCCCGGGCGTGGGCAAGAGCACCCTGGTGGAGGCCCTGGGCCTGGAGCTCATCGCCCGCGGCCACCGGGTGGCCGTGCTGGCCATCGATCCGAGCAGCCCTTTGACCGGGGGCAGCATCCTGGGCGACAAGACCCGCATGGAGCGATTGTCGGTCGAGCCACGGGCTTACGTGCGCCCCAGTCCCAGCGGCAACTTCAGCGGCGGCGTGGCCCGGGCCACCCGGGCCACGGTGCGCCTGGTGGAGGCGGCCGGCTACGACCGCGTGCTGGTCGAGACCGTTGGGGTTGGCCAGTCGGAGGTGGCCGTGCGCGAGGTGGTGGATTGCGTGCTGCTGCTGGCCCAGTGTGGGGCCGGGGACGAGCTGCAGGGGATCAAGCGCGGCACGCTGGAGCTGGCTGACCTGGTGGCCGTCCCCCGCCTGGATCGCGACCCCGGGCTGGTGCGCGAGACCGTTCTATCGCTGCGCGGCTCGCTCGCGCACCTGTCGCCCACCGCTCCGGATTGGAAGACTCAGGTGCTGGCCTGCTCGGGGGTAACCGGGGAGGGGATCAGCGAGCTTTGCGACCGGCTGGAGGCCTTCCGGTCTCTGGGAGTGAGGGCTGCGCGGCGCCGCCGGCAGGAGGCCCAGGCACTCGACCGGGAGCTTGACGAGCGCCTGCGCGAAGCCTTTCTGGCCCGGCCGGGGATGGCCGAGAAGCTGGCGGCGATCCGCCGGCGGGTGGAGGCGGGGGAGGTGTCGCTGGAGGCCGGGCTGGGCGAGCTGGGGTTGTAGAGTCAGGCGCAGAACTCGGGGCGCGCAGGGCTCACACGGCTGGAAACTTGCGCCTTGAGGAGCGCAGCCTCGACGCGGTTTTCCGGCTACCAGGTCGGGCTGCAGGTTCTCGCGGTGGCCGGGGCCCCTCAAGGGGGCTCTGGCCGACTTCGAAGTCTTCCGGCGGGAACTTCGCCCCCCGATTGCGCATTGCATGACCCGATGGACTGGCTCCGCGAGTATGGCTCGGCCGTCGTCTTCCTGCTGGCTCTGGCCGACGGGCTGAATCTGCCCATCCCCTCCAGCGCGGTGTTGCTGGCGGCGGGCGGGCTGGCCGCTCAGGGAGAGCTCAACATGGTGGCGGTGCTGATCGCCGCGGTGGCCGGGGTTTTCCTGGGGAACCTGCCCTGGTACTTCCTGGGACGTCGGGTGGGCTCGCGGATTCTGCTGGTCTTGTGCAAGCTGTCTTTGAACTCCAGCAGCTGCATCGGGCGGATGGAGGGCATGTATCATCGCTACGGTCCGGTTTCCCTGGTGGGGGCTCGCTTCATCCCGGGCCTGGCGGCCATCGCGCCGCCTCTGGCGGGAGCCAGCGGGCTATCCCCTCGCAAGTATCTGCTCTATGACTTTCTGGGCGCGGTGGTTTTCTCAGGCACGCTGCTGCTGGGCGGAACCTTCTTCGGGGATCTTTTCAGCCGGGTTCGAGAGAGCCCGCCCGACTTTGCCACGCTGCTGGGCCTGATGGGGCTGGCCGTGCTGGCCGTGCTGCTGGCCAAGGTGGCCCTGCGCATCAAGGACCTGCACCTGTCGGTGCCGCGCATGACCGCTCAGGAGCTGAAGAAACGCCTCGACCGGGGCGATCGGATCCTGCTCGTCGATGCCCGCGCCGAGTCGATGCGCAACCTGCCTCCCTGGAAGCTGCCAGGAGCGGTCTACGAGGTGGGTGACCCGGGCGAGGGCCTGGTGGTCACCTACTGCGAATGCCCGCACGAGGCTTCGGCGGCCTTGCTGGCCAGGAGACTGCCGCCAGGGCGCGCCTATGCCCTCAAGGGAGGCATGTCAGCCTGGGAGAAAGCTGGTTTTGCTCGCGAGGCCGTGATCGCGTGAGCCGTATGCCAGCTCCTGGCCAGGAGGTTTTGCTGGTGAGCCCGGCCCGCGCCTGGCTCCCCACCAGGAGGAGTTGCCAGGGCAGTTAGGAGGTCTCCCAGGCTCCCAGCGTGCTTGGATCCAACGGGGCTATCGTCTGTCCGTTGCTTTGAGACACGATACCGGTCGTAAATGATCGCGAGCATGTGCCGGAGCCGATCGGCCTCAGGATGTCGTCGCCCTGGCTGGAGCGCCACTGATATTGTAGGCGACCGGACTTCCAGCACAAGGTGTTGGGCGTCGCGCTGCCGGAAAACCGTGTCAAGGGGGGGCCGGCTGCACTCCTTTCAGTCCGGCCGCAACCCTGGAAGTCACCCGGGCCGGAGCAGTCGTGCCAGGGCCTTCCCTCGGGCCAGTTCGGAGGGCGTGGCTCCGTCAGCATCGCAGGCCTTGGGATCGGCTCCCGCGGAAAGTAATGCCTCGACGTGGCGTCGCGGCTGTCCGGCAAGGACGGCCAGATGCAGCGGGGTCCGGCCGGCGTGGTTGCTGGCGCGAACATCGACCGGTGTGAGGACGCTCAGCAGACTTTGTCCCGCCTGGAAGCCGGCACCCTCCCGGGCCCAGTGGGCCAGCGGCGAGTCGCCCGCCGCATCCCTGACCCGAGGGTCTGCGCCGGCCTCCAGCAGGAGCGCGACCAGATCGCCCTTCTTGGCGCGCGCCACCGCCAGATGGAGCAACGTGGTGCCGTCCGCGTCCGCCCGACGGCAATCCAGACCTGACCGCAAAGCGCTTCGCAGGCGCTGGCAAGCCGCCTTCTCCTGGTCAGGCAGCCAGCGGCGCAGCCCCGAGGACAGCGGCAACTGGCCGGCCTGGTTTGCCTGACCCCAATCGGCGCCATTCTCGAGCAATGTCAGCAGGCTGGGGAGGTCGGTCAGGTGCAGGGGGGTATTGCCCCGGGAATCCGGCGCGTTGACGGGTGCGCCCGAGCCCAGCAACTCCTTCACCATGGGGACCGGTCCGGTCTGCACCAGCCAGTGCAAGGGAGTTCGACCGCTGCTGGTGGCCGCGGCGACCTCCGCTCCTGCCCGCAGCAGAACGCGGGCAACCTCCACATGCCTGCAAGTGTGCAGCGGGGTCACGCCTTCGATCTGGAGCCCGGGATCGAGTCGCTCGGCCACGCTCGGCCGGCGCCATCTCGCCCTGGGATCGGCTCCCCGAGTCAGTAGCTCCGCCACCACGACGGGGTCTTCGTTGGCCAGGTACTCGTTGTATCCGAGCTTTCACGGAGCAGCGAACAGGGCTTGAGACCTGACCTGAGAAGGGGTTGGAATGCCCCTTGTGACCCCTGACGAGCAGGCCGAGGTCGAGCGCTGCATCGACGAAGCGGCCTGTCCTACCCGGTCCTTCTTGATCCTGATGGTGCTGTCCACCTTGATCGCCAGCTACGGCCTGCTCTCCAACTCGACGGCTACGGTGATCGGGGCCATGATCGTCGCCCCGCTCATGGGTCCCATTCTTGGCCTGGCTCTGTCTGTGGTCCAGGGCCGGATGGACCGCTTCGGCCGGGCTCTGCAGGCCGAGATTCTGGGCGTCCTGCTGTGCGTGCTCACGGCCCTGGTGGTGGCCCTGCTGGCCGGGTCCGAGAATATCGACTACGGCCAGAGCGAGATTGCAGGTCGTACCCACCCCACGCTTTACGACCTGATGGTGGGCCTGGCAGCAGGCATGGCGGGGGGCTATGCCTCAGCCCACCGCAAGGTCGGCAGCTCGATCGCCGGAGTGGCGATCGCGGTGGCCCTGGTGCCTCCCCTCTCGGTCACGGGGTTGGGCCTGGCGGGGGTCTGGCAAGGCGTCGTCGGCTGGTCGATTCCACTGGGTAGCTTTGTGCTCTTCCTGGCCAACTTTCTGACCATCGAGCTGGCTTCGGCCACCGTCTTCGCCCTGGCCGGTTTGGGCAGTCTGCATCATGTCAAGCGCTCCAGGGGTCTGCTGGGAGGCATCTGGGTCCAGCTGCTGCTTCTGGCTGCAACGCTGTACTTTCTCTGGGGCCAGCTCGATGCGGTGATGCAGCACCGGCGGCTCGAGCGCCAGACCCGCACGCTGCTGCAGGCCGAGTTGACACGCCTGCCCGGAGTCGGCATGGAATCACTCGAGCTGGTCAAGAGGGGTCCGCGCACGGTGGTTAAGCTGTTCGTCCGCTCTCCCCAGGAGATCCCGGTCGGACAGGTGGCCAACCTCCAGGAGAAGCTGAGCAACGAGCTCGCCGGAGATGTGGAGCTGGTTCTGGGGACCATCCTCTCCACCTATTACTCCACCAGAGGCCGGCTGTATGCTCCCGAAGGTCAGCCTCCCAGCCCGCAGGAGATCTTGCTCCAGCAGCTTGACCTCAGCCTGGTGGCCGCGCTGCATGGCTTTCCCGGGGTCGAGCTGGTCTCGTTCCGGCTGCTCGAGTCTCCCCCGGCGACCATCCGGGCCCTGGTGACCGTGCGCAGCGCCTACGAGCTCGACGCCCAGCTCGTCACCCGGCTCCAGACTGCCGCCCAGGCCGCTCTGGGGAGAAACGAGAAGCTCGAGTTGACGGTGCGCACCGTTCTCAGTCGCGATTTCACGGCCTCCGGCCCGGTGGAGACCGTGGCTGAGCGGCGTATCGACCCCGAGCAGGCTCGCCGGGATGACCTCAGGCGAATGCTTGACAGCGAGCTCAGGACGCTCGTCGCCGAGCTTCCCGACAGTCTGCTGGTCTCGCTATCGTTCACCGTCGGGCCCCTGCCAGGCTCCGACGGCTCGCCAGGGCCCACCCCGATTCCTCTCGATTCCCCCGCGGACACGGCCCCGTGGGAGGCGCTGCAGGTCGAGGCCACGGTGCGCACCGCGCGTCCTCTGAGTCCTGCCCAGGTGGCCCTGTGGCAGGAGCGGCTGCATCAGAGGCTGCAGATCGCGGTGAAGCTCAGGGTGGACAATCGCCTGGGGGCGACCGTGCTCCCGCTCCCCGACCGGTAGGAGACACGGGCGCATTCCTGGCTTTAGCTGAGCGAATGGCGTCTCAGCTCACGATCCCTTCTCCATGGCAAAGGTCTTGATCAGGAATGTGTAGATGTCGGCCGCCTCTTCGATGACCTTGGAGGTGGGCTTTCCGCCGCCATGGCCGGCTTTTGTCTCCACCCGAATCAAGATGGGCGCCGGGCCTGCCTGAGCGGTCTGGAGAGCTGCGGCGAGCTTCTTGGCATGGGCCGGCACGACCCGGTCGTCGGTGTCGGCGGTGGTGATCAAGAGGGGCGGATACCTCGTGCCCGGTTTGACCCGGTGGAGCGGCGAATAGGCATAGAGGAACTTGAATTGCTCGGGGTCTTCGGAGCTGCCATACTCGGGCACCCAGAAACGCCCCACGGTGAACTTGTGGTAGCGGAGCATGTCGACCACGGGAACCTGGCAGACGGCTGCTCCAAAGAGGTCGGGGCGCTGGGTCACCATGGCGGCCACCAGCAATCCGCCGTTGCTGCCACCGTTGCAGGCCAACCGGTCGGGACGCGTGTAGCCCTCCTTGATCAGGGTTTCGGCGCAGGCGATGAAGTCGTCGAAGACGTTCTGCTTTTTCCCCAGCATCCCGGCCTGGTGCCACTCCTCGCCATACTCGTTGCCGCCGCGCAGGTTGGCCACCACCAGCACACCGCCATTCTCCAGCCACACCAGGCGGCTGGCCGAGAACGACGGGGTCAGGCTGATGTTGAAGCCGCCGTAAGCGTAAAGCAGGGTCGGGTTGCTCGAGTCGAGTTTGAGATCCTTGCGAGCAGTGACGAACATGGGAACCCTGGTGCCGTCCTTGCTGGTCGCGAAGATCTGTCGGGTCTGGTAAGCGCCAAAATCGAAGGAAACCTCCGGTTGGCGGAAGATGCTGAGCTGGCCCGAGGCAACCTCATAACGGTAGATCGTCTGGGGGAAAAGGTAGGAGGCGAAGCTCAAGAAGATCTCCTTGTCGGTGCGCTTGCCCGACAGTGCACTGATGGTTCCCAGGCCCGGCAGGGGAAGCTCGCCCAGCAGCTTGCCCTCGAGATCATACATTTTGACAACGTGGCGAGCATCGCGCAGGACAACCACGAAGAGCCGGTTGTCCACCATGGCGACCCTGTCGATGACATCTTCGGACTCGGGCACGATGGTGCGCCCGGCCGAGCCCGGCACGGGTTCCATCGTGATGAGGCGGCCCCGGGGCGCATCCAGGTCGGTGTGGAGATAAAGGGTCTTGCCGACGTTGTCGATCACGCTGTAGAGGGCAACTTCCCTGTCCACCAGCTTGATCAGGGCAGAGCCGGGCTGGCTCAGGTCCTGGCAGTAGAGCATGTTTTTGGGGTCGGTGCCGCGATTGACGTAGAGGAAGAGATAACGACCATCATCGGTGACGGCCGGGCTGAAGAGCAGCTCCTTGTCCTTTGGATCCTCGTAGATCAGCTTATCGGCAGCCTGAGGGGTGCCAATCTTGTGAAAAAAGACTTTGTTGTAGCTGTTTTCGTCCTCTTTGGCCACGCTGCCAGGCTCAGGAAAGCGATTGTAGTAGAACCCCTGACTGTCCGCCGTCCAGGCCACCGAGGAGAATTTGCACCACTTGAGGGTCTCGGCCAGGTCGGCGCCGGTATCCACCTGGCGAATCTTGACCGCCTGCTCATCCGAGCCGGAGGCCTGAATTCCGTAGGCGAGGTGCTTGCCGTCGTGACTGACCTCGTGAATCGAGGTCGAGACCGTGCCATCGGCGCTCATCGAGTTGGGGTCGAGCACCACTTTCGGCTCGGCCTTCTCGTCGGTCAGCATGTAGAGAACCGACTGGTTCTGCAGCCCGTTGTTCTTGAAGTAGAACATACGCCCGCCGTCGCGGAAGGGGGTGCCGTAGCGCTCGAAGTTCCAGATCTCGGTCAGGCGTTGCTTGAGCCTGGCGAAGGTTGGCCCGGAATGAAGGTAACTGAAGGTCAGCTGGTTCTGGGCCTCGACCCATTTGCGAGTGGGCTCCGAGTCAGGGTCCTCCAGCCAGCGGTAGGGATCGCTGACGCGGGTTCCATGATAGACGTCCACCACCTCGCCTCGGGGTGACTCGGGATATTTCCAGGGCTCCTGGGCAAGACTCGAGCCTGCCAGCGTGAGCATCATGGCCAGAATGAGAAATGAGCGCATCAAGGGTCCTCCTCCGGGGTCGCCCTCCCTTTGCGGCGGCACCAGGCGGTTCCTCGTAGGGAGAGCAAGGATTTTCGCCTCAGCGCTGAGTGCGGCCGTCACGCTCCAAGAGCTGACCCGGTCTCTTGCTCGGGCGGGAGTTCGCTTGAGCGTTCGCGAAGCTCAAGTCTGCGCCGAGGGGAAGAGTTATGGAGATTCTTGTCGCCATCGTCGTTCTGAGCCTGGTGCTGGCTCTGCCGGTCCTGGCGCTCTACAATCTGATTCATGCGGCCGTTTCCAAGGAGGGGCGCAAGCGACACCTGGCCTCTTTTTCCATCTACTCGGTCTTGACCATCGTGGTCTTCGGGTGGGCCTTCCTGTCGTCTATGTCTGGCCCCAGGTCCAGACACCAGGGACAGCTGACAGGTTGCAAAAGCAATCTGAAGAACCTGGCCGTGGCCCTGGAGATGTATTCCACCGATTTCCAAGGCCACTATCCTCCCACGTTAAGCATGCTGACCCCGAATTACCTCAAGATCATCCCCAATTGCCCGTCCGCCGGGGCCGATACCTACAGCGCAAGCTATCAATCGACCCCTGGCCTGGAGGCGGACCCGGACACCTTCACGCTTTATTGCCGGGGAAAAAACCACGAGAAGGCCTCTGTCCTGGAGAACTCCCCCCAGTATTCCTCCAATCAGGGCCTGATCGAGCACCCTTGAGGGAGCAGAGCCATCTGAGCGGCCTGGCAGCCGCGAGGTCCACTCAGGGACAACCTCAGGCTGGACTCGCGGGAATTTTCTTCGGCTTGGCGAACACACCCCCTTATGGGAATGAGCTTTCTCTTCATTGGCCTGTTCGTCTACCTGGTGGGCCTGGCCGTCAACGCCCTGAGCAAACGTCCGGCGGTCAATCCCGGCAAGATCGCGCTGGTGGTCTTGCTGCTCTTGATGCTGATCCTGATGACCTCCAAGAGCGGTGACCCCGGTAACATGGGCTACGTCGTCGGCTCGGCTCTCGTGCCCATGCTCGGCTTCTGGTTTGCCAGCCGCCAGCACGATCAAAAGCACCGCAAGTAATCTTGCCCCGGTCGGTCTTGACCGTCCGCCTCCAGGCACTCCGATCAGAACGATCTTGCGTATCTGTCTGCTGCTCCTTGCGACGGCAGCAGTTTGCTCCGAGACCGCGGGCCGCAAATGGGCCATCGTCATCGGCATCAATCGCTACCAGAGCCCGGGCATCACCCCCTTGCGCTTTGCCGAGGCTGACGCCCGCAAGCTGGCCGAGGCGCTGGTCTCGCACGCTGGCTTTCAGCCCAAAGACGTCTTCGTGCTGACCAGCGACCGCACCGGCTACGAGCTGCCAACCCGCGCCAATATCGCCTTTCGCTTCGACTACCTGATCAAGAGCATCGGTCCCAACGATACTCTGCTGGTTTACTTCTCGGGCCACGGCCTGGAGGTGGAGGGGCAGTCCTTCCTGCTCACCGCCGAGGCCGACTCGCGCAGTCTGCTCACGCTGCAGCAGTCGGCCCTCAACGCCAGCGATCTCTTTCGCTGGCTGGGGGCTACCCGGGCGGCTCGCACGCTGCTGGTGGTGGATGCCTGTCGCAACGATCCCATGGCCGGCAAGGGCGATTCTCACAGCCAGCTCTCCGACCGGATGGCCAGCGCTCTCACTCCGGTGCCTCGCAGCGCCGATCCCAAAGCCAGGGCCACCTTCTTTGCCTGCAGCGCCGGCCAGCGCTCTTTCGAGTGGAGCGAGCAGGGGCACGGCTTTTTCACTTACTATCTGGTGGAGGGTTTGAGGGGCCAGGCGGCCGGGGCCGATGGGCGAGTCACCCTGCAATCGCTGACCCATTACGTCCAGCGCGAGGTGGCCGACGCCTCCAGCCGCTGGCTCTTGCAGCAGCAGGTGCCCTGGCTTCGCTACGAGGGCCCCGGCGCCGATGGCTGGGAGCTGGCCGGCGGCCAGGCCGCCAGCCAGCCTGCCGGCACGGACCTCTCGGGGGGAATGAGGGGCAGCAAGCCGCTCCTGGTCTCCCACGAGCAGCAGGCGCCCTACAAGAACCTGGCGGCCGCCCTGCAGGACGCGCCCGCCAACTCGGTCATCATGGTGACCGCCGGCACCTACCGAGAAGACCTGCTCTTTACCAGGCCGGTTACCATTGACGGTGACAAGAGCGTGCTGGAGGGCACCCTGCGCGCCGAAGCGCCGGTCAAGCTGGTCAACTGCACGATCCGGGGCCGGCTGGTGCCGCTCTCCAGCTTCCAGCTGATACGCTGCAGCCTCGAGCCGAGGCGATGAGACCTCTTTGCCCGGGGCCCCGATCGGTCACCAGATGAACCTGGCCGGGAGCGCAGTGCGGGCAACTCCTTGCCCACCGGGCCCGCCCCGAAGATGGGCGCGGATATGCCGCCCCGGGCTGATTCTTGGCGCCAACCTCCCGAAGGCGCAGGTGTCCGACCCCTTCTCGTCGCACAATCCGGCCATGGAGAAGAGCATTCCCGGCTGGGCTCTCAAGGAGATCCAGACTTACCAGAAGACCAATACTCTCGGCAATCAAGCAAAGCGCACCGACCTCTCCGAGACCGACGCCTTCCAGGCCGCCAGCAGCCTGGCCGGCCAGATCGATCAGATCGGCCAGCTCAAAGACACCGAGCATGATGCCTGCAAAGGCGAGCCAGGCGTCTTTCAGCCCGTGATGGCCCCTGCCCAGAGCCCCCTGGGAGGGCCACCCCTGCCCGCTCCCAGGCTGCGCTTCGAGGGCAACAGCTCGCAGGGCTGGACCGTCACCGATATGAGCCAGGGCCCGCTCCAGAGCCTCTCTGTCATCGTCTACACCGAGCAGGCCATCGACAGTTACATTCTGATCAAGACCCCGCTCGGCTCGGGCGCTCAGCTCCTGCACCTGGATCGCAAAGAGCTGGCTCGCAGCTACAACGAGATCTCCGGGGGCATCTGGGAGCTGCTGGGAGGCCTGGTGCAAAAGTGGGCCAACCAGCAGTCTCCGGGGCCGAGTTGACATGCTGAGCAGGCCTCAGGTTGTGCCCCTGGCCCTGCTGTATCTGTTTGTGCAGGGTTGGATGCTCCTTCTGGCTTTGCTCGATCAGGAAGTAGGGGCCTGGATGTCCGACCTGATGAGGGTGATCGCCTGGGCCGGCGCTATCGACGGGCTCTACTGGATGGCCACCTCGCGCTGGGGGGGCGGCCCTGTGCCACCCGAGCCGGGCGAGAAAGGCACACTCTCCAAGCTGCTCAACCCGCTCGCCCTGCGGGCCGAGGCCGTGGCCCGTTGCGATGCCGCCACCTGGGCTTCGCTGCTGCTGCGTCTGCTGGCCATCTGTGGCATCTGCCAGATTGCCACCCGTTTTGCCCTGGTCTTCCTCATCCTGATCGTCGTGATCCTGGCCATCTTCGGGCTGCTCGAGAACCGCTGGTTGGCCCTGAGTGTCGTCTGGGCCCTGTTATTCACCTTCCTGTGCAACAGTTACTTTGCGGCCATGGCCAGCTTCACGGTGGTGTTCACTCCCCTGCTCATGCTCAAGGCGCGCGATCAGGCCGACGCGCAGAGGGGGATGCTCGCCCTGGCTTGCGCCGGGCTGGCCCTGTTCTGGGAATACCGCTCGGTCACCCCGCCTCCCAACCTCGTTGGCTTCTTGCTGCAGGTCCTGAGCACGGCCTTCAACGTGCCTCAGATGCTGCCCGGAATTTTGCTCGGCAGCGCCGCCCTGAGCTTCTACGCCGAGGTCGAGCCGCCACCTGAAGTCAGCAAACCTGATTGAAGACCAGCCAGTAGCTCCCCACCAGGCGCACGAGGTGGCGCAGCTTCTCGAACGACATCGGCTTTTGCACGAAGGCGTTGGCCCCGAGCCGATACGAGCGGGTCAGGTCCTCGGGCGTGGTCACCCAGCTGTGCATGATCATCGGCAGACGCCGAAGGTGCGCCTGCGAGCGCACCCACTCCAGCAGCTCGAAGCCGTGCAGCCCCGGGAGCTTGAGATCGCAGAGCACCACCCGGGGACGCTCCAGGCTTTGATCCTGCAGCCTCTCCTGGGCCAGCTGGCCGTCCGCGGCCACCTCCAGGAAGCCGTCCCAGCCTTCCTTGAGGAAAGCCTGGCGCATCAGGAAAGGGTAGTTGCTGTCGTCATCCACCAGCAAGAGCTTGCCCAGCGGGGTCACGCGCCCACCTCCGAAGGCTCGCCGCGCAGGTGGGTGAGCACCTCCTTGACGTAGTCGGGAATGCGATCGCGGCAGAGGCGCGAGATGTCCAGCATCTCCAGGATGAACTTGAGCACCTGGCGGGGGTTCTCGAACACCCCCCGGTCCACCCCGATGTAGACCACCTGGCCCAGGGGGCGCTGCACCTCGGCCCCCACCGTGAAGTCGGGATAGGCCAGCTTATAGATTTCCACCAGCCGGCGGCACAGCTCCTGGTAATCCTCCAGGCCCAGAGCCCGGATGCGGTTGAGCCGGTCGGCCGGCAAGAGGCGGCTGAGAGCGCCCACCCCCACCGGGTCCTCGGTCATGGCAAAGACGCAGTAGAGCGGCTGCACCGGGGCATAGCGGGGGGGGAAGCTGCGGTGGACGGCGTGCCCGCCCCGCTTGGCCGTGTCGAGATCAAAGCGCACCCTCTCGGGGCCCATGGCGGCGCTGGCGTAGTAGCCGAAGACCAGATCGGCGAAGTCCCGCCCGGCCGCGCCTAAGAGCGCGTAGAACTCGGCCTCGTCGAACAGCACGGTCAGCCCCGCGTAGCCGGCCAGCCTGGCCCACACGGCCAGGCCGCCCACCATGTAGGCGTAGAGGTGGGCCCAGGGACGGTAGTCCATCAGGGCATACAGGCGCAGGCCCCGCACCCCGGTCTTCTTGCGCAGGTCAGGCTCGAGCTCGAGATTGGATTCGCTGGGATGGCCCTCCACCCAGTCGAGCAGGGCCTCGCGCATGGCTTCGTCTTGCAGCTCGCGGTAGTAGAGCAGGGTGGGGGAGAGGTAGCGGTGGAAGTCGGGCTTGGACGGATTGAGCTCGGGCAGGCTCTTCTTGGGCCCTTCCAGCAGGCGGTCGAAGAGGGGACGAAGGCCGTAGCCCCACGGCTGGTCGGGGTAGTGCAGGCGGTTGACCAGGGCCCGATAGACCCGCTTGGGATGGGCCGGGGAGACCTCGTCATCGTCCAGGGTGATGCGCGAGACCAGAAAGTTGTTGGCCAGGGCCCGCTTTTCGATGGACTCGAGCAGGTGCGTCTTGCCCGTGCCGTAGTCGCCCAGGAAGACGCGGGCCGAGCCTTCGCGGGCGGCTTCGCTCAGATCGCCATCCACCAGGGCCAGCTCCAGCTCGCGGGCCACCGTGTAGGACTCGATCCACTGCGAGGGCACCACCCCCACCCGCAACGCCTCCAGCACTTTCAGGGCCTGGGCGGCCGTCTGGGGAACGTCGCGGGGGGTGGCCGGGACAACCACGGGTTTGGCCTTAGGAGCAGGCGGCACGGGGGCCTTCGACTGGGGAACAACCTCCCGCACCGGCGTCAGCCGCAGCTCCTCGGGGCGGATCTGGTAGGGAACGCCGGCCCCGAAGTCGATCATCAGGTAGCGCCCGCCCCGCACGTGCCGCACGACCGTGCCGCGCCCGTAGAAAGGGTGGGCGATCTCCTGGCCGATGCCGGGCAGGTCAGACATCCTGGAAGTCGCCTCCCGCCGGCACGAAGGTGCCGCTCAGCATCTGCTCGGCCACCGGGTCGGTCAGCCAGGACTCGCCGCTCGACTTCTGCTGGTACAGGAAGGCCAGCCAGGTCTTCACGAACAACCGCCGGTGGCCCACCTCGAAGGAATAGTGGGCGCAGGCCCGGGCCAGGGTCTGCAGGTTGCCCTGCTGGATGGCCTCGGTGGCCGTCCAGTCCTCAGCCAGCTGGAAGATCTCCAGCAAACGGGCTCCGATGGCCACCAGCAGCTCCTCGGGACCCATGCCCAGTTGCTCGAGGTCGATGACCGGCGCCTGGGGGCTGCGAAACGACATGGGCAGCGGGCTCTTGAGCCGTTGATCCAGGGCCGGATACTCGGGCACGACCAGGCGCAAGAACTCGGGCGGCACGGCGTAGAGAAAGAGCACGCCGGGCAGCATCGAGGCGCCGCACAGGTCGATCACCTGGCGCAGGTTGTCACCCAGCGCCTGGATGCGCCGCGTGGAGAGCGACAGGTTGCGATCCACCTCGTCGAACATCAGCACCAGCCCTGGATAGCCGTAGCCCACCATCAGCTGGCAGAGGCTGCGCAGGGCCCCGAAGGCGCTGGAGGAGTCGATGCACTCGAACAGGCCGAAGCGCTTGAGCTCGGAGCGGGGCACCTGATCGCCGCGCAACCAGGCCTCAAGCAGGGCCTCGCCCTCGCGGTCTTCCTCTTGCAGCGCGTTGAGGAACTCGGCCATGGCCCGGCGCAGGCTGTGGCTGTCGGCGGGGATGCGCATGGCGTTGCGCTTGGTCCAGGTCTTCATGGCGGCGGCGTCGAGCTTGCTCGACAGGTCGTCGTAAAGGTCGCGCAGCACGTCGGGCAGTCCCCGGCTGGGCTCGAGAGCGGGCTCGCGGGGCGGGGTGGTGAGGGCGGTCACCACCGCCTTGTAGACGCGGTAGGGGTCCTCGTAAGGGCACTCGCTGGGACTCAAATTGACCACCGCGGTCAAAAAGCCCCGCTGCCAGGCCAGGTCGCGCACACAGTGCAGAAAGTGGGTCTTGCCTCCGCCATAGTAACCCTGCACCAGCTTGAAGGCCGAGCCGCGGGCGCCCGAGAGGAGGCGGTCGAGGTAGTCCAGGGCCAGGATCTCGAGCAGATTCTCGTTGCCCACGTTGACGAAGCGGATGCCGAACTCAGGGGGCTGGCCGGCTTCGCCCATGCGGGAGATGATGTGACGAGCGATGGGCTGGGTGAGGTCGTTCATACGAATGCCGCCGTCAGATAGAATTGGCCCCGACCCTGGCCCTCTTCCAGGAAGAGAACGCGGTCCTTGTGTTTGGTGGTGCCGATGGTGGCCGTGCCCAGGGTGAGCCTCTTGCCCTGGTGGGTGAGAGTGCCGTTCTTGCGCAGGCGCGCCAGGTCATAGGCCAGGCGCACCCGCCCGTAGGGCTTGTAGTTCTCCCGGGTGGGATCCTTGCGAAAGTCGTCCGACTGAGACAGCAGAGCGATCTCGGGCAGAAGGTCGATCAGCTCCACCCGGTCCTGCTCACGCGGGGCCGACCGCTCGTAGGCCTGATACAGCCTGGCCAGATAGCTTTCCGGGTCGAAGGACTTGCCTTCCAGGGCCTGCAGCATCTTGTCGCGCTCTTGCAAGATGGCCTTCGGCTCCAGGCTGGCCTCGCTCAGCGTGGTGCGGGCATAGACCAGGCGGGCGATGCCCTTGCCGAAGTCGGCCTCGAGGGTGAAGGGGTCCAGAAAGTAGGTGGGGGGCTCGGCCGTGAGGCTGAGAAAGCCCACCCGGGCCTCCTCGGCCGCCTCCTTCAGGCTGCGTCCGAACTGTAGCGGCAGGCTTCGCTCTTGCTCTTTGGCCCAGGCCTCCACACGCGCGAGCACGGTCTTGAGCTCTTGCTCGAGCTCAGGCAGGCCCAGGTCGAGCTTGTGCAGACGCTCGAGGCGCCCTCTCAGCTTGCGCGTTTCCTGGGGGCGCAGCTCCTTGAGGGCCTTGCCCAGCTCCTTGAGGGTGCGCTGGACCTTCTCGAGCCGCTCGCCGAACGTGTGCAGCTCGGCCAGGGGATCGGATGTTACCGTGCTCAACGTGGTGGGGTCCTTCCTGTGCTCAGTCAAACCCCATTCTTACCACGCGCAGGGCTCGGTCCCTGCTGGAGGGACCTGGCCTCTGGCCCGGCGAACGATCCGCCAATGAGAGCGAGCGTTTTGTTGTTGTGCCTGCTCGGGCTTCTGGTCGGGCAGGGCTGGTCTCAGAGCATTCAGCTGAAGGTGAAGAGCCCGGCCAGCGGCTCCACCGTGCCAAAGAACTTCACCATCAAGGGAACCGCCCCGCCAGGCTCGAAGATCGTCGTGAGCGGCACCCTGACCGGCCAGGGCGGCACCAGCGGGGCCGGGGAGTTTCAGGTCTCCCTGTTCACCGGCTCGCGGCCCGCCGGGACCGAGCTGGATTTGCAGGTCTTCACCATGAGCGACCGCGGGCACCGCTCCAACGTGGTCAAGCTCAAGCTGATCGTGGGCAGCGAGCGGGGGACCCCGCCGCCATCCGGTCTTCCGCCCGGGTTTTGAGGAGTTTGCGCCCACGGACCTGTATGGAGGCGCAAAACCCTCAGGGTCCCTGGGACACGGCGTTTGGACACTTTACCCGGTGACGCCCAGTCTCTGGAGGTCCTCCAGCAGTTGGGCATAGCCGGTGTAGAGGATTGCCTGCATCCCCACGGCCTTTGCGCCCTCGCAGTTCTCTTTGTTGTCATCCACCAGCAGGCACTGCTGGGGGGGAAGCATCACCTTCTGACAGGCGAACTGATAGATCTTTGGATCCGGTTTACGGTGCCCGAGCTTGCACGAAAGCAAGATCGGCTTGAAGTTCTGGTAGCCCCCGAGCTTGTGCACCAGCTCGACGTGATCCTCGATCGTGTTCGACAGCACACCGACCGCCAGCCGGCTTCGGTCCAGCTCGAGGCAGAGGTTGATGACCTTCTTGTCCAGGCGAGCTGTTGCCTGGAACAAACTCGTCCACAGATCTCGGCAGGTCTCGGGCGGGGCCGGGTGACCTTTCCCCTTGCGCTCGAGGCTCGCCCCGATGTTCCGCCAGAAGGTCTCGGAATCCATCTTGCCGGCCTCCAGGGCCCCGATCCCGTCCGAGATCTCCTGGCCCAGGTCGGTGGGCGAGCACCCGAAATACTGACAACCAGCTGCGACGTACTGCTCCATGGTGCTGTGAACGATGACGCCCCCGACATCGAAGAAGACGGCGCCCACCGTGCTGGGTTTGGAGGTCAATCGACGAAACAGGCGCCCGAATGGCATTGAGCCACCTTCAACAACACGGGGAATTACCCTACAACTCTGCGGTGCCCTCGGACCAACACCGGGTTGCATAAGATTCACCCCTGTGCTAGCATGGCTTCGAGCCCCGACCCCATCCTCCAGAGGCGAGGACCATTCGTCGGGCTCGGAGGGTCCTGATGAAGGGAGACCCAACCATGCGCGAGATCCTGCTACTCATCGAGGAGATGCAGGTCCACCACAAGCAGACCGCCCGCAAGGCGAGCAAGCACCGAAAGCAGATGGTCCAGAGATTGGACGACATGCAGGCGGCCATCGGGAAGTCTCAAGAAAGCCTGCGTTTGACGCAAGAGGCCTTAAAGGTGGTGCAAGCCGGCCTGACGGCAGTTCACGAGGCCGTGACGATGAACCAGGAAGCCACGGCCAGACTTGACCGGTCGGTTGGCGGACTGCGGGCCGACGTGGACCAGCTCCAGGCTGCCGACATGACCGGGCAAGAGCACCTGGGCCGCCTGGCCCGGGCCCTGAACGCCTTCGTGGACGGCACCGAGCTCCGCCTGAGCGCCATCGAGGCAAGAGTCGAGCGGTTGGAGCAGAAGAGCGCCTGAGCCTACTCCAGCTCGATCTCGCTCTCGCCCGGCGCCCGCCCGTCGGCCAGCTCCACCGCGAAGGCGCGGCTCAGCAGGCTGAGCACCTCCAGGGCCGCCGGCCTGGGTTGCAGCCCCCATTCGGGCCGCTCGGCCAGCTCGGCGAGGCACAGGCGGGGCATCCGGCGAGCCGGGTCGAGCTGCATCAAGTTCCCGTCCAGAACGACCCATAGCGTGCCGTCCGGGGCAGCCGTGCCCTGCACCGCCGGCGAGCTGCCAGGCAGCACCCGCTCCTCCTCGCCGTCAAAGAGCAGCGCTCCCCCCTCCGTCAGGCCGGCCAGCAGCCACTCCCCGGCCGGAAAGCACTGGCTGGGGACGGCCAGAAGCTCGCGCGAGCGCTCGAACGGCTCGAGCCGGTAGAGACCACCACCCACCAGCAACTGCTCGCGCCAGAAGGACACGCAGTCCGCGGGCCCGACCCGCCCCATCTCGAGCAGCTCGCTCTGGAGCAGCTCCACCTCCCGCCACAGCACCACGCCCTCGGGTCCACAGCTGGCCACGTACCTGCGCGCAGCGGGACGGGCCTCCAGGCGCTCCACCGGACCGGGGTGAGAGCGCTTTTGCCAGCGAAACTCGCGCCCGGCGGCCCGGAAGATGCCCAGGGAGCCATTTTGCATGCCCACCACCGCGCCGGGCGGGTCGAGCGGCACGAAGGCGGTGGTCTCGAGCGGCAGGTCCGCCTCGTCGGGGCCGGGCCACAGGGCCAGGCGCAGCGCGTCCGTTCGGCGCTCGAGGGTAGCCGGCCGGGTGCGCGAGTGGCGAAAATCGTGGGCGCCCGGGCGCTGGTGGATCTGCAGGGGATGGCCGGGTTGGGTGATCAGGAAGAAGCTGACCCCGGAGCGGTCCTGCACACCGACCACCTCGCCGGTGGGGTCGAAGGACAATCGCTCGCCTCGCAGCTGGGCCAGCTGGGCGGGCTCAGACCAGCCGAGCATGGCCACGTTCCAGGCCCGTTCATCCCGCCAGGCCATCCGGGTGCCGCACGGGCTCAAGGTCAGCTGCACGAGCGCGCGCTCGCGGCGCAGCACCAGGGGAGCGGCCAGCTCGGCCTGGAGCCTCTGCCAGGAAGGGAGGGTGGCCGCGCGCAGCGGTGCCCAGAGCGGCGCGATGCGATCCGGCGCTCTCCATGCGACCGCTCGCAGCTGCTCCACCGCCGCCAGCGCTTGCTCCGGGCCCAGCCGGGACAGCAGCGCAAAAAGCTCGACCGGCTGGTGGCGGGCCATGCCTTCCAGGCGGGGCAGCCACTCGTCCGGCTCGAGCTCGAGCCAGTCGCGCACCGGCGCCACGGCGGCCTGCACCAGCTCGGGGTGACCGGTGCGGGTGAGCAGGTGCAGGGCCCGCGAGCGTACTGCCGGCCGGCAGCGCTGCAGCGCCTGGTGCAGCAAGTCGCGGGAGAGATCAAAGTCGAGGTATCGCTCGAACTCCTCGGCCAGCAGCATGAGCAGCGCCCGGGCGGCGGGGTCGTCCGGGGGGAAGCGCTCCAGAGCTGCCCGGGCCCGCCAGGGCTCGAGCCCGGCGTAGGCGGCGGCCTGGCGCCAGGGCTCGCTGGCCAGATAGTCCGTCAGGTGGTCTTCCAGGCTGTCCAGGGCGAAGAGCTCGTGCCGGCGCTCCTCGGGCCACTCCGAGAGCGCCTCGGGCAAGAGCACGGGAAGGCGAGCGGCCAGCTCGCTGAGCAGGGTGGCGTCGCAGGTCCGCCCGATCTCGCGGGCGGCTTGCAGTTTCAAAGCCGCCGGCAGCAGGGGGGCGTACAGACGCAGCCTGATCAGGGTGCGGTTCATCCGCCCAGCTCGCGCAACGAGCGGCTGATCCAGGCGTCCATCCAGTCAAAGAAGCCTACCCGGACCCCCTGGACGACCTGGGGGGCAAGACTCCCCCCTTCGTCGATCCAGACTTCGCCCGCAGAGGCACCGCTGACAACCAGGAAGGGCTCGCGTCGGGGGTGGGAGGCCAGGCAGAGGGTGCCGCGACGGCCCTGGCCGGAGTCGAAGGCCTGGCGGAGGAAATCAGCCTGCGTGACCTTCTGGCCCCGCACGAGATCCCACTCTGCCAGCGGCCCCAGCCCCTCGTCGGGGCCCACTCCACCGTTGCCTACGGTGGTGATCCACTCGCGGTACTCGGCCGGGAGGCTCACCAGCTGGGCGACCTCGAAGGCCGCCACCTCGGCCTCGCTCAATCGCGGGGCGGCCCGGTAGCGGTGGCTGGCCGCCCCCACGATGCGGTAAGGTCTGCGGTTGAAAAGGCCGGGACCGTCCCGGCGGCGCAGCAACGCCAGCCGTTTGAGGAGGAGCTGCAGGCGCCTAGAGATTGCTCATCGGCAGGCCCAAAAAGCCGCGCAACTCGTCGGGAGCGTTGCTCTTCATCAAGGCCGCGTCGGCCGTGATGGCGCCCGACTGCACCAGCGTCTTGAGGGCGTGGTTCAGACTCTGCATGCCCACGCTCATGCCCGACTGGATCTGGTTGTTGATCTGGTGGGTCTTGCCCTCACGGATCAGGTTGCGCACGCCGTTGGTGCCCACCATGATCTCCATCGCGCAGCAGCGTCCCTTGCCCTCGGACCGGGGGATGAGGGTCTGGGAGATGACCCCCTGCAGGGTGGAGGAGAGTTGCATGCGGATCTGCTGCTGCTGGCCCGAGGGGAAGACGTCGATGATGCGGTCCACGGTGGTGGCGGCCGAGCTGGTGTGCAGGGTGCCGAACACCAGGTGGCCCGTCTCGGCCGCGGTGACGGCCAGACCGATGGTCTCGAGATCGCGCATCTCGCCCACCAGGATGACGTCAGGATCTTGGCGCAGCACGTGCTTGAGGGCGTTGGCAAAGGACATCGTGTCGGCGTGCAGCTCGCGCTGGCGCACGATGCACTTCTTATTCTTGTGCAAGAACTCGATGGGATCCTCGATGGTCACGATGTGGCCTTCGTGGTTGCTGTTGATGTGGTCGATCATGGCCGCCAGGGTGGTGGACTTGCCGCTGCCGGTGGGGCCGGTCACGAGCACCAGGCCACGGGGGCGGTTGCACAGGTCTTCGATGATCTGGGGAAGCTTGAGCTCGGCCAGGGTCAGGGGGCGCGACGGGATGGCGCGGAAGACGGCGCCCAGCGTGCCGCGTTGCCACAGGATGTTGCCGCGGAAGCGGGACAGGCCCGGCACCGAGACCGAGAAGTCGAGCTCGCGGTGATTTTGCAGCTTCTCGAGCTGGTCGGTGTCCAGGCGCGGGAAGAGGACCTTCTCCAGGATGGCCTGGTCGAGCACGGGCAGGCTCTCGTCCAGGACCACCAGCCGCCCGTCCAGCCGGGCGTGGGGCACGCTGGCCACGGCCAGGTGCAGGTCGGAGGATCCTTTTTCGCACATGGTGCGCAGCAAATTGTCGAGGGTGATCTCGGCGGTGCTGGCGGGACTTTCGGTCTGAAGGGTCATAGCGCGGTCCTCCCCGGGTAAATGGAAGGTGCTCAGTTCCTCTGGCCGGCGCGCTTGTCCTGCACGAGGCTCTCAAAGCGATCCAGCTCGCGCTCGGTGGGCTTGAGCGCGGTGCGCCAGAACTCGGGCGCCTCGATGTCCACTCCCAGCGAGCGCCGGGCCACGCCCTCGCAGGTATCGCTGCCGGTCAGACGCAGCAACTCCTCGTATTTGGGCAGGAAGCTCGGGCCTTCGGCGCGGGCCTTCTCGAACACGGCCGCGCTGAAGAGCGCGCCAAAGCTGTAAGGGAAATTGTAGAAGCTCAGCTCGGTGATGTAGAAGTGGAGCTTGGAGGCCCAGAAATACTCGTCGAGCTCGTTGGGGTCGATGGCCTCGCCGTACCAGGCTCGCTCGGCCTCGAGCACCAGCTCTTTGAAGCGGGAGGCGCTCAGCTCGCCCTCGGCGCGCTCTTCGTAGAAGCGCTTCTCGAAATCGAAGCGCAGGGGGATGTTGAGCAGGTAAGCGCAGGTGTCGCTGAGCCGTTTGTCCAGCAGGTAAGCCTGCTCTTCGGGGCTGGCCCGCTCGAGCAGGCTCTCGCCGTAGACGGCCTCGGCGAAGGTGGAGGCGGTCTCGGCCAGTGTCATGGGATAGCCGCGCTGCCAGGGACGCAGATCGCGCATCACCCACTCGTGGAAGCCATGCCCCAGCTCGTGGGCCAGCGTGCGCACGTCGCCGGCGGCCTGGTTGTAAGTCATGAAGATGCGGGTCTGGTTGATCACCGCCGAGCCCGTGCAAAAGCCTCCGGGGCTGCGCCCGGGGCGGGCCTCGGTGTCCAGCCAGCTGTGCTCGAAGGCGTGGCGGGCGTACTCGGCCATGCCCGGATAGAAGGCTCCGAACGACTGCAGCACTTGCTCTTTGGCCTGGGGCCAGGGGATCGGCTGCTCTTGCTGCACGGGCAGGGGAGCGTAGAGGTCTTGAACGCCGAGCCGCTCCTTGCCCAGCAGGCGGGCCTTCAGCTTGAGGTAGCGCTGGCCCAGGTCGCGCCGCTCGCGCAGCACGCTCATCAGGGTATCCAGCGTCTTGCGGCTGCAGCAGGCGTCCTCCAGGGCCACGTCCAGGAAGTGCTCGATGCCGCGTCGCTTGTTCAGCAAGAGGCGGGTGCCCGAGATGGCGTTCAGGCAGGCCACCGCCACCGTCTCCATGCGCTGCCAGGCGGCGTTAGAGTTGACCAGGGTGGCCCGGCGCACCTCCGGGTCGGGGTCTTCCAGCAGGCTGTTCTTGAGGGCCATCGGCACCATGCCCCGGCCAGGCAGCTCGAACTCGAGCCCTCCGGCGATCTGGGTGTAGAGCCGGCCCCAGGCGTGGAAGCCGTCCACGCCCAGCTCGGCGGTCAGGGTCTCGAGCTCGGCATCCATCGTGTAGCGGGCCTGGCGGCGCATGCGCTCGAGGGCGAAGCGGGCGCTTTTCAGGGCCTCGTGGCCCGCCAGCTTTTCGAAGGCACTGTCCGGGCAGGTCTTGAGAGCGGCCTGCAGCAGCACGTGGATCTTCTCCAGCTCGGAGGAGAGCAGGCTCAGAGCCGAGACCTCCTGGCGCACGGCCTCCACCGTGGTATCCTCGGCCTGCAGGCAGTCGAGGTAGGCCTGCACATGGCTCAGGCGCGCGCCCAGCTCTTCGCTGCGCTGGAAGATGGGGGCCCAGCCGGCCGCCTTGCCATCCTCCAGGGTCTTGAGCTGGCCAGCTTCCTGCTGAAGGGCTTCCGCCTCGCTCTTGCACTCGGTCAGAAATTCTCTGTACTCGGGGCCCTGGAAGGTGGGGAAAAAAGGCGTCAGATCCCAGCGCGCGCCGGGGACTTTTTCTGCGGTGGTGCTCATGCCGGCGAGGTTCGCGCCCCCGAGATGGATTCCCGCCCCGCGTGGGGAAGGCTCGCCCGGTGAGGGCTCCCTTTGATCTGCTGACTCCCGACGAGGTGGCTGAGGTGCTCGAGCTGCCGCGCGCTGAGGTCTTGCTCTGGCTCGAGACGGGACGCTTGCCGGGCCTGCGGGTGGGCAGGTCGTGGCGGGTCAACCCCTGGCTGCTCTATCCTTATGTCCTGGCCCGGCTCGAGGAGAAGCTCGAGGGCCAGGGGTAGGACTTCATGGGGTCAGCCTGGAGCTCGACGAGCTGATGGCGGTGGCCTGAGGGGCGCCGCCCTGGGCTGAAGGGATCCCCTCCGGCTGCGCCCAAGGACAGACCCATGAATCGTGCCGACCTCGAGCAGGCCGTGCTGGGGCCGGCCCGGGCCTGCGGAGCGGTGGCCGTTTACCTGCACGGCTCGCGAGCCTGCGGTATGGGCCGTTCCGACAGTGACCTCGATCTGGCCGTGCTGTTGCCCCACGGGCACGACTTCGAGGCGGTGGCTCCGATGCTGGCCGACGCCGTGGCATCGGTGGCCTTGATGTCCCCCGACGATGTCGACGTGCAAAACCTGGGCCAGGCCCCGCCCCTGTTTCGCGTGCGGGTGCTCACCGGGGGCATCCTTCTCTACCTCTCCGATCCCACGGCCCTGGCGCGCTTTCAGGCCACGAGCATGTGCGAGCACTGGGATAACGAGATCTACCTGGCTCCCTTTCGAGAGGCGATGCGCCAGCGCATCCGCGAAGGCCGTTTTGCCTCCTGATCGGATCTACGTGGAAGCCTCTCTGGCCGAGATCGAGCGCACGGTCGCCTTTCTCAGGACGCTATCGGACCTCTCCGAGGCCGAGTTCCTGGCCGACCCGCGCAATTTTTACAGCGCGTCCTATGCCTTGCTGACCGCTATCGAGGGGACGGCAAATGTGGCTGCGCACCTTCTGACCACATCCGGTCAGCCGGCTCCCCGCGGATTGGCCGACGGCTTTCGAGCCCTGGAGACCTTCGGTGTGCCCCTGGGCCAGGAACTGACCGAGCGGCTCATTCTCATGAGCCGATTTCGCAACTTGCTGGTGCATCGATACTGGGAGGTGGACTACCGGCGCGTCTACTCCACGCTGCAGGGCTCGCTTTCGGATTTCGGCCGCTATGCCACGGCCATCCTGGCCTACCTCGACAGCTTGCGGTAGACCCCCAGGAAATAAGCCGCGAAGGCCAGGTCGATTGCCCCGTAGGCGGCGAAGAACAGCCCCGCCAGCTGGTCCTTGGCGAAGATGGCCCCCAACTGGCCGCCCGAGTGGGCCAGCCACCAGAGCCACGAGGCCACGTAGACCAGCTTTTCCAGGCCGAACACAGCCACCAGAGCGGGCACCCTGGCGTAGCTGCGGGCTACCGACAGGTAGGCCAGGCCCCACAAGAGGATGCCCACCAGCCCCCAGAAGCCGAACAGGCCCGGAAAGTGCTGGCCCAGCGTCGAGCCGACCAGCCCGCGCGAGAACACGAGGATGCCCGCGATGTTGGTCAGGGCCGCCAGGTGAAAGCCGTTCATGCGCTCTCGAACGTCCGCCGACCGTGCTCGGTGGCCAGCGCGGCCGCCCCGGCGCCGCGGATGACGTCTCCCAGGTCTTCTTCCTCGCCTCCCACCAGCTGCACCCGGCTCGAGCGCCAGCCCCAGTCCAGCCGGTTCTCGCCACCCTCGCGTCCGTCGATGAGACCGTTGAACACGGCCCCGGCCAGGCGGCGTCCGAGAGTGACCTCCTTGGCGGTCAGCTTGCGTGCCTCCGCTTCGGAAAGGTGCGGGAAGTCGGCCTGATCGTTGAGCTCGCGGGTTGCCTCGCGGGAACGCCCGAGGAGGGCGGGGGCGGACTGCTCCTCGGCGGTAGCCAGATTGAGCGCCAGCACCACCCGATCGTGGTCTTGCCGGCTCAGGAGCTCGGCCAGCTGGGGGGCAAAGCGCTGGTAGTTGGTCCGGTTGTGGGAGTCCAGCAGGCTAAGATTCCCGGGGTCGAAGTTCAGCACGCTCAGACTGAATTTTTCTCCGGTCGCCGGGTCGGGTGCCTCGTAGTGGGCCGGCAGTATGACCAGCGCGTCCTTTGTTCCCGGCGTGGCGGTCGAGACGGGCAAATTGTCCACCACTCCGCCGTCGCAAAGCTGCAGGCGGTAGCGCTGATCCTTGCGGGCCACCTCCATCTGGGGGGCCGAGAAGAAGCCCGGCACCGCGGCCGAGGCGATGATGGCTCCGATCACGTCGAAGTTGGGGGTGGTCTCGGCCGACATGACCAGCCGCCCGTCCCCGTCGATGGCTTTGAAGAGGGGATCCGACTCGGGCAGGTCGGTGTTCAGAGCCACCCCCATGACCTTCAGCTTGTAAGGCAGATCGCGGAACAGGATGGGCCGCCCCTCGATGCCGAGCTTCTTGGAGAAGAGATCGTACAGCGTCTGATACATTTTCTGCTGGGAGAAAAGCCCGGTCCGGTTGATGCCGCGCACCTTGGGATCCACCCCACCCATGAGCCAGACGGCATCGGAGTTGAATTTCTTGAAATCGAGCTCGGTCAGGATGGCGCTCAGCTCGTCTACCGAGAAGCCTGCTGCCATCACGCCGGCGGTGATGGCTCCCGCCGAGGTGCCGATGAGCTCATCCACCGCAAAGCGTCCCGGGGAGGCATCCAGGGCCGAGCGCAGCTCCTTGAGGCATTGCACGTAGCAGAAGCCCTTGCCACCTCCGCCCTCGAGCACCAGGGAGACCTTCTTGGGCTCCTCCGTGCCCTGGCCCAGCAGGTCCACCCGATTGGGGCCCGAGCCCAGGATGGTGACCATCTCGGGAGTCTTGCCCGGATCGAAGTACTCGCTGATGGCCAGGGCGTCTTTCTTGAAGCAGGCCGCCCCTTCGAGCAGCCCCAGGTCGACGTCTCCGTAGCGATGCTGGCAGGTAGCCATCCAGCCGACCAGATCGCGGTGGCGGTCGATTCGCTCCACCACTGCCGGCTCGAGCCGACTGACCATGGTCAGCTCGCGCAGCTGGGTCAGGGCCGGCCCGGCCTCGGAGAGGTTGTCCAGGTTGATTCCGGAGTAGTCCTGCCCGAGCAGCTGGCGCAGGAGCTCCTCGCGCCGGCGCAGGGAAGGCCTGGCTGCGCTGATCTCTTGCTCGAGGCAGCTCATCAGTTGGCGGCGCTCGGCGATGCCCAGGCCGTTGAGGGTATGATCCACCACCTCGCCCAGGGCGATGGCCCGGTCGTAGGGGCGCAGCACGCTGGCCGGTGGGTCGTCCTGCAGGGCGGCCAGTACCGGGGCGTCGGGGGGCGACACCCCCTTCAGGTTGAGCTCCACCCAGGCCCGGGCCAGCGGGCGGAAAAGCTGCTCGCGGCGCTCTGAGCCGGCCTCGCGCAGCAGCTTGATCCAGTGGCTCTGCACTCCGGACAGAAGGTCGCGGTCCAGGGCCACGGCCGCGTCGGCGAGCTCCTCCACGGGCCCGGAGGCCAGGCCCTTCAGGCTCTCGAAGGCTCGATCCACGCCCGGAGGAGAGGGCCAGGGACCCAGGCCCTCACTGCCGCCCAGCCAGGGCGGGGTCAGGTCTTGCTTGATGGCTCCCACGCGCTGGTGCAGGGCGGGATTGGTCTGCTCCATCCAGGGCTCGAGCCGGCGGTAGAAGCTGTCGAGCCGGGTGGTCAGCCAGCTGTAGTAAAGGCCGGCATGACTGAACCCGCCCGTGCCCAGCGAGTTGCCCCGCTCGACCAGCGAGCAGACCGTTTCCTTGGCCAGATATTCGGCCGAGCTGTAGCTGACCGGATCGCCGTCCAGGTCGATGAAAACCGGGAAGGAGCCTTTGGCGATTTTGTTCTCAAGGCATGTCCAGACCCAGTTGCGGTCGTCCGTGGAGGGATAGGGGTTCTGAGCCGGCCGAGCGGGCGAGTTCCAAAGGTCCATCACTGCCTGGGAGTCCTTCTCGCGCCCCTCGCCGAGGTAGACGTAGGCCGCGTCGGGCGAGCCGGGCTGGCTGAAGGTGGCTTCCGAGAGCTGGCGCAGGAAGCGGGGGACCTGCTTGACGCCCCGGGCGTCGCTCTGAGGGGAGAGCATCCTGTAGAGGTGCTCGTCGATGCTGACCAGGTCTTTGACCGAGAGGCCCACCGAGCGCTCGGCCGCGGGGCCGGCCAGGTCGGCCAGCGAGTTGACCCCGCGCGCAAAGAGCGAGGGGGTGCGGGTGCGCATCCAATCGACGGCGCTCAGCTTGCGCCCGCCCGGCAGTACGCCCTCCACCCGGCTGGCCGACCAGGCCGCCGCCAGGGAGGCCAGCGTGGGCACGACGGCGATAGTGGTGCGTCCGATGGCGCTCAGCTTGTCCAGGGCTCTGCGGTGCCAGGGTTTGGCGCTCGCTACCGAGGAGGCCGGGTGAGCGGGCCCCCGATACTGATCGGTGACAGGGCTCTCGGCGCTGGCACGGGTCGGGCGGCTCAGCGGCAAGCTGGCGCGTACCGGGGCGGCCGGATCCAGCGGAACCATCTGGCATGATTCGGGCGAGCGGCGACTGCGCCCTGCTCAGAAATGACCAGGACGCTCGACGTCGAACCGTCGGGACGTATGCTTGGCGTCTTTTGCGAGCCACAATTCTACAAGCAACTCGAGCTTCGGGCCAACACCTTCGGTCAGGGGGTGTTCACCCTGGAAGAGCTCAGCCCGGGTGAAGAGATCCTCCGTTTCGGCGGGCCGCGAGGGACGCTGGCCGACATGAAGGACCTGGACCACTCCATCCAGATAGGGCGCAACCTCTTCCTGGGGCCCTCGGGAAGCATGGATGACTTCATCAATCACTCCTGTCGACCCAACTGTGGGATCCGCCTGAAAGGAGAGGGGCTGCTCCTGGTGGCCATCGAGGCCATCGGAAGTGGTCAGGAGCTGGCCTACGACTATGCCACCTGCCTGGGCCCGGAGGATGACTGGGTGATGGTCTGTGGCTGCCGGACGAGCGAGTGCCGGGGGCAGGTCTCGGCGCTCAGCCTGCCGCCCGAGACGCTGGAGCGTTACCGCGCCCTGGACATTCTGCCCTTCTACATCTTCCCGGAGGTGGCCGGCTGAGCTTGCCCAGGCAGGTTGGCCAGCCGAAAGACCGAACCAACGAGAATTCTTCCCGATGAAGAGAACCGAAGCCGGGGCGCTGCGCAGCCTTTTAGACTTTCTGGCTCAGGTGGCGGGCCAGTGGGGCCCGGGACCCTGGAGTCAGGCTATTGCCTCGCTGCAAGAGACTCCCGCCCTGGCCGGCCTGGTTTCCGACTCGCCCACCCCCGGCCTCGAGCCCCTTGAAAGCTGGCTCTCGCTGCGCCTGAGTCCAGCCCAGTGGCAGGCCGCTCGGGCCACGGAGAGTCGGGCTCTGTCGGTCATCGTCGGGGCGGTCGGCTCGGGCAAGAACCACCTGGCCGCCATGCTGGCCGGTTACTGGCTGTCCAAAAAGAAGCGGGTTCTGGTCACCTCCGACTGCCCCCGGGCTCTGGAGAGGCTGCGTCAGGTCCAATTGCCCGCTCCCCCCGCGGCAGCGGCCGAGCTCATGCGCCGGCTGGCCAGGCTGGAGGAGCAGCAGCTCGAGCATGTCCGCCAGATCTGGGAGCTGTCCGAGGCCTCGCGACTGGCCCGGGCCAGCGCCGGCAAGCATGACTGGATTCCGGGGCCGATCCACGGCTCGGGCGAGCTGCCGCTGATCGCCTCTGAGGTGGACGAGCTCTACCACTGGAACATCGGAGCCGAGTTGGAGTCGACCCTGCACGGCTCTCTGCCCGACCCCACCCGGCTGATGACCGAGGCCGACCTGGCGCGCCTCAAAGAGCTCGAGGCTCCCTTCCGCGATGACTCCGACGAAATCTTCTGGCAAAATGACCTGCACTCCGAGGAGGCTCTGCAAGCCCTGCACGTGGCCTGTCGACGCGCCTCGGAGGCCATGGAGGAGGCCGAGGACTGGTGGCTCGAGGCGGCCTGGGAAGTGCGCCGCAACTCCGAGAACGGCCTCTGCTTCGAGGACCTGTCCCGCGAGCTGATGCGCTTGCAGAGAAGTCGCGATGAGCTGAGCGAGCAGCTCGGCGACTTCCATGCCGACCTCACTCCCACCATTGCGCTGGCCGAGCAGCAGGCGCTGGCCCAGGAGATGCTCAACGCGGTCGCCTCGCGGGGCTCGCTGGGCTGGGCCACGACCGCCTTCAAGCCGCGCTGGAAGAGATTCCTCGAGACCACCCGGGTCAATGGACAGCGCCCCGGCACCGCCGACGACTTTCGCAAGCTGGCCCTCTTTCTCGAACGGCGTCAGTTGAGAGACGCGGCCGTGCACGCCGCCGATGAGGAGATCGAGAGGCTATGCGGTTATGCCCCTCATCCGCCGGGGCTTGACCGCACTCAGCTGGTCAAGAGCGCGGTGCGCTTTCACCGCGACACCTTCGCCGAGTTCGAAAAGTGCGCCAGCGTGGCGGGGTTGCGCTGGGAGAAGGCTCTCAGTCACACGACTCGCGGCAAGCTGGGGCCGGGAGGCGAGCTGAAGCTGCTGCGCAGCGCCATGCAGGGGTTGCTGGCGATGGTCGGCCGACGCATCGTCTACCTCGAGCTGGTGGAGTTGCGCCGGCGCGAGGAGCGGACGCTGGGTTGGGTGCCGGCCACCAGGACGGTGGGTAAGGGCCGTGATGCTCGCGACTTGCGGGCCGGGCTGCGGGCCGCCGTGGTGGGGCGCGACCTGGATAGTTATCGGGAGCTGCTGGCCAGGCTTCGGGAGCTGGTCGAGCTCAAGCCTCGCTACGAGCGGCGCAAGCAGTTGCTGGCCCGGTTGGCCCAGGTGGCTCCCGCCTGGGCCCAGGCCATCCAGGAGGCCGGCCCCGGTCACGAGGGCGGCAAGGTCCCTGGCGAGGTGGAGGCTGCCTGGGCCTACCGGCTGGGGCAGCAGAGATTGGGAACCTCGCCCCCCCGGGCGGCCGACAACTATATCTCGGATTTCGTTCGGCGCCTGCGCGACGAGCTGTCGACGGGAGTCCTGACCGAGGCGAATGGCTTGCTGATCGCCAGCCCCGAGGTGGCCCTCGAGGTGCGCGAGCAGTTTGACCTGCTGATCGTGCTGCAGGCCGGACGCTCTCCGCTGCCGCACGCGCTCCTGCTCAGCCTGGCCGAGCGGGCCGTGGTTCTGGGGGATCTGTCTCAGTGCCAGGCCGAGCCAGCCCGGCGTCTGGCCGAGTTGGAGGCCAGGGCCCGCTCTTATTCGCTGCCCGCCAATTGTGACGCTCTCCATCCCCTGCTGGCTCTGGCCCCTCCCGCGGCCCGGCTGACCGACAGTCTGCGGCTGCGGCCACAGGTGGTGGAGGTCCTGTCGGCTCTCGGCTCGACCGTTTCCGTGGGATATCACCTCAGCGATCTGAGCGGCCCGGCCCTGGTCGAATCGATCGCCGCCCCCGACCAGCTGGAGTGCCACGCAGCCTCGCTGACTCTGGCCTTGCTCCGGCAACCAGAGCATTCTCATCGCACGGTGGGCCTGATCGGCCTGTCGGGGGCGCGCCAGGCGCTCCGGTTGAAGGCCATGTTGGCCGAGGAGCTGGAGGAGTCGGAGAAGCTCCGCCTTCAGGTCGGCTCGGCAGAGGAGCTGCAGGGGGGTCAATGCGAGCTTGCAGTGGTGCTCTGCAGCGGACTGCGCAGCAATCCGCAGGCCCGGCGGCGCCTCGAGGTCGCCCTGTCCCGGGCTTTTGAGCAGGTCTGGCTGGTGCACGGGCAGGCCCGCCCGGAGGACCTGGCGCCAGACGATTTGCGCCGCATGCTGATTCAGGCGGTGCGAGAGCCGGGCCGCTCGATCCAGTGGTCAAACACCCTGCGTGGCTTGATCGGGCAGGGCCTGGCTGGCTTCGGGCTGAGGCCCCGTCCGGTGGGTCCCTGGGGCCTGGCGGTGGGTCGCCAGATGCTGCTCTGCTATGGCGAAAAGCGCCCCGAGAGTGAGGATCTGGCCTGGGAGAACGGGTTGGAGCGGCTGGGCTGGCAGCTCGAGCGGCTCTCGGGTCAGGCCTGCTGGGAAGATCCTGAGGGCTTTCTGAGCGAGCTACGGGGCCGTCTGCAGGCCCCGAGGCCGGACGCCGGGCTGGAGCAGCAGGTCGAGCGCGCCGCCCGGACCATTCGAGGCAGCTGGCCCCGCCTGAGCGATCCCGATGACGGCGTCGAATGGGATGTCAGCGCTTTTTCTTCCGCCTGGCGCGAGCAGGCCGAGCAATTGCTCAGCCTGCCGGGTCTGGCCATCGAGCCGGGCGAGACTCTGCTGATCAGCTCGCGTGGTCAGCAGTTGGAGCTGAGTTCGCCCGAGCGGGCGCTGACTCAGGCCCAGGAATTCCTGAGCGGGCTCGAGCCCGCTCCTCGCCCTGGATTGATCGCGCCCGGGTTGGAGGGGGGGCTGAGCGCCGGGGTGGAGCCAGAGGAGCAGAGCGCGACCGGCCTGGTCGAGCCGCGCTCGTCAGAGATCGTCGCCAGCGAAGAGTCCACCGCGGCGGAGACGACCCGGAGCGAGCACGGCAGCTCGGAGGCTCCGGAGCCGGCGAGACCGGACTTGCAGCCTGCCGTTGAGGTGGTGGCCCTTCCCGCCAGCAGCGGTCCTTCGGTTAAGCCACCCGCCGGCAAGACGGTGGCGCCCCCTGCCAGGAGCGCCAGGAGCGGCTCCTCCGTCAAGCCGCCCGCTGGCAAGACGGTAGCGCCTCCCGCCAGGAGCGGCTCATCCGTGAAGCCACCTGCCGGCAAGTCGGTGGAGCCGCCTTCCAGGAACGCCTCCGTCAAGCCGCCCGCCGGCAAGACGGCGGCTCCGAGCGGCTCCTCGGTCAAGCCACCCGCCGCCGGCAAGACGGTGGCTCCGAGCGGCTCCTCGGTCAAGCCACCCGCCGCCGGCAAGACGGTGGCTCCGAGCGGCTCTTCGGTCAAGCCACCAGCGGACGAAACGGTGGCTCCGAGCGACTCCTCGGCTGGCAAGAAGGTAGCTC
>QWHO01000385.1 GCA_021404945.1 bacterium CPR1
GCGCGAGCAGCCGTGCCCCTGCCAGGAGAGGTGGTCGCCCTGGCGGGCGCGCTCGACCCGGCTTTCTTTGAGCAAGGCGTCGAGCTCTTCGGGAGGGAGGCCGGCCAGCTGGCCGGGCAGGCGATCTCTGTTTGGCATACCGAGATTCTAAGGTCGGCGCGCCGGAACCGAAATGACCAAGGTCAGGGCACTTCCAGACGCTGCCAGAATGGGGTGCCCGATTCAGGACAGTCCGCGGACGGGCCGGAAAGGGGCGCCCTATTCAGTCGGGGTCCAAATGGGGATGGAGCTCTTGACAGATCGTTTGATCTGTTCGAAGGGATTTCGCAATGTCCACTGCCAGCTTTCCAACAGCGCGCCTGTCGTCGGCCAGGTTTCTCGGGCCTCAGCCTGTATACTGGCGATCTGGATGCGCAGTTACATGACCGACAACGACCTGATTCGCAAAGAAACCGCCCGCATGAATACCCTGGTGCGCTTTGAGCACTATGCTCAGGCTCGACGACAGGCCGCCGTCGTGTGGCGCCTGCTACCGAGCTGCGCCACCGAAGACCAGGAGTGGGTGCGAGCCTCCCTGCGAGAGTGCGAGGCGCGAGCTGGCGTGGGAGCGAGCGCCACCCGGCTCCTCCTGGCCTTCCTGGTCATCGGAGCGGGCTCGCTGGCCACCTGGTGGCTGAGCGCATTCGCCTCTCGCGAGCTGGGGGTCTCGTTCTTGCTGCCACTCTTGCTGGGTCTCTCGGGAATCGCGACGGTGCTGATCTGGCTGGGTTTGATCCCCATGCACCAGATCCTCAGGCCGGAAGATTCCGAGTCGTACCAGGCCAGCCAGGGCAATGGTCCCTGGTGGCTCTGGCTCTGGGTTTCCAGCCGCTGACAGCCCCAGCCTGGGCCGAGCTCTCTAATGTGCTCGCACTTTGGTTTGGCATTAGCACAATCTGACGAACGCGCCGGAACTGCGTTCCAGCGCGTTGTAAAGTGCAAGACCAAAGGCCTTGCACTTTAGAAGAGGCGGCTCTCGTAGCGCGCCACGTCGTTTCGGAACCCGCCGCTCTGCACGTAATTGATGATGGTGGAGTAGCGGTCGAGGTTGTCGATGGTGCCGCTCTGGATGACCTGGTTGAGCGTCAGCGTACCCCGGTTCAGAGCCTGGGTGATGGCTCCGATGGTCTGCACGTCCGTCTGGCCGACCTGAGGGTTGTTGATCAGGTCGCCGTTTCCGGTGCTCTGCAACAGGCGTCCCAGCCCCGGGTTGTCGTAGTTGCCCGGGCCGTTGAACAGGTTGCCTTTGAAGACGGAGGCCACCTGCATGAAGAGCTGGGCCTCGGGGGCCATCTGTGAGAAGGCGTTCTGGCCCTGTTGCAGACCCTGGACGCTGAGGGGATCGGCCCCGATGGCGTAGGCGGCGAACTGGGCCGCATAGTTGCGGGCCACCGAAGCGTGCCACATGGTGGGGTCGGGCTCGGTTCCGAAGCGGGTGCCCGGGATGGCGTCTCTCTGCGCGATCCCCGTCTTGCCCTCCAGCGAGCCTCCGAGCCGCTGCGCCTGAAGGTAGCTTGCAAACTCTCCTGGATCGGTGGGGCCAGGCATCCCATGGCCCGTGGGGCTAGAGCCCGGGTTGGGATTGAAGCTCGCGCCGCCGCCATAGCCGACGAAGCCGGTGGGGCGAGCGCCCGAGCCGTAGAGGCCGGGTGACAGCTGTCCGGGGCCCCCCGGGCCGAACCCTGGCGTCGCGGGAGCACCGCCCAGGTAGCCCGACCAGCCCTGACCAAGCTGCGTGAACGACTGCAGCACCTGAGTCAGAAGGCCGATGAAGCTCGCTCCTCCCGGAAAGCCCGCAGCAAGCAGGCTGCCTGGTTGACCGCCCCCGATCGGTAGGAAGGAGAACCCGCCACCGAAAGAATTTGGAGTCAGGTTGTTGAGCTGACCAATTTGCACGGCTACAGGCTCCTTTGGCTAAATGATGGCTCTTTATTTTACCAGACGGACAGGAAAAAATCTTTGACGCTCGTCAATTTTTGTAAAGCAACGAGAAATTCTGTCCCTCCGCGGTTGGCCAGCTGGGACCCGGCAGGAAGGCCAGGCGGTATGCGGATGACCAAGGAAGCAAGCCCTGTCCTTTCGAGGAGCAGCTCGGAGGACGAGCTGTTCGAGTGGACGACGACACCCTGGAAGAAAGTCTTGCCGGACACGACCAACCCGCCATGACACGTCGCCGATTTCTCACCGATTGCCTGTTTGCCGGCGGGGCCCTGGTGGCCGCCGCCACGCTGGCTCGACCCGAGCCCTTCTTCGAGCAGGTGCTGGAAGGTCAACCCGTCGCGAGCAGGCCGGCCGAGCCCCTGGTCTGTCCGCCGGCCGCAGGGCCGACCACTCGCCGCTACCCGTCCGACCACGATGTCGACGTGGCCACCTGCGCCTATCCCTCCGACAGCGACAGTGATCGGTTCAGCGTCACGAACGCCATTGAGGATTTCGATCAGCCTCCGGTGCTCCAGGCACCGAGGAAGCAGAGCAGTCAGGCCAGGCCGTTCTGGAGCCTGTTCTCGGCCTGACAGCACCACCTGCGCGTTATGAAAGCAGACGCGAGAGCACCTGCAACAGATCCGAGGTGGTCACGATCCCGGTCAGCTCCTCGCCGCGGGTCACGATGACCCGGTGGATCTGCTCGCGCACCATGATATCCACCACGTCCCTGACCAGGGTTACCTCTTCCACGCGGTGGACGGCCGAGGTCATCAAGTCGCGCACTCGCGAGTTCTCGTGACTGTAGTAGCCGTCGAGCAGCTCATCCACCATGAAGGTTTCGTTGTAGAAGGCATTGGCCCGCGCTTTTCCGCGGGCCAGGTCGTAGGCCGAGATCACTCCAAGAAGGCGACGCTTTCGGTCGATCACCGGCACGCCGGAGATGCGGTTTTCGGCCAGGATGCGGGCCAGGTCGGCCAGGCTGGCCGTCTCGCGCACGGCGATGACCTCTCGTTGCATGATGTCGCGGACCCGAGGCGCGCTGACGCACTCTCCCTGACAGCTGGGGCGCCCCTCGTGCCAGAGGTTGCAGTCGGTCACCTTGCCTTCGGTCAGCTCGATCTCGGCCTCACGCTGAAGGTTTGGGCAATTCACGTGTTCCTTGCTCATGAAGGGGGCCTCCTTCGGGGTCTTCCCGCAGGGCCAGCATAGCTCGCAGCAGAGGTGGGCAGAATGATCCGGATCATTTGAGCCGGGCTCGAGGAAGGCTAGATTGAGCCGGAAGATGCAAATCGTTGCTGACATCATGACCCGAGAAGTACTGACCATTCGACCCGAGAAAACCGTGCGCGAGCTGGCCAATCTGCTCGCTCACGCGCGCATCTCGGGGGTGCCTGTGGTGGAGGAGAGCGGCAAGCTGGTCGGTGTAGTCTCGCAGACCGACGTGGCCGCTTACGCCTCCCATGCCCTGCCCCCCATCCGTGATCCGAGCGGCTACTATCAGGGCGTCTGGCTGGGGCCTCCCGGCGAGCTGCCCGTGATGGGCGAGGCCCTGGTGGCGGACATCATGGCGCCTTACGTCTACTTCGCCTGTGAGGAGACCAGCCTGGTCGAGCTGGCCGACCTGATGCTGGACAGGCGCATCCATCGCATTCTGGTGCTGCGCTCAGGTCAGGTGGTGGGCATCGTCTCCAGTCTGGACCTCATTCGTGCCCTGCGCGACCAGCTGGTCGACTCGAAGAACGAGGATTGACCAGCAATACCGGTCGGCGGCTGCGCTGCAGCACCTTCTCGCTGACGCTGCCCAGCAGCCAGCGGGCCGGCCCCGTGCGACCGTGAGTCGCCAGGCAGACCACCTCGGCCCGTTCGCGGTCCGCCCAGTCTAGAATGGCCTCGCTGGCGGTGGCGTCCTCCACTCGCCAGGAGACCTGCATGTCGTAGGCCCGGGCTTCCTCGCCGGCACGCTGGAGGTACTGACTCAGTCGAGCCAGCTGCATTTGGCGCGCCGAGAAATCGGGTGAGTCCGAGTCTACCGGCGGCAGGCCGCTGGCGCCCAGCAAGACCAGCTGGGCAGGGCGTTGGGTCAACAATGAGCAGGCGGCCGGCAGGGCTCCTTCCGAGAAGCTGGTTGTATCCAGGGCCACCAGGGCCCGGCGGGGAGCCCATTGAGGGCCCGCCAGCTTGCTTTCCAGGCTTCCAGGCTCTCCCGAGCGCACCACCAGCACGGGACAGCTGGCTCGAGAGGCCACCCGGGCGGCCACACTGGGCTTCAGCCAGCCGGCCAGGCCGGTGCGACCCTGCGAGCAGATCACCAGCAGCTCGCAGTCTTGCAGGCTCTCGAGCAGGGCCGAGGCGGTCTGGCCCGAGGCCAGCCGGACGGTGCAGGGCTGGCCCCGCTCGCGCAGGGTGGTAGCCACCTGGCCCAGGTAGTGGGCTGCCTCCTGAGCTGATCCTGCCTCCAGCTCCTCCACCATCCGCTCTCTCACGACCCGGATCAAGATCAGCTCGAAAGCCAGCGAACGGGCATAGGTCAGCGCCTGCTCGGCTTGAGGACTGCCATCCAGGGCGACCGCAACGCGCTTCATCATCCGCACCAGACCTCCCCACGCCAGGCCCGCCAGAGCATGGTCAGGCCCAGCCAGAATACCACCAGGCTGCCCGCCCGTGGCCAGCGTCGGGCCAGCGGCGAGAGCAGGTGGGCAAAACTGAGAGCCGGGAGCGTCCCCAGCCAGAAGCAGGTCATGAAGGCCGCTCCCCGCAGGGTGGAGCCGCTGGCCGCGGCTTGCATCCAGGCGGCTGCCAGCAGGCTGCACGGGAGCACGGCCGTCAACAGCCCCAGGAAGAACGGACGCCGCAGGAGCGGCCCGAAGACCCGCAACAGATAGCCCCAGAGCGGCGGGCGGGCGGGCAGCAGGTTGGCTGCCAGGGCTACCATCGAGAGCCCGGCCACCAGCATAAACAGGCGGTTGCCCAGGCCCAGGCGGGCTGCCCAGCCGGCCGTAGCCATGGCTGCCCCCACCAGCGCATAACCCAGCAGACGTCCCGCCTGGTAGGCCGGGGCACGCTTTCCGGTGGCCAGCACGAATCCGCCGCACATCCCCAGGCAGTGCGTGCTTCCCACCAGACCCAGCACCATCATCTCAAGGCTCATCCTGGTCAAACAGCACCCGCCAGCGGGGCCCCTCCAGGTCGTCGAACTGGCCGTCCGAGACAGCCCAGAAGAAGGCTCCCAGCCCGACCAGAGCCAGCAAAATGGCCAGGGGGAGCAGGTAGAAGAGGGCGCTCACGGGCTTCTCCTGATGGAATTGAGCACCACAGCCAGCGACGACAGCGGCATGGCCACCGCCGCAAAAAGCGGCGAAACCAGGCCGAGCATGGCGCTGGGGATGGCGATCAGGTTGTAGGTCAGGGCCAGGCCCACGTTGGCCAGCAGCCGCCCCCAGGCGCTTTCGGCCAGGGCGAAGGCCTCCTCCAGCGGGGCCAGGCCCGGTCGGCGCAGCACCAGGTCGGCCGCCTCGCAGGCCAGATCGGTACCGTTCTCCACGGCCACGCCCAGGGTGGCGGCCGAGAGCGCAGGGGCGTCATTGACCCCGTCGCCCACCATGGCGACCCGCTCGCCCCGGGCCTCGAGCTCGCGCACCAGGGTGTGCTTGTCCTCGGGCAGCATGTCCGCGTAGCATTGATCCAGGCTCAGGCGCGTGGCCACTTCCTCCACGCAAGAGGCCTGGTCACCGCTGGCCAGGATCAGCCTCAATCCACGCCGGCGCAGCTGACCCACCACTTCGACCGCCTCCGGCCGCAGGCTGTCGGACAGGGCAAAGCAGGCCTCCACCCGTCCGTCCACTTCCAGGTAGACCATAGTGCAGCCAGAGCGTTGCCAGGTGCCCTGGCTCACCAGAGCACGGCTGCCCACCGTCAATCGCTGGCCCTCTACCCGGCAGCGTAGACCCAACCCGGGCAGGCTCTCCAGATCTTCGACTGCGGGAAGCGGCTCCTCACCCCAGGCAGCCACCAGCGAGCGGCCCAGGGGGTGTGGGCAGCTCTGCTCGGCGGCCGCGGCCAGCCTCAGCCAGTGCCGCTCGCATCCGGGCTCGCAGAGAATTTCGTCGAGTTGCAGACGGCCCTCGGTCAGGGTCCCGGTCTGGGGTGGCCAGTCCCAGAGCACAGGGGCAGGTGATGATCAGCACCGACACCGCCACCTCCATGGCTCGTGATGGATCCACCAGTTGCCAGGCCACGAAGGTAAAAGCAGCCAGTGAGTGCACCACCACCAGGAAGCGCCGCGCGGCCTGGTCGGCCAGGCGCCCGATGGGGGGGCGCTGGCTCTGGGCTTCTTCCACCCGTCGGGCCAGGCGGGCCAGCACGCTCTGACTGCCCACGCCGGTAACCAGCACGACCAGCGAGCCATCCAGGTTGAGGCTGCCCCCCAGCACGGTCTCGCCGGGCTCGACCGCCCGCGGGCGCGACTCGCCGGTGAGCATGGACTCGTCCACGAAGGCCCGTCCGCTCTCCACCCGGCCATCGGCCGGCAGGCGACAGCCCGGACCCACCAACACGCGCGCGCCGCCCTCGAGCTGCTCCACCGGAACCTCGCTGCCGTCTGCCAGGCGGGCCGTCTCCACCTGCAGGGCCAGCAGGCGCTCCAGCGTCGAGCTCACCCGGCCTCGGGCCAGCCGTTCGAGGTAGCGGCCGATCAAGAGCACGAAGACGAACATGGCCACCGTGTCGTAGTAGACCTGGGGCCCCACCAGGCTGGCCAGGAACGTGATTCCCAGGCCCAGAGCGATGGGCACGTCCATGGTCAGGGTGCGGGCCATGAGGGCGCTCCAGGCTCCCTTCCAGAAAGGCACCGCCGAGTAGAGCACCACCGGCAGCACCAGCAGCAGGCTCACCTGGTGAAACAGGGTCTGGAAGTGCTGCTCCTCGGCTGCCCCCGAGTAGAGCGCGGCCGCCATCAGCATGATGTTGCCGGCGGCGCAGCCGGCCACCGCCAGGCGGCGCAGCAGGGTGCGGTCCTCTTCGGCGCGGGGACGTTCCTGCACGTCGGGATGGTAGGGCGTGGCCCGGTAGCCCAGGGCCTGCACGGCCGCCACCACAGCGCCCAGGGAAACGCTGCCGCTCACTTTGAGACGCGAGGTGGCGTAGTTGACCCGGGCTTCCCGCACTCCCTCCAGGCGCTGCAGGGCCTGCTCGACGAGCCAGGCGCAGGCGGCGCAGTGCAGGCCGTCCACCAGGACGTGCCAGCTGTCACCCACGGCGTAGCGCTCGGCGATCTCGGGTCGATCATAGGGGGCCGCCGAGGCTGGCAGCTCGGCCGGAGAGTCCGGCGGCCCGGCGCGGAACCGGTAATAGTCGTCCAGGCCCAGCGCATGGATGCAGCTATAGACCGCCTCGCAGCCAGAGCAGCAGAAGTCGGCGCTGGAGGGCAGGCCGCAGTGCCGGCAGATCATCGGGCGGCCACGCGCACCTTGTCCAGGCGCTGGCCGTCCAGCTCGAAGACCACGTCCCACCAGCCCGGAGCCGGCTGCCAGTCAGCCGGCAAGTTCAGCTGGCGGTCCTGGCTGCGGGTGGCGGGGCGCCCCACGCGCACGGTCAGGTTGCCCTGAACCGGGCGCTGGTTGGCGTCCACGGCCCGGGCCTCGAGATGAAAGCTCTGGCCTGCCTGCAGGCGCTGCGGGAGGTTGTGCTGGACATGCCATCCCAGGCGCCGGGGGCGCATCAAGCGGTCGTGCTCCAGGCCCATCTTATAGTAGCCGGGCTGGTCAGGGCCTTCGAAGCTTCGCGAGGCCATGGTCACGAAGGAGATCTGAACGAGCACGAAGCTGATCAGCACGCCGGCGATGAGTCGCGGCGGGGTCATTGGCCGGGCCCTACAAAGGTGGTCGGGACCGTTTCCTCGTTGGCCTTCAGCTTGAACGAGACGACGGGTCGGTCGGCTTTGGGACGCACCACCAGCACCTGGACCGCCTGCACCGAGGCTGGCGGCACCGTGACAGGATTGCCCCGGGGAGCGATCAGCTCGCCCTCCGGCATGTCCTCGAGCGAGAGCTTCACCGCGACCGGGTCGTCGCGACGATTGATCAGGTGAACGGTGTAGTTGTTGGAGATTCGGCCATCGGGGGTGGCGTTGAACAGAGCCGTCGAGCGCACCACGTCGACCGCCAGCAACTGCCGGTGGGTGGCCAGGTAGAGGAAGGTGGTGGCCAGCACCGCCAGCACCGCGGCGTAGACGATGGTGCGGGGGCGGACCAGGCGCCGGCGCCCGCTCAGGGTGCGGTAGCCCACCAGGCCGCGAGGACGCTTGAGTTTATCCATGACCTGATCGCAGGCGTCGATGCAGGCGGCGCAGGCGATGCACTCGAGTTGCAGGCCGTCTCGGATGTCGATGCCCATGGGGCAGACCTGCACGCACAGCGAGCAATCCACGCAAGAGCCGGGGGTGGTGTGAACCTTGCCGCGCGGCTCGCCGCGCTCGTTGTCATAGGCGATGACCAGGGTGTCATTGTCGAACAGGGCTCCCTGGAAGCGCGCGTAGGGGCACCAGTTGTGGCAAACCATTTCGCGCAGGAAGCCGAAGTCGAGCAGCGAGATGAAGGTGAAGAAGGCCACCACCGGCCAGGAGGCCAGCGTCAACTGCCGGATGGGCACGAAGTAGCCCGAGATGGTGATGCCCAACCAGATGCCCATCACCAGCCAGATAGTCAGCTTGAGGCCCCGGCGGATCACCCGGGAGGCCGTCAGAGGACCCTTCTCTCGTCGCATGCGCCGGGCCCTGTCGCCTTCGATCCAGCGCTCGATCATCATGAAGGACTGGCTGAAGAGGGTCTGAGGACAGGCGTAGCCGCACCAGATGCGTCCCCCCAGTGAGGTGGAGAGGAAGAGCAAGGTGCCGGCCGAGAGCAGTATGATCAGCAGAAAGAATGTCTCTTGTGGGAACAGCACCATGTGGCCAAGGTAGAGGCGACGATGGGGGATATCGAGCAAGAGGAAGGGACGGCCGTGATACTCGATCCAGGGAAGGACGAACAGCAGAGACTGCAAGATCAGGCTCACGGTCGCCCTGAGCTTGTGGAACTTGCCGTTGACGTGGCGGGCATAGATAGGCCGGCTCATTCTTTCTGGAGCGACAGGACGAAGGCTGTCACGTCCTCCACCTCCTCGGGCTTCAGGGTATTCCCCCAGTTGGGCATCCCCCCCGGTCGGCCGTTGGTAACGCTCTCGAGGATGTCGGTCGGCTTGCCGCCATACTTCCATTCGGCGTCCACCAGGCTCGGTCCCACCTTACCCTGTGCGTTCTCGCCGTGGCAGGTGGCACAGCTGAGCTCGTAGATCGCCTTGCCGTTGGCCAGGTGAGCCGGGTCTCTGGCCAACTGGGCCAGGTCGACTTTCACCACCACCGGTTTGGTGCGCCTGGCAGCTTGCTCGGCTTCCAGACGGTTCATCTCGGTGGTGCTCGACCACTTCCACAGGCCCGGCCAGAACCAGAAGCTCGGGTAGACGATGCAGTAACCGATGGCATAGAGGAAGGTGGCCAGGAAAAGGGTGCTCAGCCACACGGGCATGGGGTTGTCCATCTCCTGGATGCCGTCCACCTCGTGGCCGGAGAGGATCTTGTCGTCGGGAAGGATGACCCGGTTTGTGCTCGAGTTACCCGCCATGGGGCCGGGCGTCACCGCCGGCTCTGTTACGATGGCATTCTCGTCGCTCATTCGTCCTCCAGGGGCAGGCGGCCGTATTGCTCCATCGCGGCGCGGTTGGAGCGATGATAAGTCCAGGCGATGACCCCCGAGAAGATGAGGAAGAACAGCACCAGGACCACTTCCTTCATCATGATGATCCAGTCGGATTGAGGCATCCTCACCTCCACTTGATGTCGCTGCCGAGCCTCTGCAGGTAAGCGATCAGCGCGATGATCTCAGGCGTGTTGTGGTAGTCGTCGATGCCGGCCGCCTTGAGGTTGGTTTCGACGGCGGCGACCTGCTTGAAGTAGGCCGCCGCGTAGTTGGCGATCTCCTCGTCGGAATAGGGCACTCCCAGCTTCTGCAGAGCGCGCAGCTTGGAAGGCATCAGGCTGTGGTCGACCTGCTGGGTGAAGAGCCACGGATAGGCGGGCATGATGGAGCCCGGAACGATCTCGCGGGGATTTTTCATATGCAGATAATGCCAGCTGTCGGGATACTT
>QWHO01000386.1 GCA_021404945.1 bacterium CPR1
CCAGGATGCGACCGAACTTCTAGCCCAGTGTTGGGCGCCGCGCAGCCGGAAAACCGCTTCAAGGCGGTTGTCCGGCTGCGCTCCTAGCTACGGATGTAGTCGCTCCATTTGTTGAACATCTTATCCTGCACTTTGGCCTGGTTGATGGTGACCTCTTGCTGGATCTCGAAGATCTTGGTCTGCACCTCGCGCAGGATTTTCCAGCGCTCAGCCTGATGCTTCTGAGCGTCAGCAAACATCTCCACCTGCTTGGTCTGCGCCTGGAGCGCGTCCGACAGAGCCAGTTGCTGCAGCGATGCTGCATTGGCCATTCCTACCATGGGGATTGTCCTCCTTTGGAGTTGGGATGACTCCAGGATAGGAAGTGAGGACCTGCAACCTGTTGACGCTCGTACCGGCCCTGGTAAACAGAGCCTTGCCGAGAGATGAGCATTTTATGAACGGGCAGGGGAGCCACCCGCACGGACAAAAAGCTCGAGTTCCCCCACTCGTTGCGCGACCATATCACCGTGCTCGGGCCGATGTCTCGCTTCCTGCGCTCGGCCGGCCAGTCGGAATGGCTCAGCAGCGTGACCGACAGCCATCCAGGCACCTGGCGCCACTACCAGCTGATCGACGCGCGAGGGCGCACCATCCTGGGGCGAATCTCGGCTCCCTGCCGGGTGCCTGATTAAGGCAGCTTGTCCAGCATCCAGTCGATGGCTCTGTCGGCCCTGGCGCGGAAGCCCTCGTGGTTCATGTAAAGCATCTGGGTGGGTCCGAGCACGGCGTTGGCCGCCAGGGCGGGTCCGATCAGAACGCCCGAGCGGAGCAGCCCGCTCGAGACGGCCCCGGCGGCGTCGAACAGGGTCTTCATCTTCTGGATGCGGCTGTATTCCTCCGGAGTCTTGAGCACCAGGAAGGCTTTGCCGGCCGATGCCGCCAGGCTCAGGCCCAGCCCGACCAGGGGGGCGCCGGCGGCCATGGCGGCGCTGGAGGCACCCGAGGTGAGGTCGGCCACGCCCATCAAGCGCAGGTAACGGTCGTTGCTCTTGATGCCATGGTAGAGCTCCAGGCCTCCCACCACGCCCTCCGTGGCGGCCCGCAGCCCCAGCCCGCTCTTGTAGACCAGGCCAGCCACCCCGTCGGGAGTCATGGCCCGGTCCACCAGCTCGCTGACCTCGCGGCCGGCGCCGCTGAAGTCGCCATGGAAGGCAGAGCTGGCGATGAGGCGCAGCGACTCCAGGTTCTCCATGGGACTGCTGACCAGCCCGAGCGTGATGCCGACGGGCTCGACCAGCCCCACCAGGGTAGAGCGCTGCTTGATCTTGTCGGCCAGGCTGCGGCCTTCGGCGACTTGCGAGCTGATCTGCACGAGAACCAGTAAACCCGATGAGGGATGGCTGAGCTGCCTCGCTCTGGTTAACTTTTTACGAAGCTCAGGGGAGAGGCAGACGGCCGGGTCGCAGTCCTCTCAGAAACTGCTCGCACCGCTCCGCCTCGGGCCGCAGCAGGTCCACCAGCACAGCCTCGGGCAGGTTCTGGCGCAACCAGGTCGACTTCCCCGTGCCTCGCGGACCAAACAGAAAGAAGCTGGTCTCCGGGTCTTGGAAAAATCGGCATATCGTTTCCATTTTACAGTGCAATTTGGAGATTAGAACTCCATAATCCTGCACTCCAAGAAACGCCAGGGATCCTCCGCCCAGACCCGGAAAGTAGCATTCATGGGCGATCTCGCCGACGGCGAATCGATCGAGGTCAAGGGCTCGGCGGCCACTCCCTACGTGCTGCGCAACGTGGGCGGGGCTTATTCGTGCAGTTGCCCGGCCTGGCGTAACCAGAACCGTCCTCCAGAGAGCCGTACCTGCAAGCACCTCAAAGCCCTGCGTGGAGCTGCGGCTGAGGAAGAGCGCCTGGGCTCGCCCCCCTCCCCCACGGCGACCAGCAGCGCCGCGAGCAGCACGAGCGAAGGCAAGGCCCCTCCCCTGCTGCTGGCTCACAGCTGGGACAACCAGACCGACCTGAGCGGCTGGTGGATGAGCGAGAAGCTGGACGGAGTGAGGGCTTACTGGGACGGCAGGCAGCTCTGGTCGCGCCTGGGCAACCCCTTCCTGGCTCCCGACTGGTTCCTGGAAGGTCTGCCCGCAGTCCCCCTGGACGGCGAGTTGTGGGGCGGACGCCGGCAATTCCAGCGCACCGTCAGCATCGTGCGCCGGCAAGACCGCGGACCTCACTGGCGCGAGATCCGCTTCGTGGTCTTCGACGCACCCGGTGAGACCAGCGGCTTCGAGGCCCGGCAACAGCTGCTGGCCGCCCAACTGCAGGGCTCCCCCGAGCACCTTGAGCTGCATCCCCAGGAGCCGTGCCGGGGCCTGGAGCACCTCAAGAGCGAGCTCCGACGCGTCGAGGGGCTGGGGGGCGAGGGGTTGATGCTGCGCCAGCCCGGCTCTCGCTATGAGGTAGGGCGCTCGCACACCCTGCTCAAGGTGAAGAGCTTCTTCGACGGCGAGGCCCTGGTGGTGGGCCACCAGCCCGGCGCCGGACGCCACGCCGGACGGCTGGGAGCGCTGCTGGTGGAGCTGGTGGACGGCAAGCGCTTCTCGGTAGGAACCGGCCTCTCGGACGCCGAGCGCCACAGCCCCCCTCCGCTGGGCAGCCTGATCACCTTCCGCTATCAAGAGCTCTCCAATGCCGGCATCCCACGCTTTCCCTCCTACGTGGGAGTGCGCACCGACCTGGCCGAGCTCACCCCGCTCCAGGCCGTCTGCTGCCTCTGCCGGGCGGTGATGACCGTCGATTCGAAGAGCTCGGTCAGCATCCAGCTCACCCACCAGGGCACCGAGCAGGCCTGGCAGGCCCACCCCCAATGCTGGTTAAGCCAGTTGGGGCTCTCCCAGGAGCAGGCCACCTGAGCAAGGTGGACCGGCAGCATAGAGGGTCAACCTGAACCCTCTGCGAAGCGCCATAGTCGTGGCAAGCGAGTTCGAGCCGGGCCAGATGCTGGCCGGACGCTATCGGCTGACCGAGCCCCTGGGCGCGGGCCGCATCGGCACCGTCTGGCTGGCCCATGACCGCAAGCTGGACCAGGACGTGGCGATCAAGATCCCCCATCCCTGGCAGGGTCGCAACCCGGAGTTCGTGGCCCGATTTCGCCGCGAGCTGCTGACCGGCATGCGGCTGCACCATCCGGCCGTGGTGCGCAGCCTGGACACCGGCCAGCACGAGGGCCTCCCCTACCTGGTGATGGAGCTGGTGCAGGGCGCGCCCATCCACCTCTGGTTCGAAGCCCACGCCCGGCGCGACTTCGAGGCTCTTTCCGAAGTGCTCGAGGAGGTCCTGGACGCCCTGAGCTACGCCCACGGACAGCGCCTGATCCACCAGGACCTCAAGCCCGACAACATCATGGTGGACGAAGGCGCTCAGGTGCACATCACCGACTTCGGCCTGGCCGGCCGCCTGGAGGATCAGACCCGCACCGACGACACCGGGGTCATGATGGCCGATCTGGCCTACCTCAGCCCCGAGCAGGCCATGGGCGAGCGCGGCGGGGTGCGCTCCGACCTCTACTCGCTGGGGGCGGTGCTCTACCACGTGCTGACCGGCCGCCCGCCGGTGGAGGCCCGCGACCCGGCCCAGTTCCTGCTTGCCATCCTTAACCAGAGCCCCCAGTCCCCCCATCGGCTCCGAGGGGACATCCCCGCCTGGCTGACCCGCCTCACCATGCGGCTGATGGCCCGCCAGCCCGAAGACCGGCCTGCCTCGGCCGCCGAGGTGGCCCGGCTGGTACAGCGCCAGGCAAGCCGCCAGAGTGACCCGATGCCGGGCGGCAAGCGTCGCAATCTGCTTGGCCGCGACGAGGAGCTGACCCAGCTGCGAGGCCATCTGCAAGAGCTGAAGGCCGGGCGGGGCACGGTGGTGCGTGTCACCGGCACGGCCGGCTCGGGCAAGACGAGCCTGGTGGAGGAGTTCCTGCGCCGAGCCCGCCCGGTGGCCCATTGCAAGGTGCAGTGCAGCGCCATGCAACCGCTCCACTGCGGACTGCTGGAAAGGGCGCTGGGGGGGCAGGGCACCCTGTCTGAGCGCCTGCGGCAGCGGCTGGCCCAGGGTCCGCTCATCCTGGTGGTGGAGTGGGCCCACGAGGCCACCCCCGAGCTGGTGGAGAGGCTGCGCGCTCTGCTGGCCGATGGGCCTGCCGTACTCTTGATCCTGATCGACCGACCCGGCAAGGCCCGCTTCGAGGGCACCACCCAGTGGCTCAACGAGGCCCAGCACCGCCTGGTGGTGCGAGGCCTGACGCGCGATTTCTGCGCCCGCTACGTGGAAGAGCACCTCTGGGCGGCTCCCCCCGACGCGGCCGTCTCCTGGCTGATGCGAATGACCCACGGCAACCCGCTCCACCTGGGCCTGCTGCTGCGTCAGCTGGAAGGCTCGGCGCTGCAGCTCTCGGGCGTGGTGGCCACCTGGGAGGAGCCGCGGGACGTGCCCCGTACCCTGACCGACCTTCTCAACTGGGTGCTCGAGCGCCAGGGGCCCGATGCCAGCGCCATCATGTCCATGGCCGCCAGCCTGGAGGAGCGCTTCGAGCTCGGCTTGCTGCAGTCGGTGGTGACCTACGAGGAGAGAGTGCTGGAAGACACGCTGGACGGCCTGGTGCGAGCTGGTCTCTTGGATGAGCAGTGGGAAGGTGGGGTGCAGCAGTTCCTCTTCGCTCACGAGCCCATCTGGCGGGTTGCTCTGCACCGCATTCCCGAGCGGCGCCAGCGCCGGCTCTGCCTGCTGGCCGGCAACCTGACCGCCGGGGTCGATCCCGAGCGGGCGGCTCGCTTCTTCGCGCGGGCTCTCAATGCTCCCCGGGCGGTGGAGCAGCTGCTGCTGGCGGCCGAGCGCGATTTTGAGGCAGGTCTCCCCGAGTGCGCCGCCTTTCTGAGCGGCCAGGCCGAGCGGCTGGCTTCCGAGGATGGCCATCTGGCGGGAGAGCTGGTCAGGGCAGTGCTGTTGAAAGCCAGGGCCCTGGCGGCCGGAGGCCACAACCAGGCCGCCCGCGAGGCCGCCCACCGCACTCTGAAGCTCGGCCCCAGCGCCGAGCAGGCCGACCAGGCGCGCACGCTCTTGCGCCGTACGCCCATCGAGCCGGGCAAGAGGCCGGCCGCCGTCGCCCCGGCCGGGAAGGCGCGCTCTCGCCAGGCCCCACCCGAGCTGGCGCCCGAGCTGGCCCTCAGCCCGGCCGCCAAACGCGCCGTGCTGGGGGCGCGCAAGAAGGGGGTGGCTCCGCCCGCACCCCGGGTCGCGCCGACCCGAGCAGGAAAGACCCCGGCCCCGGCCCTCACGCCACCCGCTTCAGTCCCCAGGCGGACCGAAAAGCCCGCTGCTCCTCAGCCGGCGGCCGCATCACCGGGCCAGACCGTCCGTCCAGCCGGACAGGCGGCTCAGCCGACCAGGGCTCCTGCTTCCTTACCCGAGTCCGTCAAAGCCCCGGCCAGGCCATTTGCTGCGCCGCGGGGAGGCACGACCAGCGCTCCAGCTGGCCCGGTCGAGCCCGGCTTCGAGGCTCCCGCAGTCCTGCCAGCGCGTCCGGCTGCTCCCGCCTCCGGTAGCTCCGAGAACGTAGCCCCGGTTGCGCCCCGGTCAGTCAAGCCCCCCAGCCCTGTCCCGCCGGCCCGGGTCCGGCCCCAGCTGCCCCCGGTCGTGCACCCTGCCCAGCGCGCCGAGCCTGAAGAGCTGCTGGCTCCAGGGCGGCTGGCCGGTCCGATGGCTGCCGGAGTCCAGGCTCCCCATCTGCTGCCCCCGGTCCCAGCGACCGCTCCGCCTCCCAGCGCACCTCCCGAGCCGCCGCGCTCCGAGCCTCCCCCGCCGCCCTCGCCCGAGCGGGCCCAGCCCCAGGTCACCCAGGTGTCCCAGGAGCCACCCGCTCCCCCGCCGGAGCAGATCCCCGAATTCGTGGAGCCCCCCGAGATGGCCGCCCGGCGCCGTTACGAGACGGCCCGCGCAGCCGGAGACCGACTCTCGGCGGCCCGAGCCGCCGAGGAGCTGGCCCGTCACTTCGAGGCCGCCCGCGACCGCCAGAAGGCCTCGCTCTGGCGCCACCAGGCTCGCTTGCTGAGTGCCGCGCCCTGAGAGCTCTC
>QWHO01000387.1 GCA_021404945.1 bacterium CPR1
GTGGAGAACGCAGGCGCGGCCTGCTCGCCCACGAGCGGGTTTCATCACGCCTGCTACGCCAGTGGGGGAGGCTTTTGCACCTTCAACGGCCTCATGGTGGCGGCCATGCTCTTGCGCGAGCGGGTCGAGCGGGTGGGTATCCTGGACTGCGACTTCCACTACGGCAACGGCACTGACGACATCATTGCTCGCAAACGTCTCGACTTCGTGGCCCACCACACGACCGGCAAGAGCGATCACGACCCCGAGCGGTTCTTGAGCGAGATTCCTGCCATCCTGCAGGGCATGAGAGCCGACGTGCTGATCTACCAGGCCGGCGCCGACGCCCACCTCGACGATCCGCTGGGCGGCTGGATGAGCTCTGAGCAAATGCGCCGTCGCGACCGCATCGTTTTCGAGATCTGCAAGACCAACGGGGTGCCGGTGGTCTGGAACCTGGCCGGAGGCTACCAGGAAGCCTTCCAGAACGTGCTCGACCTGCACCACGTCACCATGGAGGAGTGCCTGGCTGTTTTCGAGCCTGCCCGCAGGCCTGAGAACCCGCCCAGCCCGGGAATGCTGGAAGGCATCTGGCCCTGACGGTTACCGGTTAACATTTCGGTCACAGCCTGCTCGGTCGCCATGCATACACTGGCCCCAACATAGACAGGGGACATCACTACCATGCGCGTTGACCAGATCCAGCCTCAAATGGCCTTCCAGCCTCAGCGAGCCGCCCAGTCCGCCGCGCCCGAGCAGGGCCCGGCCGACAGCGTGCAGCTCTCCAGCGGCTTTGACCTTCAGTCGGTGCTGGGGGCGAGCCGCGCCGAAGCGGCCTCGCTCGAGCCCAAGCTCCAGGACTATGTGCCCGGAGAGGTGCTGGTCAAGCTCAAGGGCGGCCTCGCTCGAGCCCAAGCTCCAGGACTATGTGCCCGGAGAGGTGCTGGTCAAGCTCAAGGCGGGAACCTCGCTGCAGGCCATCTCTGGTTTTGCGACCGATTACGGCGCCAAGGTCATCCACAAGTTCAACGTTCCGGCCGTGATGGCCAAAGAGTTCAACGGCGAGCTGGTGCAGCTGACCCTCCCCGAGGGGATGACCACCGCCGAGGCTGTGGCCGCGATGGGACGCGATGCTCGGGTCAGCTATGCCGAGCCCAACTTCAAGGTGCAGGCCTTCGGCAATCCGGGCGTGCAGATTCCTGACGACCTGGTCGAAGAGCAGTGGGGCCTGCGCAACACCGGCCAGAGCGGTGGCATCGCAGGCGTCGACATCAAAGCGGCCGATGCCTGGAACATCAGCACCGGCATCAAGGAGAACGGACCCATCATCGCCGTGATCGATACCGGGGTGAACTACAACCACACCGACCTGGTCAACAACATGTGGGTCAACCCGGGCGAGGTTCCCGGCGACGGCATCGACAACGACGGCAACGGGATCGTCGATGACGTCCACGGGGGCAACTTCATCACCAACACCGGCGATCCGCTCGACGACCACAACCACGGCAGCCACTGCGCCGGGGTCATCGGGGCCGAGGCCGGCAACGGTGGCATGGTCGGAATCAACTGGAACGCCCAGATCATGGGCTTGAAGTTCCTGGGCGAAGGTGGCGGAGGGACCACCGCCGACGCCGTCAAGGCCGTGCTCTACGCCTCCGAGAAGGGGGCTCGCATCGTCAACAACTCCTGGGGCGGAGGCCAGTTCAGCCAGGCCTGCCTGGACGCCATGGCCGCCTCACCCTCGCTGCACATCTGCGCCGCCGGCAACAACGGCTATGACAACGACACCCGCCCCTCCTACCCGGCCAACTACAAGCTCGACAACCTCATCTCCGTCGCTGCGCACAACAACAAGGATGAGCTGGCCGGCTTCTCCAACCGGGGCAACAAGTCGGTCCACCTGGCCGCCCCCGGGGTCAACATCCACAGCACCCTCAAGGACGGCAGCTACGGGCTGATGAGCGGCACCTCCATGGCTACTCCGCACGTGACCGGCGTGGCCGGCCTGATCGCCAGCGCCTATCCGGAGGCCGACAACGACGCCATCAAGTCGCGCATCCTGAGCGGCGTGGACCAGATGCCCGAGCGCTGGGCCAGGCGCCTGATGACCGGCGGTCGCCTCAATGCCATGAAGGCTCTGGAAGATGACAAGGTGGCCCCGGCTGCTCCTGGCACCCTGCAGGCCAGCGCCACCGCCAACGCGGTCACGCTCAGCTGGACCGCCACCGGCGACGACGGCAACCAGGGTAAGGCCACGAGATACGAGCTTCGCTACGCCCGTTCGCCCATCGCGGCCCACGCCGACAACCCCAAGCCCGGGGAGATCAGCTTCGACGAGGCCACCGCCGTGCGCATCGACGCCCCCAAGGACGCCGGCGCCAACGAGTCGGTCACCCTGGAGATGACCCCCTCGGGCCGCGAGCGCAAGCTTTACTTCGCCCTGCGCGTGGTGGACAACGTGGGCAACCGCTCCGAGACGGCCGTTCAGGAAGTGCGCGTGCCCGCCTCCAAGGTGGCCTTCGAGGACACCGTGGACGCGAGCTCTCCCTTCACCCCTTCGGGCCCCTGGGCCCGCATCGAGGTGCCCGGGCGGGGCGAGGTCTGGACCGACAGCCCTGGAGGCGAGTACGGTCCCAAGCGCGACGACGCCATCACTTCTGGCTCCATTTCGCTCAAGGACTGGACCAACCCGGTGCTGCACTTCGAGGCCAAGATGGATACCGAGAAGGGCTACGATGGCTGCGAGGTGGAGGTCTACGGCAAGAAGTTCTGGGGCGGTCGTAAATGGCGCTCATTGGAGACGTTGGAGGGCATTCAGGACTGGAAGAACTTCCAGCTCGACCTCTCCGACTACCAGGGCCAGGAGATCCAGCTGCGCTTCCGCTTCCACTCCGACGACTCGCGCCACCGCGACGGGGTGTGGCTCGACAACGTGGTGATCACCGGCACCAAGACCGAGGGAGAGGCTCCCAAGTCGGGTTGCTTCTGAGTGGGGGTTGCGCGCACAGCAGGCCCTTTCTGCTCTCTCAATCCCATACTGCCGCCGGTCAACACAAATTGTTTACCAAAGCGCAACAAAATTTGACTGGATGAAACAAATCTTGCGGCGCATAATGAGATCGTGGTTCAGTCGATTCAGAATCAAAGTGGCAAGATTCCGCTGATCATCCCGCCGCCGACGAGCCAGCCCACCCGGCAAGCTCCGGCGCCCCCGTCTGATGCGCCCCGGCTCTCACCCGAGCTTGGTGAGAAGCCAGAGCAGACCACCCGCGCGGACATGGAGGGCCTGCTCACTGGCTTGAAGGACCTGAAAAAAACACACCCTTTAAAGCCAGGCAAAGACTCTGGCCGGCCCGAGCCGGGTCAGCCGGGCAAAGAGTCTGAACCGCGTGCCGCTCAGACACCAGAGGACTCCGGTAAGCAGAAGAAGCCTCGCCCTCGCATAAGCAGCGGTCCACGCGGGCTGCAGCGCGACCTGGCGGCCGGCAAGCTCGACCCGGATGATCCTTTGAGCCGAAAGTCCCATTTGAGCCAGCTGAACGACCAGGAGATGACGCGCCTTTATGGAGGGCAGCGCCAGGTGATGGCAAAACTCGGAGCCGCTCGCCCGGATATCTCGCTGGACGATGCCAGCAAGATGTTCGATGTCCTCGATTTCGAGCCCACTGAGAGTGATGCCGTGGTGGAGTTCCTGGGGCGACGCCGCGACCTCAGTGTCGCCGATTGTTTCTCCACCCGCCCCGATGGCCGTCCCGATCGGCTCCATGCGGCCATGAGAGACAAGACTTCTCGGGATGCGCTCGATCAGCGACAGGACCTCAAACCTGCCGAGCTCGACCGGATGGGGAACCGCTTCCAGGCGGCCCTGGGCGATCCCATGATGGCCGCCGAGGCTTACAAGAGCTCGGTGCCGCTTCTGGCCAAGCGCGCTGACCTTCGTCCCGAGTACCTCAATGGAATGATGGACGGCATGATGCGCACCATGGGCACGCCTGCTGCCACCCTGCGCGCCTTCCAGAACGGGACCCGCCTCTTGTCGGCACGGCCCGACGTGCAGCCCGGGGATACCAACAAGTTGCTCGACAGCGTCGCCAGCCTGAGCCGCAAGGACGGCGATTTCAACAGTGCCCGAGTCGGGGGCGCCTTCGAGCAGGCAACCAACCTGCTCATCCAGGACCCGGCGCGGAGCATTCAGGACGTCATCCATTTTGCCAGGCTACTCGGCAACCAGAGGCAGGGCCCCTCCACGGGCGGCGGGCCCACCGCCGGGGCCGGAGCCCCTCCCCCGGGGTCCCAGCAGATCCTCAGCTTCTCCGGCGCTCAGTCACCGGGAGGCAAGAAAGACCGCCTCGGCCTCTTCTGCGAGGGGCTCGACATGATGCGCAGCCAACCGGACGTGGATCCCGAATCGGTCTACTTGAGCGTTCTCTCGCGGCCTCGGCCCCAGCTGTCGAGCGGCCTTCCCCTGGCACCGGTCCAGGGCCCGCAACTGGCCTGACGTGCCTGCTTGGGGAGCATTGCCGACGGGGCAGGCCCCGTCTGGGCAGCGTGCTCGTCTTCTGTCAGTCAGACTGAGGTTGCTGAGCCGACTCCAAGACCTCCGAGTCTTCGCGGGAAATCGGAGACATCAGGTGTGTGCTTGACACAAACTCGTGGAAGCGCTAGACTTAGTGTATTCCTGACAGGCCTGTCCACCCGAAAGGAGTACCGCCATGCTGCATCTCATCCCCGATCGCGAAGGCGTCTGTCTCGACAGCGAGACTACCCTCGACCTGTTGATCCGCGTGACCCCCCCTCGGCTCGAGCGGGCCGAGCATCGCCCCGAGCTGAACCTCTCCCTGGTACTCGACCGCTCGGGCTCGATGCAGGGCGAGAAGATGGAGATGACCCGCAAGGCCGCCAGCATGGCCGTGCGCTCTTTGCGCGACGAGGACCGCGTCAGCGTGGTGCTCTTCGATGAGGAGATCGAGACGCTGGTGCCCTGCACGAAGGCCACCGCCAAGAACCGCATCGCCGAGCTGCTCAGTCAGGTCGAGGTGCGCGGCTGCACCAACCTGTGCGACGGTTGGCGCACCGGGGCGGGGCAGGCCTCCCTGGCCTGGGACCAGACCCGGCTCAACCGGGTGCTGGTGCTCACGGACGGCCAGGCCAACCGGGGCGAGACCGACCTCGAGCGCATCTGCACCGAGGTGCGCCGGCAGGCCGAAGCGGGGGTGCAGACCACCACCCTGGGCTTCGGACCGGACTACAACGAGGTGCTGCTGCGGGCCATGGCCGCCAGCGGGGACGGCAACCACTTCTACGTGGAGACCCCCGAGCAACTGGCCGGGTTCTTCGAGATGGAGCTGGAGGGCCTCGCCTCCACCCAGGGCACCCAGGTACGCCTCCACCTCGACCCTCTGGTGGAGGGCCTGGAAGCCTGGCCCCTGGCCGACATGAATCGCACCCACGGCGGCGCCCTCAAGCTGGCCGACCTGGTGGCCGGCTGCCCCCTGGAGGTGCTGGTGCGGGTGCGCGTGAGCGCCCTGCGCGGCCATCGAGGCCCTCTGCTCAAGTTGCAGCTCCTCTACCGCTCGGCCAGCAGTGGACGCGAGGAGAGCCTGCAGGCCGAGCTGGAGCTGCCCGGCATGACGGCGCGCGAGCGGGCTGCCCTGCCGCTTCATCCCGAGGTGGCCGAGCAGGTGGCCGCGGCCATCGTGGCGGTGGCCCGCAAAGAGGCCATGGAGAAGCTCTACCGAGATGACGAAGCGGGTGCTCTCCAGCTCTTGCGCCAGGCTCTCCAGACCCCCGCGCTGGCCGACTACGACGAGCGTCTGCTGGGCGATCTGATCGCCACCATCGAGCGGGGCGACCACAGCTCGGGCCACAAGAAGGCCTCCATGCACGGTCACGGCCACGCTCGAGGCTCGACCATGCTCAAGAAGATGGAAAGCGAGCAGGTGCTCGATACCTTGATCGGTCGTGGGCAGATTCCCCTGCGGGAGGGCCCTCTGCTGGCCAGTCGACCCGGCCCGAGCCGCGGCGGTCCCGAGCGCATCCAGGCAATGATGCTGGGGCTCGTGTTCGGCGAGAGCCTGGGTCAGGCGCGCACCTGGGGAGACATCTTCCGCCGCGGCACCCCGGGCCCGGCCGAGGGCAGCTTGCTGGCGCTGGCCACGCTCGAATGCCTGGCCGAGGAGGGCGAGCTGAACCCGAACCTGCTGGCCCGGGCCCTGGCCGAGACCCACGTGCCCCGGCCCAGCAACACCCTGGCCATGCTACCCCAGCATCGCGGCATGGGCCTGCGCTGGGCCGAGCTGGGCACCGCCTCAGCCGGCTGCGGGGCGCTGCGGCGCATCGCTCCGGTGTTGGCGCTGCACTACCCGCAGGCCAGCCAGAGGCTCTGGTCGGACGTGGCCCTGGGCTGCCTGATCACCCATTGCGACACCTCCTCGCTGGCCAGTTGCCTGGGATTTGCCGCCCTGCTGTGGGACCTGGCCGGCATGGCTGCTCCGCCCCACCCCGAGTGGTACTGCGAGCGCTTCCTGGAGGCGGTGGAGGGGCTGGAGACCGACGAGGCTTACCAGGCCCAGGCGCGCCGCTTCGACGGCTGGAGCGGCAAATTGTCCGACTTCGTCCGCATGGCCCTGCCGGACGCACGCCAGCGCGGGCTGACGGCCGCCCAGGCCATGCGCGAGTGGGGCTCGGGGCCTTACCTGCTCGAGCTGGTGCCCAGTATGCTGTATGTGCTCGAGCGGCACGCCGCCAATCCGGCCGAGGCCCTGCGCCAGGCAACCAGGGGCCCGCTCGACCCCAGCTCGCTGGGAGCCCTGGTGGGAGCCTCCATGGGGGCCCTGCACGGCCGCTTTCCGGGCCTGAAGGTGGAGCGAGCGCTGGAGCAGCGGATCGACCACAGCCTCAGGCAGCTGCGCCGAGCCTGAAACCGCCCCGCAGGTCCGGCCGCAT
>QWHO01000388.1 GCA_021404945.1 bacterium CPR1
GCACCGTCGTCGCCGTCGGCGACACCTGGAGGAGTTGGGGCTGGTGGGGAGCGTCTCGGTGCTGCTGCTCTACCTTTACGTGCTCAGCTCGGGCCTGGTCACCGCCCGGGTGGCCCGGGAGCGTTACGGAAGCCTGTTGGCCCTGGGCATCGTGACGGTGCTGGGTTTTCACGTGGTGGTCAACATCGGCATGGTGATCGGCCTGATGCCCGTGACCGGGGTACCCCTGCCGCTGTTGAGCTATGGCGGCAGCTCGCTCTGGGTCTCGATGGCCATGCTGGGCCTGTTGTTCTCGATCCGAGCCCGCCGACCCAAGCGAGAGCCCATGCCCGAGCCCGAATTCAGCCTTCCCGACGACCAGGATCTTCACGACCGCTTGCGCTGAGAGAGATTCCTGACCTTCTCGCGCAAGAGTCCGGCCGGTCGCTCGGGCCCGTCTTCGGCGCCTGGAAGTCCGGCCGCCTGCAGTATTTTGTGGTGGCGAAGGCGGGGGTAGGGGCCACCGAGAGCGTAGCTCCTCCGACACCGCGTGGGGGTTTGCGGCCGGACTTCTAATGCGCTCGCACTTAGTCTTGCACATTGGCACAATCTAAAGAACGCGCCGGAACTGCGTTCCAGCGCGTTGTAAAGTGCAAGATAAAAAAACCTTGCACTTTAATGTGCTGAGCGTTACGTGCTGAAGGTTTTGCCTCTCCTTCGGAGGCGCCTCCACACAAGTCTGTCGGCGCGATTTACTGCAAAACCTTCAGCACTTTAGACTCTTCTGGAGGGCTTCCCCTCGGGAGCTTAGAAAGCCTCAGCCATGAACAGAGCCCTTGTGCGCGCCCCCCGCGGAACAGAGCTTTCCTGTGAGGCCTGGCCGCAAGAAGCCGCCCTCCGGATGCTGATGAACAACCTCGACCCGGAGGTGGCCGAAGACCCTGAGCATCTGATCGTCTATGGTGGCACCGGGAAAGCGGCCCGAAACTGGGAGAGCTTTGAGGCCATCGTTGGCTGCCTGAAGGGTCTCAAATCAAACGAGACGCTGCTGGTGCAGTCCGGCAAACCGGTGGGGGTGCTGCCGAGTCACGCGCTGGCTCCGCGTGTGCTGCTGGTGAACTCCATGCTGGTTCCGGCCTGGGCCACCTGGGAGAAATTCCGCGAGCTGGAGCGGGCCGGACTGACCATGTACGGCCAGATGACGGCCGGCTCCTGGATCTACATTGGAACCCAGGGCATTTTGCAGGGCACCTATGAGACACTGGCCGAGCTCGCCCGGCGCCACTTCGGGGGGAGCCTGAAGGGCCGCCTGGTGCTGACCGCAGGCCTGGGAGGGATGGGTGGAGCCCAGCCCCTGGCGGTGACCTTCAACGAAGGGGTTGCCCTGGTGGCCGAGGTCGATCCTCATCGGGCCCAACGCCGCGTCGAGACGGGCTACTGCGACCGGTTAACCCACTCACTGGACGAGGCGCTGGCCTGGGTGACTCAAGCTCGCGAGCAGGGCCAGCCGCTCTCGGTCGGGCTGGTTGGCAACGCGGCCGAGGTGTTTCCCGAGGTCCACCGCCGCGGAGTGAAGACTGACGTGGTCACCGACCAGACCAGTGCCCACGACATGCTGCAGGGCTATGTTCCCCACGGCATCTCGCTGGCCGAAGCGCTGGAGCTGCGCCGCTCGGACCCGGCCGAGTATGAGCGCCGCTCCTTTGCGTCGGCGGCTGTGCATGTGCAGGCCATGCTCGACCTGCAGAAGGCCGGGTCGATCATTTTCGACTACGGCAACAACCTGCGGGCTCAGGCCCAAAAGGCGGGCGTGGCTGACGCCTTCGATTTTCCCGGTTTCGTGCCGGCCTACATCCGGCCTCTTTTCTGCGAAGGGAAGGGCCCCTTCCGCTGGGTGGCCCTCTCGGGCGACCCGGAGGACATCTACGTGACCGATCGGGCCGTGCTGGAGACTTTTCCCGCAGATACGGCCTTGCGTCGCTGGATCGAAAAGGCCCGGCAGAAAGTCCACTTCCAGGGCCTGCCGGCCCGGATCTGCTGGCTGGGCTATCGCGAGCGGGAGAAAATGGGGCTGGTCTTCAACGAGTTGGTGCGTTCAGGGCGGGTCAAGGCTCCCATCGTGATCGGGCGCGACCACCTCGATTCGGGGTCGGTGGCCTCCCCCAACCGCGAGACCGAAGCCATGCGCGACGGCTCCGACGCCATTGGCGACTGGCCCATCTTGAACGCCCTGATCAACTCGGTGTGCGGAGCTCACTGGGTGAGCGTGCACCACGGAGGCGGAGTGGGGATCGGATACTCGCTGCACGCCGGGATGGTGGTGGTTGCGGATGGCAGCGCGGAGTCCGAGCAGAGGCTGAGAATGGTGCTCAACTCCGACCCCGCGATGGGAGTCTTGCGCCACGCCGATGCTGGCTACGAACGCGCTCTGGAGGTGGCCCGCGAGCGGGGCTTGCGGGTGCCGATGCAGCAATGACGCAGACGGGAATTCTACATCATCTCGTCTTGTAGCAGCTGGATCATCTTGCGGGCATACTGGTCGTTGGGCTCGACCTGCAGCACCTTCTGGAACTGCACCCGGGCCTCCTCGAAATCGCCCAGCTTGTAGCACATCAGGGCCAGGTTGTAGTGGGCCTCTTTGTGAGTCGCATCGTACTTGAGCGCAAGTTGGAACTCGCTCTTGGCCTGATCGAGAAAGCTCTCGTTCTCGGACATGGACAGCCCGAGCATGAAGTGTACGTCGGCCTGCTTGGGGTCGGGCTTGTTGGCCCCGTCGTCCTTCTTCTTCATGAACGGGGAGAGCAGTTGCTCGAGCAGAGATTTCTGCTTCTTCTCCGGCTTCTTGAACAGGGAAGCTTTGTCCATGGCCTTGCTGCGAGCCGAGTTTTTTGAGAAACGCCGCATTTGGAACTGCGGCTGGGCGTCGTAAGCCTTCCGCTTGGCGTTATCGTTCAGCGTGTTGTAGGCCTCGACGAGCTCTTTCATTTTCTCGTCGGAAACCGTCTTCATGTCCGGATTGAGGTCAGGATGGTACTTTTTGGAAAGGTTCCGGTAGGCTTTCTTGATCTCGTCAGGGGGCGAGATCGGGGGAATCGATAGTACCAAATAGTAGTCCCGCTTGTGAGCCAACCTGAATACGTCTCGCTTTCCCAAAAGTATGATGGTTTGGGCTTCAGCCCGGGTGAGGGTCGCAAGGCGACCGCTTCCATGATTCTTTGCGCTCCCGGAGGCTCCTGTTCCTCCTGGGAAGCCGGCTATCCGGCCAGAAAAGCTTCCATTCCAGCAGCCGCAAGACCGAGCTCCACCCGAAGACTCTGCTCTGCGCCGGCCACCTGCCCGGATCCTTCCATCACCAGACGCTCGATCTCGGGATCGGTGCGCAGGGCATAGCTCTTGTTGATCTTCTGCTCGCCCAGCTGCCCTTCGACCAGAACCTGGGCCAGACCGTCTCCCCGCTCCAGACTCGGAGCCAGGCTTGCCTGAGCTTTGTATGGCAGGCCGCCAACCGTTCCACGAACATCGCACCAGGTCTGGGCCTGGCCAGGCAGGGGATTTTGATCCACCTGACGGTTCTGCCAGCCCAGGGAATACTGGAGGTCAACCTCCAGCCCGTTGGCCTTGCCGGTGAGGCGCAGCCCATGGTCGGTCAGTTTGACCAGCATGTTCTCTTGAACCGCGCCAAACCGTCCGAACAGCCGTACCCGGTCGGAGCCGACGGGCCGCACGGTCTCGGCCACAGTACGCTCATCCACCGTTCCGCGGGCGTCCATCCCCTGCTGATCGAAGTCGTAATGGACCTGGGCCACCCGCCCGTCCAGCACCGCTTTGAGCGTGGGGGCAGCGGCGGCCAAACCGGCCCCACCCCCCATGCCCCCGATGACGGCGGCCATCATCACGGTAGCGCAGACGGCCGGGTCCAGGATGGGCAGCAGGGCCACCTCTCGACCGGCATCCAGCAGGCCCTGATCGACCGGCTCGGGGAGCGTGAGCGTGGGGGGGGGCGCTGGCTGCGAGAGACCGGCCTGAGCTGGCCGACAGAGCGGAAGAAAAGCTCCAATACGCATCAGATCCGTCCTCCCCGAGCCCACAGGTCGATACTGGCTTCATCCAGCACCACCACCGCCTGCTCGCTGGTATGGGGGTCAGAGTAGTACACCGCCTTCTCGTCGATGGGAGAAAGGTTCTGGAAGGCGCCGAATTCGGGATGGGCGGCCAGATCGGACTGAATCTTGTCCAGCACCAGGTTGGCCACCACCGCGTGGCCGGTGTCGCTGGGGTGGACTCCATCGTAGCTGAACAGGCCTTCGCGGCCCCGCTCGTCGAGGGCCCCGGTCATCCCGGTGCCAACCACCAGGTCCTCACCCTGGCCCCGCAGCGGGCGGCCCTCCTGGCAAGCCAGGTTGAAGGCCGAATGTATGTCCACCACGTGAACCCGCGGGTCCAGGCTGGCAGCTTCCTCGATGGAGGCGTTATAGGAGGCGATTCGGGAGCTGATGGTCCCCAACTCGTCGGGGTCGAGCACGTCGTCCTCGCCAAGCAGCGCGTCCTGCGAAGCGATGCGGGCGGCCAGATCTTCCCGGTTGCGCGGAGCCTTCGTGCTGGTGAGCTTCTGCACCAGCACGGCCAGATTGACCCGCGTCCCGGCGGGGAACTGGGTCCGCCCTCCCGACCCCGCTCCTGCCACCTGGTCGGGAATGATCATGGCCTCCAACTCCTCGGTGACGTCCTCACCGTTCTTGAGCACCACCCGGAACGGCAGATCGCCCACCGGCTTGCCCACCTCGCGCAGGAGCGGAATCACTTGTACGTCGGGGATGTTGAGCAGCATGATCTCGGCCCGGGTATCGCGTAACATGCGGCCCACCAGCCCGTAAGGACCGAGAAGCTGCGACCGGAAACCCTCTCGAGGCCCCTCGTCCACTCGGGTCCGGGTCTGGCCTGTGATCGGGTTGGTCACCTGATAGACCCACTGGCGATCTTCGGTGGGGGTGAGCACGGCGTCGTCGATGCGACCCGAGAGGATGCCTGCCAGGGCGTCGCTATTGCCGGCCCATATAACCGCCAGATGGGGATCCTTGGCGATGGCCTGCTCGGCCTGAGAGCCGTTCCCGGCGGTCTTGCCGTTGCCCAGGGTAGCCCGGATGAGCGGAACCTCCTGGGTCAGGGAGGGCAGGCCCTCCAGACCCTGGTGCACTTCCTGCAGGTAGTCGTTCATGGTCTGCGTCGCCTGCAGGTGGCGAAGCTCGTGCCCAGCCATGGCGAAGCTTGACTGGGGGTTCTCGGGCGTATCCCTGGATTCGCTCGTGCGCTTGCCGAAGTCGGGCACCGCCTCCCAGACCGGAACGACCCAGTTGGGCGCGCCCACGAAGTGGGTATAGAGAGCCAGGGGGGCCACCGCCACTCCCAGCTTGAGCAACTGCCGCTGGTTCTGGCCCGAGTCGGCGTCTTCGCCTTGAAAGGGCCCAAAGGGGATCCCCTGCCCGCTGAGGTAGGGCATATTGAAGCTCACTCCGGCGTGGTCGGCAAGCTGCTTGACGTAGACCTTACGCTGACGAGCTTCGAGGGTGACCCCGTCCTGGACGCCGCTGGCGAAGCCGTCCCCGAGGTTGACCATGCGCAAGCCCTCGGAGCATCCCCGGGTGGGGGGCTCGGAATCGTCGGTGGCCAGAGCGCCCTCCGGGACGGGCCCCCGGCCGGCGATCCCTCCCATGGCTTGGATGCGCATGAACAGGATACTAGGCCGGTCTGCTCTGGCTTACCAGATCCAGGATGTTACATCCTCGGTCGAGAAACTTGCCAGATGAAGATGGGGGCAGCCTGGCCGGGTTTGCTCTGGTTGGGCACGCTGGTCCTCGGGGTGGCCCGTTGAAGCCATTCACCGTCCCATTTGATCTCGTTGAGGCCTCGCGAGTCCTGGTGGCTGGCTGCGGTGGTGGATACGACGTGGTCTGCGCCCTGCCCATCGCGACTGAGCTGCGTCGTCTCGGCCACACCGTTCACCTGGCCAGTTACGGTTTCACCGAGCTCACCCGGGTTGGAGGAGTGGAGCAGCCGCGACCTGGCCTTTTCTCGATTCACTCGGGCTGCGAGCCTCCCCCCAACGGCTACTTTCCCGAGGGTTTCCTGAGCAAGTGGTGGGATCGCACGTTTAAAGAGGAGAAGCCCGTCTGGGCCTACCGCCGGGTGGGCGTGCTGGGGCTGAAGGAGCACTTTGAGTTCCTGACCGAGCAGCTCGGCTTGAACGCTATCGTCATCGTGGACGGCGGGGTGGATGCGCTGTTCTTCGGCGATGAGCACGATGAAGGCACCCCGACTCTGGATTCCATCTCCTTGCTGGCCGCCTACGCTCAGCGCAATCTTCGCCGATACTTCGCCATGACCGCCTTCGGCACGGAGGGCACCGGCCATTCGGTGCGACACTATGACGCACTCGAGCACATGGCCGCCCTGGAGAGGAAAAGCCGGGCTTTGCTGGGAGTTTCGGCGCTGCTGCGGGGCTCGGAGCCGGGCGAGAACTTTCTCTCGGCCCTCGAGTATATTCAGGAGCGGATGGACCGCACCTGGCACTCCAACATGGCAAGCTCCATCGCCGCCGCCATGAAGGGCGTATTCGGGCACGCCGCCATCACCGTCAAGGCAGAGACCACACCCATCTGGGTCAGCCCCTTGCAGCAGCTCTACTGGTTCTTCGAGTTGGACCCGCTGGCCGAGGCCAAGCCCTATCTACAACAGGCACTGCGCACCGACAGCGTGGGGGA
>QWHO01000389.1 GCA_021404945.1 bacterium CPR1
GCGCTTCTTCAGCCGCCAGCTGACCCTCGACCTGTGATCGAGCTCTTGTTGCTGGTCGTGCTGGCGGTGGAGCCCTCTTCGCTCAGCTTCTACCAGACCGAAGGCTGGACCGGAGGGGACGGGGCCTACTCGGTCGACCTGGGCCGAGGGCGCACGCTCTGGCTCTTCGGCGATACCCTGGTGGGCCGGATCATTGAAGGCCGGCGAGCCCAGATGGATATGATCCACAACTCGTTTGCCATCACGCAGGGCAACCAGAAGAGGTTCTTCCTGCACGAGCTCAAGCCAGGTGAGAAAGAGAGCTACTACTGGCCCTCCGACGGCGTGCTGTGGAACGGCAGGCTGTGGATGTTCCAAAAGAAGGTGCGCAATCAGCCGGGAGGGCCGCCGGGACTCGACTTTGAGTGGATGGGCGAGGATCTGCTCGAGATCAAGAACCCCCAGGCTGACCCCCCCGAGTGGACGATCGAGCGCCATCCGGCCGGTCCCCTGCACCCGGGCATCGCCTGCCTGGTGCACGAGGACAAGCTCTACGCCTACGGGCTCAAGGACGGCAAATCGGTGCTGATCCGCTACGGCCAGGACCTCGAGCCCGAGTACTATTCAGCCACGACAGGCCAGGGCTGGTCGAAGGATCCTACCCAGGCCGCCATCCTTTTCGAGCAAGCCGCCTCGGAGATGAGCGTCATGCCCTTCCGGGATCAGTTCCTGGCCGTCTACACCCGGGGTGGGCTGGGGCCGGAGGTGGTGGCCCGCACCGCTCCTTGCCCGGAGGGCCCCTGGAGCGAGCCGGTGCTGCTCTACAAAGCAGCCGAGACGGGCTTGCTGCTCTATGCCGGCAAGGCCCACCGAACGCTGTCTGAGCCCGACCGACTGACCATCAGCTACTGCCGCAACATCGGAGCTCTGCAAGCCCACCGCGAGCGGCCCGAGGTCTACTTCCCCCGGTTCCTGGAGGTAAAGCTGCGCTGAGACAAGAAAGGCAACCGCCACCCTAACTTGCGAGGATGCCATGCCCACCTGTCCCAACTGCCAGGCTGAAGTCATCTCCGACGCCCAGTTCTGCGAAGCCTGCGGCTACCGTCTCGGTCAGGCGGCTGCCCAGGGCAGCGTGGAGGTGCGCAACGTCGAGCGCCCGGCTGCCTTGCCCGGCTCGCTGCGCAACGAGATCCCCTTTCTGAGCGGGGCGGTGCGCCAGGCCAAAGCTCGCCTCGAAAGTTGGAAAGAGCAGACCGAGCGCGACAAACGCGAGGCCCGGCGCGAGGAAGATATGCGCAAGCAAGAGGAAGAGCAGGCCGTTAAGAAGGGCGGCAAGCGCAGCATCTGGATCATGCTGGTGGGCGTGATGGTGCTGGCGGCCTGGGTATGGCTGATCATCCGCTTTCCTCCTAAAGCCAATCCGCTGCTCAAGTGGCAGTTGCTCCAGGAAATGCGTCGCGAGTTTGGCCTGCTCGACTCAACTTCGTCGCCTTGACCGTGCCCCGTAACGGGCTGTAAGAAACTAAGAAACTTGTTTCGAGCCGCTCCCAAAGTGTTGTGACACGGGCGATGCGAAGAAGCTCAACCTGTTGAGAGTATGCGAGGGAGTATAGAGCGAAGGAGCTGACACCCTGAAAGGCAGGACTCCCCGGGGCGACCGGGAAGCGCCGCAGGTCGCCGAATCCACAAGGGGGTACTCTCTTTTGCGCAAGTTGCTCATCCTCACCATCGCGATGCTCTGTGCAGCGCTCTGTGCCTGCAGTAGCACCGAAATCAGCCCGACGATCGCGGGTGGGAACCTGAGCCCCATTCCCCAGGTCCAGACGGCGGAGATCGTGATACGGAGCGTTCTAGCTCGCGTCATCCCGGCCTCGGTCACGCGACTTCGCTTCACCGCAACCGACGAGGCAGGCAACGTCGTCTTCGGGCCCGAGCTGCGGGACAAAGCCGCGGTGATCACGCTGATCGTTCCCATCACCACCAGAAAGCTGACCATCGAGTACCTCGAGGGCGACAAGGTCGTGGGCCTCTTCAACCAGGCACTCGATCTGACGGCCGGCGAGAGTTTCACCATCAACGACCCGGACTTCGTAGACGTCAACGTGGTGACACTCCAGAGCATCACGGTCAATCCCTCCGACCCCTCCCTGGCTCCGGGCTCACTGCTCTCGTTTACGGCCATCGGGAATTTCTCCGATGCGACCTCCAACCAGCTTGGTGCCGGCGTGGTCTGGACCAGCAGCGCCCCGGCGGTCGCCACCATCGATGCCAACGGTCAGGCGACGGCCCTGGCCGACGGCACCACCACCATCACGGCCACCTTCCAGGGCGTTAGCGGTCAGACCACTCTGACCGTCGCCACCCCGGCGGTGAATCCCGTGGCCACCAGCCTGGTCATCACCCAGCAGCCAGTGAACAGCCAGGCGACGGTGCCCATGGGGCAGGTGGTGGTCGAGGTCCGCGATCAGAACAACGCGCTCTTTACGGGCGCCTCCGTGCCGGTCACGCTGGCCTTCGGAGCCAATCCTGGCGGGGCGGTCCTGGGCGGCACCCTGACGCGGGACTCCGTCAACGGAACGGTCAGTTTTGACGACCTGACTGTGTCGGCGGCCGGCACCGGCTACACGCTGGCGGCCAGCTCGCCCAATCTGACCGGGGCCACCAGCAACGCCTTTGACGTACGGCCGGCCCCCGGCACGGCAACCCTGTTCGCCCTGCCCAACGCCGGCTCGCTCCCGGCCGGCATCTGCGCGGGGCCGGACGGCAACCTCTGGTTCACCGAGGCGAGCGCGATCGCAGGCCGGATCGGCCGGATCACACCGGCCGGGGTCATCACCGAGTTCAACACCGGGCTCTCTTCCCCGATCCAGCTTCTGGGAATTTGCTCGAGCCCGGCCGACGGCTCCCTCTACTTCACCGAGCGGAACGGACCCCCATCTCCCCCCTTCCTCCCGGCTGGTTCGCTGGGCCGGGTGGGCGTGATGACGACGGCCGGGGTGGGCAACGAGTTCATCACCCTCGGTGCCGGCTCGCTGCCCGCCGGGATCGCCCTTGGTTCCGATGGCAATATCTGGTGGACGCTCTCCTCCAACCAGGCTCCCAACGACGGCTCGGCCATCGCCCGCAACGATGCCCCGCCAACCGCGACGGCTTTCTTCTCGACCGGCATCACGGCGGGCCCAACCCTGAGCGATATCTGCGCCGGACCGGACGGCAACATGTGGTTCACGGAGAACGCCCTGGCCCAGGTCGGTCGTATGGATACCAGCGGAGTGGTCATTAACGAGTTGCCCTGCGGTCCCTTCCCGACCACCATCGTCTCGGGTCCTGACGGCCGCCTCTGGCTCATCCGCGATGACCTCGCCATCGGCGGGGTGGACGCGATCGAGGCCATGACCACCACGGGCACGGTCACCACCTTCCTCCTTCCCGTGGACAGCAACCCTCAGGATATCTGCGTGGGTCCGGACGGGAACCTGTGGGTCACCCTGACCAGCTTCGATGGCGTCTCAACGACGTCGGGCCTGGCTCGGATCACCACAGGGGGTGTCATGACGACCTTCCAGGAGCCGACCATGGTCAATCCGGTGGGAATCTGCTCGGGGCCGGACGGCAATCTCTGGGTCACCTGCGCCATCGGGAACGCCATCGCCCGGGTCGTTCCGTAGAGGCCGTTCAGAGCAGAGAGGCTTTGAGCAGACAAACCTGCTCAAAGCCTCTTCTTGTGCTCGACGCGGCCAGTGCTCGACTGAAGGCCAGATCAGCGCGCTTTGAACACCGAGCCCGAGCGGGGCGGTTGCTCCAGGGTGGTGCCGGCCAGAGTGCCCTGCCCGTAGATCCGCTCCAGCCCACTCAGCTCCAGGGTGCAACGCTCGGCCTCGCGGCCCGCGTTGACGGCCACCACCAGCTTTTCATTCTTCAGCGTACGGCTGTAAACGAAAAACTCGCCACTGGCTGACAAGGGCGCGTAGTCTCCCCGCCTGAGGCACTTGTGCCTGTGGCGCAGCGCGATCAGCTCGCGGAAGATGGCCAGCAGCTCTTTGTCCCAGGCGCTCTCCTCCCAGGGAAAGGCTTTACGGCAGTCGGGATCGCGTCCCCCGGTCAGCCCGATCTCATCGCCATAGTAGATGCAGGGAGCACCCGGGAAGGTCATCTGGATCAGCGTGGCCAGCTCCAGGCCCGTCCGATCCCCCTGGCACAGCGTCGAGACGCGCGGCGTGTCGTGACTGTCGAGCAGGTTGAGCTGGACTGAGCTGATGGCCTCGGGGTAGAGCTTGAGCACCTGATCCATGGCCAGTTGGAAGGCTCGAGCGTCCAGCGGCTCCTTGGTTCCGTACTGCATTCCCTTTGTCAGAGAGCGATCCCAGCTCTTGAGGCAGAAACCCAGCACCGAGCTGGTCCAAAGATAGTTCATCACCGCATCGAACATGTCGCCCTGCAGCCAGCGCCGCGCATCCACCCAGATCTCGCCGACGATGTAACACTCGCGGTTCTTCTTGCGCACCCGGCGGCGAAACTCTTGCCAGAAGGAATCGTCGTCGATCTCGTTGGGCACGTCCAGACGCCAGCCGTCGATGCCCTGATCCACCCAGTGCGAGGCAACCCCCCACAGGAACTCGCGCACCGCCGGGGTCTCGGTGCGGAACTTGGGCAGGGCCGGCAACCCCCACCAACAGGCGTAGTTGGCTGGCTTACTGTCGTCATAGGGGCTGAGCGGCCAGCCATGGACGGTGAACCAGTCCAGCCAGGGCGAGTGCACCCCGTTCTCAAGGATGTCGTTGAATTGAAAAAATCCCCGGCTGGCGTGGTTGAAGACCCCGTCGAGCACGACGCGAATCCCGCGGCGCTTGCACTCGGCCAGCAACCGCTCGAAGGCCCGGTTGCCTCCCAGCAGCGGATCGACCTGATAGTAGTCGTAAGTGTGGTAGCGGTGGTTGGCGGAGGACCAGAAAATGGGGCAAAAATAGAGCGCGTTGATGCCCAGCTCCTGGAGATAATCCAGGTGCTCGAGCACCCCCTCCAGATCGCCCCCTTTGAAGCCGTGGGCGGTGGGAGGATGCTCCCAGCCTTCGAGATTGCGTGGCTTGACCAATTTCTCGCTGCGGGCGAAGCGGTCGGGGAAGATCTGGTAAAAAACGGCGTCCCGCACCCAGTCCGGAGTGTCGATCTTGGCAGCCATCAGCGCTGGGATTTCGGGCCGCGAAACCGACTTCCCCCTTCGAAGCCTTGTTCGAAATGAGATCCGGCCGCGGGGTGCGAAGGGCCGCGCGGCCGGAAACCCCCGTGACACGATTGGCCGGCCCCGCGACGCCAAAACATTGACTGGCCGTCTACATCATCCTGCGGTGGCGGAGGTTTGCTCCGGCACGACCAGGGGGACTACGGCCAGACACACCGGAGGACTGTCTTGAAGTTACTTGGCACGATCAAAGTTCGCCCCGAGCTGCCCAAACGGCTGGCGGGGCTGGGCCGGTTGGCCCGTAACCTCTGGTGGGCCTGGCACCCTGAAGCCGTGCGGCTCTTCGCCGATCTGGACAAGCGTCAGTGGCAGAGCGGGCGTGAGAACCCGGTCCGCTTCCTGGCCCTGCTGCCGCAAGACCGGCTGGAGAAGGCGGCCGCCGACGCCGCCTATTGCAAGCGTTACGATCTGGTCATGCAAGAGTTCGACGACTACATCAAGCGTGAGGATACCTGGTTCAAGCGCAGCTTCCCCAAGCAGAGCGATCAGCTGATCGCTTACTTCTCGGCCGAGTTCGGCCTGCATGAGTGCCTGCCGATCTACTCCGGCGGCCTGGGCGTGTTGTCGGGAGACCATCTCAAGACGGCCAGCGACCTGGGCATCCCCCTGGTGGGCGTGGGCCTGGTTTACAACCACGGCTACTTCGTTCAGCGCATCAATCAGGAAGGCCAGCAGGAGGCCAGCTATCAGCGCCTGGATTTCGATATGGCCCCCATCCGCCGGGCCACCGATCCCGACGGCCAGGAAGTGATCGTGCAGGTGGAGATGCCCGACCGCCGCGTGGAAGCCCGCGTCTGGCTGGTGGAGGTGGGCCGGGTGCGGCTCTTCTTGCTGGACACCGACCTGCCCGACAACTC
>QWHO01000390.1 GCA_021404945.1 bacterium CPR1
ACAACCATCGCGAGGTGGTGCAGGACATCTTCCGCAAGTTGCATGCTAAAGGCTATCTCTACCCGGCCACCCAGACCATGCTCTACGACCCCGAGGTGGAGAGTTTCTTGCCCGACCGCTTCGTGGAGGGCACCTGCCCGCACTGCGGCTACACCCAGGCTCGAGGCGATCAGTGCGACAGCTGTGGGCGCACCCTGGACGCGATGGAGCTCAAGGACCCCCGTTCCAAGCGCTCGGGAGCCACTCCCGTGCCGCGTGAGACCACCCACCTGTTCTTCAAGTGGTCGGCTTTCACCGAGAAGCTCGAGCAGTACGTGGCCGGCAAAGGCTGGTGGCGCCCCAATGTGATCAACTTCACCCGCCGCTACCTGCAGGAAGGGCTGGTGGACTCGGCCGTCACCCGCGACCTGGCCTGGGGCATCCCGGTACCCATCGAGGGTTTCCAGGACAAGGCCATCTATGTCTGGTTCGAAGCCGTGATCGGCTATTTCTCGGCCTCCATCGAGTGGGCTCGGAGCAAGGGAGAGCCCGAGGCCTGGAAGCGCTGGTGGTTGGATCCGGCCGCCGAAACCTGCTACTTCGTGGGCAAGGACAACATCCCGTTCCACTCCATCCGCTGGCCGGCGGTGCTGGTCGGGCTGGAGGAGGGCTTGAACCTGCCCCACAACGTGCCCGCCAACGAATTCTTGAACCTCGAGCACCAGCCGTTCTCGACCTCGCGCAACTGGGCGGTCTGGGCTAACGACTTCCTGGACCGCTACGATCCCGACCCGCTGCGCTACTACCTGACCGTCAACGCTCCCGAGTCCAACGACTCGGACTTTCTCTGGCACGAGTTCCTGCGCAAGAACAACGACGAGCTGGTGGCCGCCTGGGGCAACCTGGCCCAGCGCGTGACCACCTTCACCCGCAAGAATTTCGAGGGCAAGGTGCCCCCGGCCACCCCCAACGCCGAGGATGAAGCCATCTTGAAGGCTGCGGCCGACACCTTCCCGGCCGCCGCCGAGCTGCTCGAGCAGTGCCGCTTCAAGGCCGCCCTGCAGCGCATCTTCGAGACCGTGCGCGAAGGCAATCGCTACCTCGACGGGCAGGAGCCCTGGAAGACGATCAAGGTCGACCGCGACCGGGCGGCTACGGCGGTGGCCACCTCGCTGCGCCTCATCGCCGCCCTGCGGGTGCTGCTGACCCCCTTCCTGCCCAACAGCTCGGCCCGGCTCCACGCCGTGCTCGGGCTGGAAGGCGACCCCTGGGCCGGGCCCTGGGCCCCGCCCGATCTGAAGGAAGGCCACGCGCTGGGCGAGGTTGCTCCGCTCTTCAAGAAGCTCGACGACTCCATCGTGGACGAGGAGCGAGCGCGGCTCGGTCAACCGGTGGCAGGCAACGCGTGAAAATGCGCTTGCCTCTCTTCGTCTGCCTTCTCATCTTGCTGGGCCTGGCCTGCCAGGCCCAACAGGCCGACGAGCCCGCTGCCGTCATCAACGAGTACTACGTCCACCTCAACGACCGCGACCTCAAAGCCGCCTACCAGCTCAAGAGCCCGGCCGCCCGCAAGGCAAAGTCGCTGGGAGCCTTCCGCCAGGACTGGCAGACCTGCGAGAGCGTGGGCTTCTACCTGCCACCCGAGCAGGTCTCCAACGACGGGAGCAGGGCGGTGCTGAAGTATGGCATCGGCTCGGTGGACGCCCTGGGCAAGGACCGTCTGCGTTACGGCCAGTACGAGATGCGCGCCACCCTGAGCAAAGACCAGGGCCGCTGGTGGATCGACGCGGTCGAGGTGGTGAGCAAGAACCGGGTCGAGGATGCTCCCCGCTTCGAGGTGGATCGGCCCGACCTGCCCGTGCCGATGATCCCCAAGATCCCCGTTCTGGGCGGCTTCACCATGGGAGAGCCGGTGGCCCAGAAGTTGTTTCCCGAAGGCAAGATCCGCTACGTGGTTCGCTGCCGCAAGCGGATCCGCGGGGTCGACCCGGAGACCATCGCCCGGGAGTATCTCAAGGAAATGCCCATCCACGGCTGGAAGCTCGAGAGCGACCTGGCCGGTGGCTCATCCGCGGTGGGCGTCAGCTTTTCGGGAATGGGCTGGAAGGTGGCCATTCTGGTGACCAGCACCACCTGGGGAGGCACCGACGCCCCCCTCGACCCGCGCGGCACGCTGCTGCAATTTGCCTTCGAGAAAAGTTGATCGCGATCACTGAACGGACCGATCTGCTCCCTTATCCTGAAGGGGAAAGGGAGGAGCAAGCGATGGACAACCAACTCGAGCAAGCCAGGCTGCGCCTGGAGCTGGAAGAGATCGAAGGCCTGCTGGAAGAGCGGAAACTGCAGCGCCGCCAGCGCAACCTGGAAGCCTGCCTGGCCCGACAGGAGCTGCTGGGGCGGGTGCAGAGCGCGCGCCTCGAGCGCGAGCGGCGGCGCCACGAGCTCGAGCTGGAGATGGGCCAGCGCCAGCTGGAGCAAAGGATGATGCTGCTGCGCTGCCAGAGCGACCTCTTCCTGGCCCAGGTGCAGGCCTTGCGCTCGGCCTGATCCTGGGAAGAGGTCGGTGCCCAGAGCAGACGGCCGGTCGGTGATACGCCCGAATTTCCGCTACAGCCTCCTTACCCGCCAGCCCGGTACCGAAAATTTCGCAGGGAACCGCACTCAGTCGATGGGAATGACCACCGGTGGGGGCGATGGCTTCTTACCCCGGAAGAAGATGGCCGCCTGGCGGTAGACCTGGCGCTCGCCGTTGGGGCCGTTCTCGTAATCGTGCCAGCGGTCCATCAGCTCCTGGCGGGGGATCTTGCCCATGCTCCACTCCAGCGACGGGTCCTCGAAGTAGACATTGCCTTTGTCCATGCCGATGGCCACCATGTAGTGGCCCGACTCCCAGACCTCCGTCCAGGGTAGCTTCAGCTCCTCACCCTCGCGCCAGGCCTGGGCGTCCACGATGGTGGGACGTCCGGCCGTCACCTCCCGCTCGAGCTCGTCGAGGGTGACGCCCTGGCGCAGCTCGGCCTCCAGGCCATACTCGCGGGCCACGCGCAGGATGGCTTCAGGGCGGGTGCCCTCCTGAGGGCTGGTGGCCAGCTTCGCCATCAACTCCTCTTCGTCTACCTGGATGCCGTAGTAGCCGAGCACGGAGCGCAGGGCGGCAGCCCCGCAGGAGTAGCTCGTGCTCTGACGGCTGTCGGGCACGGGCAGAAAATCGGGCAGTGGATCAGTGCTCTGGTCCAGGGTGACCCGGTCGGCCGGCCCGGCGGGGGGCTCGGAGCCAGCTCGCACGGGGCTGGCAAACAGCATGAACGAGAGGGCAAGGCTTGAGATGCGCACGTTGAAAGTTTACTCATCCCGGCCGGCGGAAAAAGGGAAGGGCTGTTAACAGACCACCGGGACCCCCCTCAAGGAACTTGCGCGCAATGGAGGGAATCTTCTGGTCATGAGCATCGTCGTGCACGCCCCTGCCCGCACTTTCAATCGAGACGAATACTACAAAATGGCTGAGGCCGGGCCCCAGGGAGCGGGTCGAGCTCATCCAGGGAGAGATGGAAGTGACCGTGTTTGAGGCCGAGGCCTGTGTGGCGCCATTATGCTCTCCTGACCGGGTCGTTCAGGTGGCGGATATGTTGTAGTACCGATGTCGGCGGCTCGCCCGGGACATTGTCGGCGTAGACCCCAGGCCACCCTCCTTTGTCTGTAAGGAGGCCCGGAAGGGGAAGGGCTGTCAGCAGACCACCGGGAACCTGATCAACATGCGCGCGATGATGCTTCTCGTCCTGGCCCTGGCCGCCGTGTGCGGGGCCGCCACCCTGCCCGCCGAGCTGACCTGGATCAACCAGATCCGGGGCCTCAAGCCGGCTCAACTGGGCACAACCCACAATGTGTCCTACGCCGTGGTGGGGGATCCCAAACAGGCCTACACGGCCGTTCGCGACCGCTTGAAGGCGGAGGGGTGGGCGGTCACCGACAACAAGCCCCGCCAGATGGTGCGCGACGGCCAGGTTTGGGCCGAGATCCACTCCGAGCTGAGGGCCCGCAAGGACGGGCATACCGTGGAGATCTCCCTGGCCACCGTGAAGGGCCGGCCCGACTGGCCGGCACCGGTGCTCCAGGTGGGGCTGGCCGACTGGAACATGCCCTATTAAAAGGTCTTGCGCTCGCTATCTTCCTAAGGTGCAAGCCCAACAGGCCACATTCGACCTTCCCGCTCACCCTGGCTCAGTCGGGAAACTGCCTCTCCGGCAGTGGTGGCGCTGGCCAGCGGTCGCACATGAGGTTCCAATAAGACCAGGAGCGCGGGTCGAATACGCCCGGCGGCGGCGCGTCCAGGACGCTCCGAAAGGCCTCCATCCCCACCGCTTGCTGCACAATGAGCACATCCTCGACAAGGCCGTAGGTCATCACGTGAGCCAGGAACAGAGCGGGCTGCTCAAGCGCTTCTTCGGGAGTAGCGAACCACACCACGCGGCGCGCAATGGCGAGCATCTCTGGCGACTTCTCGATGGTCATCACGTGCCACCCAATTCTTGCAGCCGTGAGGATAAGCGCTTCAGGTCCACAGTGCGCGCCGCCTCCGTCAGTCGCGCCTTGACCTCAGCAGGAAGTCCCGACAGATCGCCGTCACCATAGTAGGACAGGGCCTTCAATGTAATCTGGGCGTTGAACATTGGTCCATAAACCAGTCGACCGGCAGCCAGGGCGGTCAACAGGTCGACCCGTCCTCGGGTCATCAAGACGTCCAAATCCAGGTAGTCTCGCGCGGCTGTCGGGCACACCGAAGAACGAAATTTTCACGGCCTCCCCGCGCTCTACCGAGCAGGTGAGCGTGTTTGCTCCCATCTGAAGCACACTTGCCTGTTTCAGGTAGGGAATTTGGCGATACAAAGACTCAGGATCGAATGCCTGCTGAGAGAGCAGGTCAAAATCGGCCGAAAAACGATGTCCAAAACGAAGTGCGATGGCGATGCCTCCGTACAGAGTGAAATGGCAGGGAGTGGCTGACAACTCTGGCCAGAGTCGCCTCTGGGCATCCGTCAGGCTCTCGAGTTTCGGCTCCATCAAAATCCAATTCAGCCCAGGGACTTGCCTTCCCTCGCCAAGCAAAATTCTGCTTTGAGCCCCGCACGCACATGGGACACCGGCCTCAATCCAGGTCAAACGTCAGCCGCAGGGCCCTCTCAACCTCTTGCAGCAGCGATTCCGAGAGAGAGCCAATTCGCTGGCGCAGACGCATTTTGTCCACCGACCTCAGTTGATCGAGCAGCACCTTGCTGTCTTGCTTCAGCCCTCCTGACGGCGCCGGCACGAGCACCTCAATCGGGTGGATCTTGTCCAGGTTTCGAGAGGTGATCGGAGCCACGATGACTCGCCGGGAATACTCGTTGCCAACATCATTGGATAGAATCAGTGCCGGGCGCGTCTTCTGAATCTCGGTTCCCAGTGCGGGATCGAGGCTTACCCAGTAGAGCTCCCCGCGCCGCGGGAAGCTCACTCGGGCCAGGTCTCGGTTTCCAGGGGGCCCCAGTCCTCAGCATCGGCCTGATCGTCCTGGTTCTTGGCCAGGTAGGCCGCGCGCAGGCGTTCCTTTGTCTGAAGCCGTTCGAGCTCCACAACCCGCTCGCGAATCAGGTCGTTGATCCACCTGCTCAACCCCCTGGGGTCCAGGAAGTTGCGGGCTCGATTGAGCAGGTCCTCATCCAGGTAGACTGTCGTTCTGGTGGCCATGGTGCACCTCTCTGTATGCCAGAATTTTATGGCAAGTCTCGGTGCCTGTCAATGCGAAAATAGGACAGCTGGCTGGCCAGCTCCCGCGCCGCCGCGGCGAGCAGCGAGGCAATGCGGACCTCGCCCGTCAGAGCCAGCAGCACCGAGCGTTGTCCGCGGCGCAGGTGCAGATGGGCGGCAAAGAGATCGTTGCCGTCTTGCTGCAGTAGCATCTCCCGGCGGTAGAGCGAGCCCACCATCCCCTGCTCCAGAGTCACGATCTCGGTCCCGGCCTCGGCCAGGGTGCTGGCGGCGTGCTCTTGCGGGCTGCCCCCAAAGGTATCCCAGGCCATCAGCAGCATCGGCCGCAGCATCTCGGGCAGGGAGGCGGGCAGGAACATCACCTGGTTGCAGTCGGGCAGGTCGACCTCCACCGCGCCCAGGCCCAGACTGTCCATCCCCGGCCTGGCGACTCGAGCCAGAACCCGGCCGGCCCGCTCGCGGGCAGAGTCGAGCTCTGCGTCCACGACCGTGCAGGTGACCACGTAAGCCCTGGGCGGCACGGGCACCAGGTAGAGTTGGCGCTGGTAGACCTGGGACGCATCCTGGCGGAAAGTTTGCTCGCGCAGCACTCCCAGCTCGGTCGACTCACGCGAGAGCTCCTCCAGACCAGGGATCGACTGCCCCAGAAAGCGAGCGTAGGCGTCGGCGATCTCGTCGGCCGAGGCCGCATCGGGCAGCGTCTTGACGTTCAGGGTGAGCTGCGGCTCGAGCACTGCCAGAGCCTCGGAGCCCGCCTGAAAGAAGGCGGGCAGCTCCAGGGTCACCCCCGCGAATGAGGCGCGCACGAAAGGCTACTTGTTTCCTGAGCCCCAGAACAGGCCCCAGGACGCCTTGACCGCATCCCAGTAGCTGATGCCCTTCTCGGGAGCGTCCCAGGGGTAGCCCGTCTTCAAGGCGTCGATGGCTCCCACGTTGTAGGAGTTGTAGTTCTGCCAGTTGGCCCGGGAGGTGTTCTCGTTGTTCTGGTAAGCCCCCGCTACGCTGTTACCGCCCCGGAGCTGGGAGTAGCCCTTGAGGGCGGTCCAGTAGACGTAGCCTGCCGAGCCCGTGACCGCGCTGGCCCCTCGCTGCAGGCTGTTGAGCGCCCCACCGGCGGGAGTTGCTTCGACATGAGTCCAGCCGTCGATGTAGTGATCGAGATCGCCATACTCCTGGGCTGTGAGCTCGCGGCCCACGATCTGGCGGATGGTCTCGCGCGCGGTTTGATCCACCCGACCTCCGTTGTCGCCTCCGCGCGCCGCCATGACCAGGGCCAGCACGTCCTGAGGGCGACGCCGATCGGTGGTGCTGGGCAGGTTGGAGCTGAGCTCATGCTCGAGCAGGCGCATCCCCGCCTCGCGATAGTCGCCCGGCGCCACGGGGCGCAACGCAATGGGCTGGCCCGACTCGTCGTAGGGCCGACCGTCGGGCCCCAGGACGTACTTGCCGCTGGCAGGAATCTCGTAGCGCGACTCGTCGAACACCCAGGAGGGCGAAACCCGGCCCGGCTCGGACGGCTCGGAGGTCGGCTGGGGTGTCGCCAGGGGCGGCCTGACCCCGGCCCTGGGAACCTGGACCCGGTTGCTGGAGGAAGTCGGTGAGCCCTGGACCTGGACCGGAGGCTGGCCGGGGGGCAGCGTGAAGCTGGTCGCCAGCCCGGGAGTGGGAAGAGCCGCCGGTGCCACGGCCGCCTCGATCAGCCGGGCGCGCTCCGAGGCCTGCGCGCTGGCCGCCTCAAAGCGCCCCCGAGCCTCGGCGATGCGGCCCTTGTCGCCGCTGGCCAGGGCATCGGCCAGCTCGCCCTCGGCCGACTGCAGGCCGGCGCGAGCTTCCGCCGCCAGGTCCTGGAACCCGCCCGTGGCGCGGGGGTTGCGGGCGGCCGCCTCCAATTGCTCGGAAGCCTGGCGGGTCGCCGGCAAAGTAGCTGTTGCTCTGAGCAAAGTCGCGCTGCTCGCGGGCCGAGGAGAGAGCCTGCTCGGCCTGGCGCACCGCCTCCGGGTCGCCCGAGCTGCGGGCCAGCTGCAGGTTGCGCTCGGCGTCCTGCAGGGCCTGCCGGGCCCGGCCCTCGGCTTGACTTGCCAGGCGGAAATTGTTGCTCTGGTCGGCCACCCGGGAAGCGTCCTGCAGGCTCTGAGAGCCCGAGGCCCGGGCCGCGATGCCGGTGGCCGAGGCGGCCGCTCCCAGGAAGTCCTTGTTCTTCAGGTCAGCCGTCAGGTCGAGCCCGCGCGAGGCATAGCCCAGGGCGTTGGAGGCTCCCCCCGAGGTGTGGGCCGCTCCCACTTCGGCCGCCGTCCCCAGCCCGGCCAGCAGGGCCGTCTGCTTGAGGCGGCGGGCCTCGTCAAGCTGCTGCTCGGCTCTGGCGATGGCGGCCGCATCTCCCGTGGCCCGGGCCGCGGTCAGCTGCTGCTCGGCCTGCTCTACCGCTCCGCTGGCGGTGCGGAAGCGCTGGGCCGTCTCCAACCGATTGGCCGTGGTGGAGACCTTACCGGAGATGTCCTGGACCTTGCCGGCGTCGTCGAGCCCGGAAAGACCCGCGGCGGCCCCGGCCACCCCGGCCACGCCGCCGACCACGCCCAGCACGCCACCCTGCTTGATGCTCTGCACCCCGCGCGAGCCGGCCCCCACCGAATCGGCCACGCTGGCAACTCGGGCGGCGACGGCCGAGCTCCCCAGGCTGAAGCCAGCCCCCACCCCCCCGGCCACCGCTCCCAGCGCTCCCAGGAAGTTCCCGTCCTTGATGGAGCTGACGCCCGAGATGGCCGCGGAGGCGATGCGCAGGCCCGCGGCCACGGCCGTGCCCACGCCCGGAATGAAGGCAGCCACGGTGGCCGCCACCGGGATGGCGGTCTTGAGAAAGCCCCCGATCTTGCTCAGGGCGCTGGGGGCCTTCGTCTCCGACTCGGTCACCTGGCCGCTCTGGTTGACCTTCATCTCCAGCGTGTGCTGGCCCACCTTGAGCTTGTGCTGACCCGGCGAGGCCACGGCTGCGGCCACCTCCTGGAAGGTCTGGCTCAATCCCTGCTCGTCCAGCTTCTGGGTGGCGTGGCCGGGGACCCGGGCCACTCCCCACATCAGGTCGTTGGTCTCCTGGCGGCTCATCTTGGGGAGCCCGCCCTGATCGAGCACGTTGAAGTTGTTCAGCGCCTTGCGCAACCGCTCGGACTGCTGGGCCGGGTCTCCGTCCTCGACGTAGCGCCGGGCGGCTTCGAGCTGGTTGGGATCAAGGCGCGCCGGCTCCACTCCCACCTCGCGGGCCAGGCTGGCCAGGTCCAGCCCTCCCCCACGGGCCCCGTGCTCTTCGGCCAGCTTGGTATTGCGGTCGATCTGCTCTTGGGAAATGGAGCCCTGCTCGAGGCCCTTCTGGTTGACGGTGTTGACGGCGTGCTCGTTCCAGAGGGTGGGGGGCAGCGTGCCCTGGCCCTTCTCGGGCGCCCTCGGCGGCAGCTGAGCCTCGGATGCCTGGCCGACCTCAGCCTCAGCTGCGGGAGCCTCCTGGCCGGCAATGTCCTGCAAGCCTTCCTGGAGCTGCTCGCGGGCCTTCAGGGCTTCGAGACGCCGGGGTGGCTCGGCACTCCCGGTTGAGGTGGAGACCACCCCTTCGAGCGACTGCTCGAGCTCCTCGCGGGCCTGAATCTGGCGAGAGGGCCCGCTCAGCTCCAGCTCTTCCTGAGCCCGGGGCGCGGCCGGAGCCGCGGGAGGAGGAGCCTGCTCTTCGACAGGCCGGGGTGGCCGGCGCAGCTGGCCGGATTCTTGAGCGGCGCGGGCGACTGCGTTCAAGTCCTCGATGGCCACGAGGCACCCCCTCTGTCCAGTTCTCTGTGGTAGTTCGGGCTCCAGCCTGTTCTGGCCTTCAGGCCAGCGCAGCATGAAAAAGAGCACCGCCCGCAAGCGGTGCTCTTTTCACCCGAGCCTGCCTTACTGGCGCGGCGAGCCGGCGATCATCACGTTGTCGAGGTAGAACCCGTCGCCCGCCTGGGAGCTATCGCTTTGGAAGCGGAAGCGCACCTGCACGCTCTGGCCGTCGTAGGCCGACAGGTCGACCTGCTGCTTGGTCCAGTCCTGCTGCCCGCTCAGCTCGGCCAGCTTGTTCCAGGTCTGCCCGTCGGTGCTGACCTCGATGTTGGCCTTGTCGTAGTTCTGCTCCGAGTCGATCTTGGAGTCGAATACCAGGGTGCTGCCCGACAGGTTGCCCAGGTCAATGGCCCGCGAGGTGAGCGAGGTGTTCTGGCTGTTGTCGTAGTTGCCGTTCGGGGTGTCGGTCCAGACCTTGCCCCGGCCCTCGATCTCGACCCGGCCCCACTGGCCCTCGGGGGTGAAGTTGGCCTCTTCGCCCTCGAAGTCGTCCTTGAAGGCGACCGTGGCGGCCGGCACGCGCACTTCGGCGGTGCGGATCTCCGAGCGGTTGCCCACGTTGTCGGTGACCTTGAGGGCCACGTGATAGGTCTTGTCGGTATCCGAGAGGGGCACGCTGATGGTGGCTCCCTCGATGGTGCCGGTGGTCGAAGGAGAGCCGGTCGGAACCGAAGCCGCCTCGTCGAAGCTCACCTGGTTCTCGGCCGCCTCACCGTCCACGATGGGCTTATCGGCCAGGCGCACCTCGTAGCCCGAGGCCTGTCCACACCAGCCGTCGTCGCCGGTGGCCGTCCAGTTCAGGGTCACCGAATTGGCGGTGGAGCCGCTGACGCGGAAGTCGTTGGGAGCGGCCGGGGGCCGGCTGTCGTTGTCCAGCGAGTTAGGAGCGTTGAGCAGCCCGCCCGTGACCGACTTGCCCTCGAAGGCCGGCACCTTGACGGCGCCGTTCATCAAGCGAGACTTGATCTGGTCGTTGGTGGCGTCGGGGTAGGCGGTGGCGATCAACCCGGCCACGCCCGAGACGTGGGGGCAGGCCATCGAGGTGCCCGACAGGTTGCGATAACCGCCGTTGGTGACGGTGGAGTAGATGTCTACGCCGGGAGCGTGCAGATCGACCGTCTTGGCCCCGTAGTTGGAGAAGGAAGCCTGGCGGTTGTTCTTGTCCGAGGCGCCCACGCTGACGATGTTAGGCAGGTCGTAGCTGGCCGGGTAGGCGGGACGGCGGTCGTTGTTGTTGGACTCGTTGCCGGCCGCGAAGATGTGCAGGCTGGGCGAGCTCTTCAGGGCGTCGTAGAGTGCCTGGTTGTAACCGCCGCCGCCCCACGAGTTGGAGGTGATGCGGGCCCCGTTGCGCCCGGCATACATGATGGCTTTCACGGCATCGGCCAGGGTGCCGCTGCCCGAGCCGGAGAGGAACTTGACCGGCATGATCTGGGCTTCCCACTGCACGCCCACCACGCCCTGGCCGTTGTTGCCCTCGGCGCCGATGGTGCCGGCGCAGTGAGTGCCGTGGTAGTGGTCGTCCATCGGGTTGCCCGAGCCGTTGATGGCGTTGTAGCCGTGCACGTCGTCCACCACGCCGTTGCCGTCGTTGTCGATGCCGTCACCGGGAATCTCGTTGGGGTTGGTCCAGATGTTGGCGGCCAGGTCGGGGTGGTTGTAGTCCACACCCGTGTCGATCACGGCGATGACCGGGCCCGAGCGCGAGCCGATGGAGGTGGCCCAGGCTTCGGGAGCGTCGATGTCGGCGTCGGCCGTGCCACCGTTCTGGCCGGTGTTGTGCAGGCCCCACAGCTTGGGGTCGAGGTCGTTGGGGCCCACCGGGTCACCCAGGGCTTTGAGGACGTCGTTGGTGGTGGCGTAGGCCACCCGCTCGTCCTTGCTCATCAGGGCGATGCCCGCGGCCGTGCTCATGCCGGCCGGCAGCTTGATGTGGAGCAGGTCGCCGCCGAAGCTCTGGTAGATGTCCTTGGGGATGTCGAACTTGTGCAGGGTCTGGCCGCCAAACTCGGCCGCGAAGTCATCCAGGCCCTGGCTGCCGGGCTTGAGCTTGACGATCACCTCGCCCTCGACGTGCTCGTTGAGCTTCTGCTCGAGGTGGGCGGCTTCAGCGGCTACCGAGGCGATGCGCGACTGCAGGCTCAGTTGCGGGGCCGACTTGGGAGAGGAGGAGCCGAGCTCGACCGTCTCCTTCGGATCGGCGGCCCTGGGGGCGCACTTGGCGCACGATCCGCACGAGCAGCTCGGGCGGGTAACAGCCTGGTTGGTGTTGAGGGCGAAATTCTGCAGGTCGCGGATCATGGGTCCTCCTCTGTTTTTAGGCTGCTCCCCCGAGAACAACGACGTCACCATAACGTGAACAGGGGGGGGTGTTGGTAAACTGTGGATGAACTTTCAGATCATTTTCAGAGCAGCGTGCTACCCTTGCGGGCATGCTGGTGGATTCTGCCCGACTCGATCGCCTGCGCCAGAGCGGCGTTCGTCTCAACCGCGAGGGAGAGACCTTCAGCGTGCGCAGCGGGCGGGACGCGGTGCCCATCCAGGTGGAAGAGAGCGAGCTCGGCCAGCTCGAGGCGGTGCACCTGGGTCAGACCGAGGACCGGCTGGCCCTGGCCGTCAAGGATCTGGGCGACCACAAATTCACCGTGCTCGAGATGCGCGGCGCCATGGACGGGGCCGTCAATGACCGGCTGGCCCTCTATCGCTACGTGGCGACCGGCGAGCGCCACGGGCGCCTGGCTGTGCGTCCGCCGGGGCAGCGTAAGCCGCTCGACATCCGCTCGGCCGAGACGGTAAGCGCGCTGTGCTATTTCCACGCCAGCGGACAGGACTTCGGACTGGCCCGCCCGGCCCTGGCCGAGGGCCTGAAGCAGCTCTCTGAGCAGGACTTTAGCTTCCACGGCTCGGGCTCGGACAGCCGCACCGTATTCACCGACACCGATCACGACGCTTTTCGAGCCTATTGCCGAGTGGTCGAGCAGCAGGACAAAGTGATCTGGGTGAGCTCGACGGACGGCCCGCGCATCCCCTTCAACCCGACGGTGGTGGAGCAGCCCGACCAGCTCATCGAGCGCTATGCCCTGGCACGCACCCTCGACCCGCTGCTGCCCCCGGGTCTGAACGCTCAGCAGCGGGCCGACTTCTGGGAGGCGGCCTACAGCGGCCCCGACCCCGAGGAGCGCATGCGCTGCCTGGCCCGGCTCAGCCAGGTGAGCGACCTCAGGCAGTCGGCCCATCTTTATGGCGAGATCGCCTGCAGCTTCGAGCCTCAAGACCGCATGCGGGTGACCGACGCGCTGGTCGATCTGGCCGGCCGCCATGGAGTCGATCGAGCCGCCGAGGCCCTGCCCCTGATGGCGGTCACCGTCGAGGGGGAAGCCCTGGAGGAGCGAGCCGAGCTGTTCGGGGAGATTCTGTCTGGCCCGGCCGGGTCACCGGGAGCCACCGCCAACGACCGCAAGATCGACTACGTGCGCGAGGCCATCACCCGCTTTGCCCAGGACGACCCGGCCGGCACCCGCCAGCGGCTCAGCCAGGTCTTCGTGCTCGAGCGGGGCGGCCAGCCCCCCACCCCGCCCCAGGCGGTGGGCCAGAACGACCAGGGCAACCTGGTGATCGGGGGCGTGGTGGTGCGTCCCAAGAGGGGAAGTGAATAATCTTCCGGGGTCCGACAGCTTACTTGCGCTGGCCGCGGATCGCTTCCCAGACGCCCTCAGCCACGCCTTCGACCACGTCGATGATGCCGCTGACAGCTCCCTTCCCGGCGTCGACGCCAATGTGCCATCCCTCCCGGGCCCCGGCGCCGATACCCACGATGGCACCCTCGGTGAAGTTCTGCACCATGATCTTGGTCTTCGAGCCGTCCTTGTTGTCGGCCACGGCCCTGTCCACCGACTGCTGCACGCCGTGCAGGAACTGGCGGTCGGCGCCGGACTTCCAGACCAGGGCGCGCCCGATCAGACCGGCGCCGGCGCCTACCCCGGCGCCGATCGCGGCACCGGTGGGGCCGGCCAGGCATATTCTTCTCTTCGGCCAGCGCCTCGCCAATGCCAGCAAACAGGCCCATCGGCAGGTGGAAGGTGGCGCTGACCACGCCACCCACGGCCCCGGCCACTCCTTCCACGCCCCGGCGGAACAAGCTGGAGGGTTCCTCGACCGGGGGCTGTGTGGCCGGCGGGGCGGGGGGGGCGTAGCTGCGCAAGGCAGGGAGATTGGGAAGGGTCTGGATCGTCATGGTCTGGTAGGTCCTCTCAACTTACTTCTTACCGAAAATTGCTTCTTTGATGGCGGCGGCGATGCCCGCCAGGCCGTCCCACACGCCGTCCACCACGCCGGTTCCACCCTGGAAACCGGCGATGAATCCGGCCCGGGCTCCTGCCACCGTGCCCACCGCGGCGCCTTCCACGGCGTTGCGGAAGGTATCGGCGATTCGATCGCCCGTGTCGGGATCGTTGAGCGGCCCTCGGCGCCCTCCAGGCGCAACCGAGCGGCTGGCTTGCCGGCGTCGTCAGCCACCAGTTCCACGGCCGTCAGCTTGCCCTGTAGCTGCGTCACGACGTTCGCCATCAACTCGAACGTCTGCCCTGGCAGCGTCTTCTCAGCGCGCAATTCATGGAAGATGACATGCGCCTCCGGCCGCGAAAGGGTGATCAGCAAGCGCCCTTGCGCTGGCGCTGCGTCCGCGCCGCGCTCCAGCACCGCGACGAGCCGGTCCTCGCCGGCTCGCTTGACAGCGCGCACGCTCATTTCGATCACGGCCGC
>QWHO01000391.1 GCA_021404945.1 bacterium CPR1
ACCGGAAGACCTGGCTCTGCAGATCGAGACCTTCCGCGAGAAGATGGTCGAAGCTGCGGCAGAATCGGACGAAGAGCTGACCCTGAAGTTCCTCGAGGGCATTCCCCTCACCGACGAGGAGGTCAAGCGGGGCCTTCGCAAGCGTACGGTCAGCAACGAGATCGTCCCGGTGTTCTGTGGCTCGTCTTTCAAGAACAAAGGCGTTCAGCCTTTGCTCGACGGTGTGGTGGACTACCTTCCCTCGCCACTGGAAGTGCCCGCCGTGGTGGGCGTCGACCCGGACACGGGCGAGGAAAAGGTCCGTCACGCCGACCCCGACGAGCCGCTTTCGGCTCTGGTCTTCAAGATTGCCACCGACCCGTATGTGGGCAAACTTGCCTTCGCTCGGGTCTACTCAGGCGTGCTGAAAACCGGCACGGCGGTGCTCAACTCCACGACCGGCAAGCGCGAGCGTATCGGGCGCTTGCTGCGCATGCACGCCGACCGTCGCGAGGACGTCGACGCCATTCAGGCCGGCGAGCTGGGCGCCATCGTGGGGCTGAAGCAGTCCTCCACCGGCGACACGCTCTCGGATGAGAAGAACAGTATCCAACTTGAGAAGATTGAGTTCCCCGAGCCGGTCATCAGTGTGGCCATCGAGCCAAAAACCAAGGCTGACCAGGACAAGATGGGTATCGCTCTGGCCAAGCTTTCGGAAGAGGACCCCACCTTCCGCACCCGCACCGACGAAGAGACCGGCCAGTGCATGATCTCGGGGATGGGCGAGTTGCACCTGGAGATCATCGTCGATCGCCTGCTGCGAGAGTTCTCGGTCGGCGCGAACGTGGGCCGTCCTCAGGTGGCTTACAAAGAGGCCGTCCGCCGCGCCCTGAAAGCGGAAGGTCGCTTCGTGCGCCAGACTGGTGGTCGTGGTCAATTCGGCCACGTCTGGATCGAGGTCGAGCCACTGGCTCCGGGGAAAGGTTTTGTTTTTGAGAGCAAGATCGTCGGAGGCACGGTTCCCAAGGAGTACGTGGCTCCGGTGGAGGTGGGAGTCAAGGAAGGACTCTCCACGGGCGTGCTGGCCGGTTATCCGGTGGTGGACATCAAAGTCACCCTGGTGGACGGGTCTTACCACGAGGTGGACTCGAGCGAGATCGCCTTCAAGATCGCGGGTTCCATGGCGGTCAAGGAGGCTCTTCGCAAGAACGATTGTTATTTGAAAGAGCCGGTCATGAAAGTGGAGGTGGTTGTCCCAGACAACTATCTCGGTGACGTGATCGGCGACATCAACAGCCGGCGCGGCAAGATCGAAGGCGTGAGCCCCACACCGGGCAACACGCAGACGATCAAGTCGTTGGTACCGCTGGCCGAGATGTTCGGCTATGTGGGCAATTTGCGCTCCTTGACACAGGGTCGAGGAACGTACACTATGGAGTTCTCGCATTACGCCGAGGTTCCTAAGCCCATTCAGGAAGAGATCATTTCCCGTTTTTATGGCAAAGCGGTGTAGCTACATTTGCAAGCCCTGCGAGGGTAGCGAACAAGTTTGGGACGAGGGTCCCAAGGGAACGAAACGGAGGCAATCATGGGTAAAGAGAAATTTGTCCGCACCAAGCCGCACGTCAATGTGGGCACCATCGGTCACGTCGACCATGGCAAAACCACTTTGACCGCTGCGATTACCAACGTGCTGGCTGCGGCTAAGGGCGCCAAGGCGCTGAACGTAGACGAGATCGACAACGCTCCCGAAGAGAAGGCGCGTGGAATCACGATCGCCATTTACCACGCGGAGTATGAGACCGATGCACGTCACTACGCCCACGTGGACTGCCCGGGTCACGCCGACTACATCAAGAACATGATCACCGGCGCCGCCCAGATGGACGGCGCGATCCTCGTGGTCGCCGCCACCGATGGCCCGATGCCCCAGACCCGCGAGCATATTCTCCTGGCCCGCCAGGTGAACGTGCCATACATCGTGGTGTTCCTGAACAAGGTCGATATGGTCGACGACCCCGAGCTCATCGAGCTCGTCGAGATGGAAGTTCGCGACCTGCTGAACAAGTATGAGTTCCCAGGCGACGATATCCCGATTGTCAAGGGCTCCGCCCTGCAGGCTCTGAACGCCGCCGACAAGTCGCGCAACGACAAGTGGGCCGTCAAGATCTGGGAGCTGATGGACCACCTGGACAGCTACATCCCGGAACCGCAGCGTCCCATTGACCAGCCTTTCCTGATGCCCATCGAGGACGTGTTCACCATCACCGGCCGTGGCACGGTCGGCACCGGCCGCGTCGAGCGGGGCATCATCAAGACGGGCGAAGAGGTCGAGATCGTCGGCATCCGCGACGAGACCCGCAAGACCGTGGTCACCGGCGTCGAGATGTTCCGCAAGATTCTCGACGAGGGTCGGGCTGGCGACAACGTGGGCCTTCTGCTCCGTGGCGTCAACCGCACCGACATCGAGCGCGGAATGGTGCTGGCCAAGCCGGGCAGCATCAAACCTCACACCCAGTACAAGGCCAACGTCTACGTCCTTTCCAAGGACGAGGGCGGCCGGCACACCCCGTTCTTCCAGGGCTACCGCCCGCAGTTTTACTTCCGCACGACGGACGTGACCGGCGAGTGCAAGCTTCCTGACGGAATGGAGATGGTGATGCCGGGTGACAACGTCACCCTTGACGTCAAACTCATCCAGCCGATCGCCATCGAAGTCGGCCTGCGCTTCGCTATCCGCGAGGGCGGCCGCACTGTTGGTGCCGGTGTCGTCACCGAGGTGATCGCTTAGAGGGGGAGCCCTCACCAACGAGGAGCCGGCTCCGGCGAGGAGCCGGCTCCTCCTAAAATGTCCTAAGGAGTATCCAGTTCATGGCCAAGCAGAGGATCCGTATCCGACTCAAAGCGTTCGATCACGCCATTCTCGACGAGTCGGCCGAGAAGATCGTGCAGATCGCCCGTCAGACGGGTGCTAACATCTCCGGGCCGGTTCCGCTGCCCACGGAGAAGAACATTTACTGTGTCAACCGCTCGCCCCACGTCGACAAGAAGTCGCGCGAGCACTTCGAGATCCGCACCCACAAGCGGTTGATCGACATCTACTTCGACCCGTCCCAGAAGACGATCGAGCAGTTGATGAAGGTCGACCTGCCGGCTGGCGTGGACATCGAGATCAAGGGTTAGGAGACTGTCATGAAGGCGATTCTTGGCAAGAAAATCGGAATGACCCAGGTGTTCGACGAGAACGGCCTGATCGTCCCCGTCACCGTGGTCGAGGCCGGCCCGTGCATCGTGGTGCGCCGCCGCACCAAGAGCAAGGATGGCTACGAGGCCGTTCAGGTGGGTTACGCGTTGATTCGCGAGAAGCTTTTGAATAAGCCCGAGAAGGGCCAGTTTCGGCCCAAGAAGGGTGACGCGAACCAGCCCAACCTGCCGAACCTGCGTTATCTGCGTGAGTTTCGGGTGGACGAGAGCAACACCCTCAAGCGGGGCGACGAGATTCGGGTCGAGATGTTCGAGGCCGGCGAGAAAGTCGATGTAACCGCCATCTCCAAGGGCAAGGGCTTCCAGGGCACCATGAAGCGGCATCGCTTTGGCGGCGGCCCCCGCAGCCACGGCTCCATGACCCACCGCCAGCCCTGCTCGGGTGGCGGCACCGACCCGGCCCGCGTCTTCGTGGGGACTCGCAAGCCTGGCCACATGGGTGACGTTCAGGTCACCCAGCTCGGCCTCAGAGTCGTCAAGGTCGACGCCGAAAAGAACCTGATCCTGATCCGCGGCGCCATTCCAGGCCCCAATAACCGCCTGGTCACGGTGCGCGCCGCGGTCAAGTCGGGCAAGAAGTAAGGAGCTGTCATGCCTAAGCTTGCTGTGCTCGATATGAGCGGAAAGAACGTCGGAAGCATCGAGCTTTCGCCCGAGGTTTTCGAGGTTCCTTACAACGAAGCCATCATCCACCAGATTACCGTGGGTCTGCAGGCCAACCTGCGCCACGGAACATCTTGCACCAAGACCCGCGGTGAGGTCCGAGGAGGCGGTCGCAAGCCCTGGCGCCAGAAGGGAACCGGCATGGCCCGTCACGGAAGCCGGCGCTCGCCGATCTGGAAAGGCGGCGGCACGACCTTTGGACCGCGCCCCCGCAAGTATATCCAGAAGCTGCCCAAGAACATGCGCCACCTGGCCCTGCGCTCGGCTCTGTCGCAGCGCGTGCGCGAGGAGATGCTGACCCCGGTCTCGGCCATCACCATGAGCGAGTTCAAGACCAAGACGTTTGCCAAGTTTCTGGCCGACATCAAGGTCGAGACCACCCCGGTGAAGCAGACCGCCAAGAAGGGCGAGAAGCAGAACCTGCCGGTTCCCAACGCTCTCATCGTGCTCGACGGCATGGATGAGAAGGTTCAGAAGTCGGCCGCCAATCTGCCCAACGTGCGCGTGGCTCAGGTCGCCAACCTGAACCTGCTCGATGTGGTTTTATCCAAGCGGCTCGTGTTCACCCAGGCCGCCCTGGAGAAGATTCAGGAGGTACTCAAGCCGTGAGCAAGCCCCAGAAGCCCCCGTCCAGCGTCGCCCACCTGCGGCGCATGAACGCACGCGACATCCTCAAGCGACCGATCATCACCGAGAAGACCATGACGATCGCAGTGGAGAACAAGTACACCTTCGAGGTGAATCCTCAGGCCAACAAAATTCAGGTCCGGCGCGCCGTGGAGGAGATTTTCGGCGTGACTGTGACCAAGGTGACCACCCTGCGCACATCCTCGAAGGTTCGCCGTCGGGGCCGGACGCTCGGTGAGACCCGCGAATGGAAGAAGGCCGTCGTCACCTTGAAGGAGGGCGACAAGATCGAGCTCAACGGCACGCCGTTGCTGGAAGTTTAACAACCCGTTTACCGCCGACAACCCCGCTTGTCGGATAATCACCTGGTTTTCATCGGCAAGCGAAGCGCGCAGTGAGCCTGCGAGCCTAGCAAAGAAGTTCGAGCGAAGCGCGCAGCGAGCCTGCGAGCCCAGCCACAAGAACATCAGCAATCTGTTTGAAAGGAGCCCTGGCTGAGATGTCGACCCGCAAATTCAAGCCGACCAGTCCAGGCCGCCGCCATATGAGCGTCAGTGGTTTCGAAGAAATCACTGCCAGCAAGCCGGAAGCCTCACTCTGCGAGCCGCTGCGTCAGACCGGCGGCCGCAACGCCCAGGGGCGTGTCACCGCGCGCCATCGCGGAGGCCGGCACAAGCGGCTTTACCGCATCATCGACTGGAAACGCAACAAGGACGGAATCCCCGCCCGTGTCGCCACCATCGAGTATGACCCCAACCGTTCGGCTCGCATCGCGTTGTTGCATTACCTCGATGGTGAGAAGCGCTACATTCTGGCTGTGCACGGCCTGGCGGTCAATGATCGCGTGGTCTCGGGCGAGGAGGCAGACATCAAGCCGGGCAACGCCCTGCCCATGCGCCAGATGCCGGTCGGCACGGTCATCCACAATGTGGAGCTTTACCCGGGCCGCGGGGCTCAGATGATTCGATCGGCCGGCGCCTCGGGCCAGTTGATGGCCAAGGAAGGGGCTCTGGTGCTGGTGCGTCTTCCTTCGGGCGAGATGCGCTACGTCTCCCAGGACTGCCGGGCAACGGTGGGCCAGGTCGGCAATCTCGAGCACGAGAACGTCGACATCGGCAAGGCCGGTCGTTCGCGCTGGCTGGGCAAGCGTCCGCAGACCCGCGGCATCGCCATGAACCCCTGCGATCACCCCCACGGGGGCGGCGAGGCCCGCTCGACTCCGGGTCGGCCGAGCACCACTCCGTGGGGTAAGCCGGCGCTGGGTCTGAAGACCCGCAGGAGTAAGCCAGGCGACAAAATGATTGTGCGCAGGCGGAAGAAATAGTAGCGAGCCCGAGCGTAGCTTGAGGGGTTAGCTGGCTACAAGAGCTATCGGTAGGAGGAAATCCAGTGTCCAGATCGGTCAAGAAGGGTCCCTACGTGGACCTGAACGTCGCCAAGAAGATCGACGCTCTCAACCAGAAAAATGAGAAGAAGGTCGTGAAGACGTGGGCGCGCGCCAGCACGGTGACTCCCGACATGGTCGGTTCCAATCTACGTCTCGGAGCAGATGGTGGGACACAAGCTCGGTGAGTTCGCTCCCACCCGCACCTATCGCGGTCACTCGGGCGGCAAGGCCGAGAAGAAGAGCAAGCCCAAGAAGTAAGCGCAAACGAGCGCAGGAGAACATTCGGAGGAATCATGGCCAGCAAGGACCAGCCTGAAAACAAACCTGCAGCGGCAAAGAAGTCCGCTGCGGCTGCCAAGAAGGAAGGTGGCGACAAGCCCCCTGCCAGGAAGGCGCCTGCCACCAAGCCGGACAAGGGCGTCAAAGTCAAGCCCGATGCTCGGGCGATCGCCAAGTATGTTCGTACGGCTCCGCGCAAGATGCGCCTGGTCGTGGACGCCATCCGTGGCCGCTCGGTTGAGGACGCCCGCAACATCCTGAACTTCACGCCCAAGCGGGCGGCCCGTACGCTGGTCAAGGTGCTCAACTCGGCCGTGGCCAACGCTGAGAACAATCATGAGCTCGACCCGGACCGTCTCTTCGTGTGGCGCGCCTTCGTCGATCAGGGCCCGGCTGTCAAGCGTTTCATCCCGCGCGCTCGTGGTCGCGCATCGGGTGTCAAGAAGTACACCAGCCACGTGACCATCGAGCTCAAAGTTCGTGAGGAGGGTCGGTAAAGGTTATGGGTCAAAAGATTCACCCCATCGGGTTCCGCATCGGCGTCATCAAAGGCTGGGACTCTCGCTGGTTCCAGCAGAAGAACTACGCCGAGTGGCTCCACGAAGACTACTTGATCCGGCGCCACCTGAAAAAGACGCTGCGCCACGCCGGCCTGAGCAAGATCGAGATTGAGCGCGCCAACAAGGTGCACGTCATCTTGAGCACCGCCAAGCCGGGTCTGGTGATCGGCAAGCGCGGCGCGGGCATCGAAGAGCTGCGCCGCGGCCTGGAGAAGCTCACTGGCAAGCCGATCAAGATCTCGGTATCCGAGATCAAGCAGCCCGAGCTCGATGCCCACCTGGTTGGCGAGAACATCGCCGAGTCGCTGGAGAAGCGCGTCAGCTTCCGGCGGGCCATGAAGCAGGCCGTGCTGCGCAGCATCAAGGCCGGTGCCAAGGGTGTCAAAGTACAAATCTCTGGGCGCCTGGGTGGAGCGGAAATCGCCCGCACCGAGCGCACCTTCCAGGGCAAGGTTCCGCTGCACACGCTGCGGGCCGACATCGACTATGCCATTACCGAAGCCAAGACGACCTATGGTCGGATCGGCGTAAAGGTGTGGATCTACCGCGGCGAGATCCTGCCGCAGCGCGCCGAGCCGGCTCCGGTTCAGGCTGAGGCGCTCTAAGGTTTTGGAGGAAGACGAGCAATGCTGGCTCCTAAACGAGTAAAATTCCGCAAGGTTCAGCGCGGACGGATGAATGGCAAAGCGCACCGGGGGAACAAGGTGCACTTCGGCGACTTCGCGCTGCAGGCCACCGAGCCGTGTTGGGTGACCGACCGCCAGATTGAGGCCGCTCGTGTGGCGATGACTCGCCACATCAAGCGCGGTGGCAAGGTGTGGATTCGCATCTTCCCGGACAAGTCGGTGACCAAGAAGCCGGCCGAGACCCGTATGGGCTCCGGCAAGGGCTCGCCCGAGTTCTGGGTGGCCGTGATCAAACCTGGCCGCATCCTCTTCGAAGTGGCCGGGGTGCCTGAAGATCTGGCCCGTGAGGCCATGCGCCTGGCAGCCTTCAAGCTGCCGATGCGCACCCGATTCCTCGTACGCGAGTCGCTGGGCGGAGAGCATGAAGAGTAATATCAAGAAACTGCAAGAATCGTCGCTGGCCGAGTTGACCAGCGACCTCAAGGGCGCGCAGGAAGAGTTGTTCAACCTGCGATTCCAGATCGCGACCCAGCGTCTGACCGACAACTCGCAGATCAAGAAAACCCGCAAGAAGATCGCGCAGCTGCACACGGTCATCCGCCAAAAAGAACTCACCGGAAAGAAGGAGGGCTAAGCGATGGCTGAGGCTCAAACCCGAACCCGCCGCAAAGTCCGAACCGGAACGGTGGTGTCCAACAAAATGGAAAAGACGGTTGTGGTGGCGGTCACGCGCCAGTTCCCGCACCCGCTTTACAAGAAGATCATCAAGCGTACCGTCAGGCTGAAAGCCCATGACGAGAGCAACTCCTGTGAGCCGGGCGACCGGGTCAAGATCATGGAAACCCGTCCCATGTCCAAGGAGAAGCGCTGGCGCGTGGTCACCATCCTGGAGAAGGCAAGGTAAGGAAGCTATGGTTCAGCAGCAAAGCCGACTCAGGGTCGCCGACAACTCGGGTGCGCGTGAAGTCATGTGCATTCGCGTGATGGGTGGCTCTACCCGCAAGTATGCCGGCGTGGGCGACATCATTGTGGCCTCCGTCAAACAAGCCACTCCCGGCGCCGCCGTCAAGAAGGGCGACGTGGTCAAGTGCGTGGTGGTGCGCACCAAGAAGCCGATCCGTCGTCCAGACGGTTCCTACATCCGCTTTGATGAGAACGCCGCGGTCATCATCCGTGACGACCTTAATCCCCGCGGAACCCGAATCTTCGGTCCGGTGGCGCGTGAGCTGCGCGACCGCGACTTCATGAAGATCGTATCTTTGGCCCCCGAGGTGCTGTGACATGCACGTGAAGAAAGACGATATGGTTCTGGTCCTGAGCGGCCCCTTTGCGGGCAAGAAGGGCAAAGTCATCAAGGTCGACCCGGAGAAGAGCAAAGTGACCGTGGACGGGGTGAATCTCGTCAAGCGGCACACCAAGCCCCGCCCGCCGGCCCAACAGGGGGGCATCGTGGAGAAGGCCATGCCGATTCACGCCAGCAATGTGATGCTGGTCTGCCCCAAATGCAGTAAGCCTTCGCGCACGGGTAACAAGCGCGTGGTCGAGGGCGACAACAAGAAGGTTTTCCGCGTCTGCAAGAAGTGCAACGCCGACTTCTAACGCAATCAACGGAATAAGGGAACAAGACGATGGCTGAAGCGAAAGAGAAGAAGGCTGCCAAGGGTGATGGTGGCGGCAAGGAAAAGGGTGGCAAGAAGGGTGGCATGTCCGATGGCAAGCTCCAGAAGATTGAGTTGCGCCTGAAGAACAAGTACCACAAAGAGGTTGCTCCGGCGATGAAGGAGCGCTTCAAATACTCCAACGTCATGATGATTCCCCGCCTGGAGAAGGTGGTGGTCAACATGGGGCTGGGTGAGGCCATCGCCAACCCGAAGATCCTCGACAGCGCGGTGGGTGACATGGTGGCCATCACGGGCCAGAAGCCGGTGGTGACCAAGTCGAAGAAGGCGATCAGCAACTTCAAGTTGCGGGCCGGAGTCAAGATCGGTGCCAAGGTCACCCTGAGGGGTCCCAAGATGTGGGCCTTCCTGGACAAGCTTTTCAACCTGGTGCTACCCCGCATCCGTGACTTCCGCGGCCTTTCCGCCAAGTCGTTTGATGGGCGCGGCAACTACTCGTTCGGGCTCAAGGAGCAGATCATCTTCCCCGAGATCGACTACGACAAGGTGGATCGCGTTCGTGGGATGGACATCTGCATCGTGACCACCGCCAAAACCGATGAGGAAGGCTCCGAGTTTCTCCGGCTGCTCGGTTGCCCTCTCCGCAAGCAGTAAAAGGAGCGTTCGATCCAATGGCCACAACGGCGCAAGAAGTTAAGACTCGCGAGAAGCGGGTAAAATACAAGGTTCGCCTGCGTAACCGCTGCTCGGTCTGCGGGCGGCCGCGAGCCTATCTGCGGAAGTTCGGCCTGTGCCGCATCTGTTTCCGTTCCATGGCGCATCGGGGCGAGATCCCGGGTGTGCGCAAGTCCAGCTGGTAGATCCTGCGTCAACAGGTTTGGAGGAAGTTTATGCCGACCACCGATCCCATCGCCGACATGCTCACCCGAGTGCGCAACGCCAACAAGGCGCTGCACGACCAGGTGGACGTTCCGGCTTCTAAGGTTAAAGAACAGCTTGCCAAGCTTCTCAAGAAAGAGGGCTACATCAAGGACTACCAGCTCATCCAGACGGGCGTCCAGGGCACGCTGCGGATCACCATGAAGTACACCCACGACCGCCAGCGCATCATCACCGGCCTCAAGCGCGTGAGCAAGCCGGGCCTGCGCGTTTACGTGGGGAAGGACGAAATTCCGCGTATCTTCGGTGGGCTGGGCACGGTTGTCGTGTCGACCCCCAAGGGAATTCTGACCGGTCGCAACGCCCAGAAGATGGGCGTGGGCGGCGAGCTGATGGCCTACGTCTGGTAAGACGAAGGTCAACTGAGGAGGACAAGATGTCACGCATTGGTCGCCTGCCCATCAAGCTCCCGCAGGGAGTGGAGATCGTCGTCAACAACGACGTGGTCAAGGTCAAGGGCAAGAAGGGTGAGCTTACCCAGAAGTTTGATCCGGCCGCGGTGGAGCTGGTCCAGGACGGCGGGACGCTGCAAGTGCGC
>QWHO01000392.1 GCA_021404945.1 bacterium CPR1
CCCGGGTCCAGCAGGGAGGGGGGGCGGCCGCGGCCGAGCGCATGCGAAAGCGCGGCAAGCTCTTGCCCCGCGAGCGGGTGGAGCTCTTGCTCGACCCCGGCACCCCCTTTCTGGAGCTTTCCCCTCTGGCCGGCTGGGGGATGTACTCTGACGAGTGCCCCTGCGCCTCGCAGATCGCCGGCATTGGCAGCGTGGCTGGCCGGCTCTGCCTGGTCTCGGCCAACGATCCCACCGTGAAGGGCGGGGCGATCTATCCCGTAACCCTGAAGAAGATGCTGCGCGCCCAGGCCATCGCGCTGGAGAACCGCCTGCCCTGCGTTTATCTCGTCGAGTCGGCCGGGGCCAACCTGACCCACCAGGCCGAGCTCTTTGCCGAGAACGGGGGGAGGGTGTTTGCCAACCAGGCGCGGATGTCCGGTAAGGGCATCGCCCAGGTGGCCCTGGTGTTCGGCTCGAGCACTGCCGGGGGGGCCTACATTCCGGGCCTTTCGGATCACGTGGTGATGGTGAGGAACCAGGCCCGCGTGTTCCTGGGCGGCCCGCCGCTGGTTCGCATGGCCACCGGAGAGGAGGTGGACGAGGAGAGCCTGGGCGGCGCCGAGATGCACGCCAGCGTGTCGGGGGTGAGCGACTACACAGCCGTGGACGATCGCGACGCCTTGCGCCTGGGACGCGAGATTGTGGCCCGTCTGGCCCCTCAGCCTGTCTACGGGATGCGTCGGACCCCCAGCGAGCCCCGCCTCGACCACGAGGAGTTGCTCGGCGTGGTGCCCGCCGACCCGCGCCACCCTTTCGACATGCGCGAGGTGATGGCGCGCATTGTGGACCAGAGCGAGCTCTTCGAGTTCAAGCCCGACTACGGCAGCACGCTGATCTGCGCCCAGGCCCACCTGGACGGTTGGCCCGTGGGCCTGCTGGGCAACAACGGGGTGCTTTTCGGCGATTCGGCCCTGAAGGGGGCGCAGTTCATCCAGCTCTGCAACCAGGCCCGCACGCCGCTGATCTACCTGCAGAATATCACCGGCTTCATGGTGGGCACGAAGGCCGAGCGCGAGGGCATCGTCAAGCACGGCAGCAAGCTGGTCAACGCCGTCTCCACCTCCAGCGTGCCCCAGCTGACGGTGCTGGTGGGCGGGTCCTACGGGGCGGGCAACTACGGGATGTGCGGCCGGGCCTTCGACCCCAGCTTCCTGTTCAGCTGGCCCACCAGCCGCATCGCCGTGATGGGCGGCGAGCAGGCGGCCGGGGTGCTGCGCCAGGTGGGAGTAGGGGAGGCCGAAGCCGAGGCCGTGCGCCAGCGCTTCGAGGAGGAGTCCTTGCCCTATTACGCCACCGCGCGCCTCTGGGACGACGCCCTGATCGACCCGCGCGATACGCGGCGCGTTCTCAGCCTGGCGCTGGCGGCGGTGCACCGGCGCGACTTCGTGAGCCAGGGACCTCCCCGTTACGGGGTCTTCCGGATGTAGCTCACGGGAGCAAAGGATTCTCGAGCTGGTAGACCTGGAAGACCGACTCGATGGTGACGATCGGGTCAAGCCTCTCGAGGGTCGCCAGGACAATGCGGCTCCCATCGGGGCTCACTCCGACCGGCCCGGCAAAGTTGGAGAAGCTCTCGTTGACCACCAGCCCATCCTTGCTGACACTGACCGGTCTTTTGATTCCTCTGCGGGGTCTCAGTCAGGGATTCGTCGGAAGACCAGGACCGCATTCAGTCCGCCGAAGGCGAACGAGTTCGACAGGGCCACCCTCAGGTCGGCCTTGCGAGGACCCTCGTGCACATAGTCGAGGTCGCACTCCGGGTCGGGTTCGTTGTATCCCAGGGTCGCCGGGGCCAGTCCCTCCTGGAGGGCGAACAGGCTGGCCGCTGCCTCCAGGGCCCCGGCGGCCCCAAGGGCATGACCGTGGGCTGACTTGGTGGAGCTGACCAGCAGCCGGTCAGCGTGGGGCCCAAAGACCAGTCGGATGGCCCGGGTCTCGGTCGCGTCGTTGGCCATGGTGCCGGTGCCGTGCGCGTTGACATAGTCGACCTCGTCGGGCCTCATGGCGGCGTCGAGCAAAGCCGCCTGCATGGCCGACGCCGCGCCCTCGGGGAGGGGTCGGGTCAGGTCGTGCGCATCGCTGGACATCCCGAAGCCCACGACTTCGCCGTAAACCCTGGCCCCTCGCTCTCGGGCCCGGGTGAGGGGCTCGAGCAGCAACGCGCCGGCCCCTTCGCCCAGGGTCAGGCCCTGCCGGTCTTTGGAGAAGGGGCGGCAACGCACCGGGTCCATCGCCCGAATGGATTCCCAGGCGCGCAGGTAGCCATTGCAGAAAGGAGCTTCGCTGCCCCCGGCCAGGGCCGCGTCGATCAGGCCGTGGCGCACCATCCAGAAAGCGTGACCCAGGGCGTGAGCGCTCGAAGAGCAGGCGGTGGACAGGGTGAAGCTGGGCCCTGTCCATCCGAGCTCCTGCGAGAGGGCGCTGGCCCCCGCGTTGGTCATGAATCGGGGAATGGTGGCGGGAAGAACCTTGCGGGTTTCCCCATACAGGCGATGGTATTGCTCGTCGAGGGTCACCTGGCCGCCTCCGGCTGAGCCCGAGACAATGGCGACCCGGTCGGGGCGGTCGGGCTTCAAGCCAGCATCCTCGACCGCCTCTCGCCCGGCGACCACGAAATACTGGGCGAAGGGGTCGAGCATGTCCCCTCGGCGCTGCTCGAAATGGTCGCTTGCCCGGTAGTCGAGCAGCTGAGCCCCCGTCTGGATCCGCAAGCCCTCCAGGCGCGGACCAACGAGCTTCCTGATTCCGTCGCGTCCTTCGGCCAGGGCCTGCCAGAACTCCCTGCGCGTGGGCCCCAGGGCTGACAGCACTCCCACGCCGGTCACGGCCACGCGCTGGACTTGGTTCAGGCCAGTCACGAGAGCCAGATACAACAGCTCTTCCCGCATCCCTGCATCAGGTGGAGAAGGCGAGTGCTCCTCCACGGTGAAAGCCCCCCCCACCATGAGCGACCTGATCGAGCTGGAGCAAGCCAGCCGGGTCTATCCGATGGGCGGGCACGAGGTGCCCGCCCTCCGGCCTACCGACCTCTCGGTGCGGGGGGGCGAGTTCGTGATGGTGCTCGGACCGAGCGGCTCGGGCAAGACCACCCTGCTCAACCTGATCGCGGGGATCGACACTCCCACTTCGGGGGTGGTGCGGGTGGCCGGGGTCGAGGTCTCCTCGCTCGATCGCAAGCGGTTGGTGGATTACCGGCGTCGCTCGGTGGGAGTGGTCTTTCAGTTCCACAACCTGATCCCCAACCTCACCGCCCTGGAGAACGTGGAGCTGGTGGCCGAACTGGTGGGGGGCGCTCGTTCGTGTCAGGAGGTGCTCTCCGAGGTCGGACTGGGAGAGCGCCGCAACCATTTTCCCCATGAGCTGTCCGGCGGCGAGCAGCAGCGCGTGGCCATCGCACGGGCTCTGGTGAAGGATCCCCCCGTGCTCTTGCTGGATGAGCCGACCGGAAACCTGGACACGGCGACGGCCGTTCGGGTGCTGCGCCTGCTCAGAGACCTTCAGAACGAGCAGCGCTGCCTGCTCATGGTGACTCACAATGCCGCCCTGACGAAGGTCGGAACCCGGGTGCTGGTGATGAAGGATGGCCAGATCTGCTCGGATACGCCCATCCCCCGGCCCCTGGAACCGGAGCAGATCGAGTGGTGAGGAGGCTGCTTGTCTTTGTACTTTGTCTGTGCGCGCTGGCTCAGGCTGAGCCCGAACGGCTCAAGGTCACCCTGGACGAGGCCGTTCAACTGGCCCTGGTCAGGAATCCTCGCATTGCGGCCGCGCTGGCCATGGTGCGCGTGCGCGAGGAGGAGGCCGAGGTGGTGGCGGCTCCGGGTCGCCCGATGGGAGCTTTCTACGCCCTGGCCCCCCCGCCAGCCATCTTTCAAAGCAACTTTAACACTGATTACGCGCTCTCGCCGGCTCGCCTGGAATTCCGTCAACTCCTCATGGACGGGGGCCGGGTGCTGGCTCGCTTCGAGCAAGCCCGCACCCAGGCTTCTCGGGCCGCTCAGGAGGCGGTGAGCGAAGAGCACAGAGTTTGCCTCGAAGTGAGGCTGGCCTACCTGGAGGCCCTGGCAGCGCATTCGAGACTGAAAGTTGCCCAGGAGTCCCTGGAGTCGGCTCGACGCCATCAGAGCCTGGCGCGGGCTCGCTTCCAGGCCGGTCAGGCCCCTTTCTCGACCGGAAATGGGTGCGCCGCCACCCGGTGTCGGGGCTGCCCCGGCTGCCTTTGTGCCCCCGACAATGCCGGAAGCAGAAGAGGCAGCCGGTATCCCTTTGCCCCCCTCTGCGCCTAATCCTTCCGCACCGCCATCTCCTTCCAGACCTGTGGCTGCGCCAAGGCCGCCTTCGGGACCCATGAGCCGGCCGGAACCACCACCGTCGGCGGCGAGCCAGGATCAACCCGGCGCTACCCCGCCGGGTAAAAAGGACACGCTTGAACAACCAGCCGAGGTAGATCAAACCATCTTAGCTGCAAAAAAGCCAGGGGATCAAGGTACACCTCCCCTTGAAAAGCCGAAGGAGCAGACCACGGAGGCTCCGGCCAAAAAAGAAGCCAAAGTTGAGCCGCCGCTGGCTGTTAAAAAAGTTCAACCGCCGCTGGCAGCCAATAAGGGTAGACCCACAGCTCAGCAGATGCCGCCTCTGCGTTCGGAGCGGTCGCGTTTGCTCATGCCAGGAATCATTGCCCTGGTGCTGGTTTGCGCCGTTTGCCTGGCCGGGGGGTGGTTCATTGGACAGAGCGAGTCCGGCAGCCAAATTTTGGCCTCACTGGGTCTGCCAGGTGGGCCGGTTCAGACCGAAGCCACAGCAGAAGCCCCAGAGGAAACCGGTGAAGCCGTTGTCTTCGAATCGGCCCTGCCTACGCCAACCCTGCCCCCGACGGACACGTCCACGCCGCTCCCGGCGACCAACACGCCGCCGCCAACCGATACCGCAACACCGACTCCTATCCCCGATACGCCCACACCGGCAGCAACCGATACTCCCACCCCAACTGACACCCCTGAACCAACCGATACCCCCGAAGTGGTGGAGGAGGAACCTACCGCAGAGCCTGCTGCTCCTCCCACGCCAGGGTTTAAATATCCTGCACCGGAGTTGGTGGAACCTAAAGACGGGTTTGCCTTTATTCAGGGTAATACCATTGTGTTGCGTTGGAACCCCGTAGACTTAGCTCCGGATGAGCAATATGCCGTGCGTTTGGTATATACCTATCAGGGACAACCGACCTATCAAGGGGCCAATATTAAAGAGCCGGAGTGGATTGTCCCTCTTTCGCTCTTTGGCCAGATAGATGGCCCTGAGAATCGCTATGACTGGTTTGTGGTGGTCGAACGGCTAAATGACGACGGCTCCGGCACAGCCATCAGCCCCGAAAGCGAGCGCCGCTTTTTTACCTGGAGGTAACTTCAGTTGCTTCGTGTTAAAACAACAAAGCCTCGACTGCCCAGGTCGAGGCTTTGTTTCTTGTACGGCAGTTGCAGTGATCATCACTCCGTTTTAATCACCACTGCTTTGGTGGCCATATAATGGTCAATTGCCTCGCTGCCATGCTCCTGACCGATACCGCTCTGCTTGAAGCCGCCGAAGGGCAGCTCATCGTAGATTTTGGCTATGCTGTTAACCCAGGTGTAACCGGCCTCTAATCGCTCGGCGGCGCGAGTCGCCTTGTTCAGATCTCGTGTCCAGATGGATGACCCCAGGCCAAAGATGGAGCTATTGGCCCGGGCAATCGCTTCGTCCAAATCTTTGACCGGCACAATCGGCACCGCCGGGCCAAACACTTCTTCCGTCATCACCCGCGAGTCAGGAGCAACTTCAGCCAATACGGTCGGCAGGTAGAAGTTGCCATGTTCGTACTGTGTCCCCTCTGGCCGTCGCCCTCCGGCGAGGACCTTCGCCCCGCGCTCAACCACGTCCTGCACCTGGGCCTCGATTTCGGCTCGCTGGCCGGGCGTGTGCAGCGGCCCCAGGCGCGACCCGGCCTCCAGACCCGGCCCGACCG
>QWHO01000393.1 GCA_021404945.1 bacterium CPR1
CTTTCGAGCCCGATCACGACGAACGCGCGTTCCGGGCTCCGGTCCGGGGACGGATCATGATCCGCTTTCGAGCCCGATCACGACGAACGCGCGTTCCGGGCTCCGGCTCGGGGACGGATCATGATCCGCTATCGAGCCCGATCACGACGAACGCACGTTCCGGGCTCCGGCTCGGGGACGGATCATGATCCGCTTGCGAGCCCGATCACGGCGAACGCGCGTTCCCGATTCCGGTCCAGCACCCCGGGACCTGGCAGACCCGCAAGCCTGTGAAAAGGAGTTCGTGAATCTTTTCACGAACTCGCCCCCTGCTAAGAAAGACGCGCTATGGACGAGATTCTCTCCGATCTGGTGGCTCTGGGCAAAGGCCTGAGCATCACCTTCAAAAACATGCTGCGCCCACCGGTGACGGTGGAGTATCCTGAGAAGAAACGCGTGTTGCCCCCTCGCACGCGCGGCCGCCATGTGCTGCACCGCTACGAAGACGGCCGTGAGCGCTGCGTGGGCTGCCTTTTGTGCCAGGGCACATGCCCGGCCAGCGCCATCTACATCGAGGCCAGAGAGAACGATTCGGCCAGGCCCGTTTCGGCGGGCGAGCGATATGCCGAGATCTTCCGCGTCGACCTGTTGCGCTGCATCTACTGCGGACACTGCGAGCTGGCTTGCCCCACCAACGCCATCACCCTCGAGTCCAACACCGCCCTGGCCGGCTACACGCGCCAGTCCCTGGTGATGGAGAAGGAAGACCTGCTCGAGCCGACGGGCAGTGCCACCCTGGGCTCCACCCAGGCCTGGGACGCCCGTCCTCCCAGCGAAATGACCCGCTTTGACGGCTCCGAGACCTCGGCCGCCGCGGTCGGCAAGGGAAACCTGGTGCGCCGGCTGCCTGAGCGCTAGGAGAGAACGAGACTTGGACAACGCACTGCTCTTTTTTCTCGGTGCCCTCTCGCTCGCTTCCGCACTGGGCGTGGTAGGCTCGACCCAGGCCGTCTATTCAGCTTTGAGCCTGACCGTCAACCTGCTGGTCATGGCCGTCTTGTTCTTGTTCCTGGGGGCCGAGTTTCTGGGCCTGGCTCAGATCCTGATTTACGCCGGCGCGGTCATGGTGCTCTTCTTGTTCGCGGTCACGCTGCTGGCTCCGCGCGAGGAGACTCTGTTCAAGCTCACGGGCCATCCCCAGCGTCTGCTAGGAATCTTCGTGGGCCTGGTCCTGGCCATCACGCTGGGAGCGCTGATGGTTGCCTTCCCCCGCACCCCCCCGTCCGGCCCGGACGGGACCATCCAGGGCTTCGGGAAACTGGTTTCCGGGCTCTACGTGCTGCCCTTTGAAGCCACCGCCTTCGTGTTGCTGGTGGCTTTGATGGGCGCTGTGGTGCTGGGCAAAAAGGAGCTCAATGGCTGAGCAGCCCACCTTCTTTCTGATCTTGAGCGCCCTGCTGTTCGGCCTGGGAGCCACCGGCGTGGCCGTGCGCCGCAACCCGCTGGTGATGTTCATGTGCATCGAGATGATGCTCAACGCCGCCAACCTGGCCATGCTCACGTTTGCTCGCTACCCGGTGGTCATGCCCCCCGGCGGCCTGGGTGGTCCGAGCGACGGACCGGTCTTCGTCTTCGTGGTCATGTTCGTGGCCGCGGCCGAGGCCGTGGTGGGCTTGGCCATCATCATCACCATCTTTCGAAGTCGCCAGAACGTCGATGTGGACGATCTGAGCGCCATGAGGGGCTGAGCCGATGTTCTGGGCGGCCCTGTTCCTGCCGCTGCTCGGCGGGCTCTTCATCCTCTCCTACGGCCAGCGCCTGGGGCGCAAGCTCTCCGTCTCCCTGGCATGCGGCACGGTGGGAGCAGCCTTCGTCTCGGCCCTGCTCACGTTCTTCTTCCCCCCGTCCGAGCCCGATCAGGTGCTGTTTCGCTGGCTCGACCTGGGCGCGGCCCGGGTCGACTTCGGAGCCTGGATCGACCCGCTCTCTATCACCATGCTCTTGACCGTGACCGGTGTGGCCTACCTGATCCACCTCTACTCCGCCGGCTACATGGCAGAGGAGCCAGAATTCGCGCGTTTTTTTGGATACCTGAACCTGTTCGTGGCGGCCATGGTCATGCTGGTGCTGGCCAACAACTTCGCCCTGTTGCTGCTGGGCTGGGCGGGAGTCGGCTTTGCATCCTGCATGCTGATCGGGTTCTACGCCCACAAGCAGTCGGCCCTCATCGCCGCCCGCAAAGCCTTCGTGATCAATACTTTCGGCGACCTGGGCCTGATGCTGGCCGTCTTCGTGCTGGCCAACCAGGGCTCGGTGGCCTTCCGCGATGTCTTGCAGGCACCCTCCGACGAGCTGGCCATCGTGGTCGTGGTCGGCCTGCTGGTGGCCGCCTACGCCAAGTCAGCTCAGTTCCCGCTGCACACCTGGCTGCCGGACGCGATGGAGGGGCCGACCCCGGTCTCGGCCCTGATCCACGCTGCCACCATGGTGACCGCAGGTGTCTATCTGCTGGCCCGTTGCGAGCCGCTGCTGCGCCTGGTAGCCGAGATGGGCTCGTTGATTGCCGCCCTGGGTCTACTCTCGGCTGCCCTGGCGGCCAGCTGCGCGCTGGCCCAGACGGATCTCAAGCGGGTGCTGGCCTACTCGACCATGTCCCAACTGGGCTACATGTTCATGGCCTGCGGAGTGGGCGCTTACGGGGCGGCCATCTTTCACCTGGTGACCCACGCTTTCTTCAAAGCCCTCTTATTTCTCTGCGCCGGCAGCATCATTCACGCCCTGCACGGGGAGCAGGATATGTTCAAGATGGGGGGCCTGGCCAGAAGATCCGAGCTGGCCGGTCCCCGCTGGGGTTTCTTGATCGGTGGTCTGGCCCTGGCCGGCCTGCCCCCCCTGGCAGGCTACTTCAGCAAGGAAGAGATTTTGACTGCCATCGAGCAGAACGCTATGACCGACAGCCTCTTCCTGGGGGCCCTCTTGACCGCCGCCCTGACGGCGTTCTACGTGGGCCGCGCCTACATTCTGGTGTTCTGGGGCCCGGCCGAGCACGGAGAGCTGCACCGACCAACCGCCCTGATGAGCCTGGCCTGCTGGGTGCTGGCCCTGCTCACCGCCGGGGCCGGGCTGGTGCTGGGATTCCCTGGCTCCCCGGCTCTTGGGGCCTACCTGAGGACCGCACCGATTCCCACCCACCTCGGCACCGGCTTGCTGATCTCCCTGGGAACGGCCATTCCGGGCATGCTCCTGGCCTATTTCATGTTCGCCCGCACGCGTCCGCAGGGACCGTCCAGCGCGGCTGTGTTCCGGCTGGCCGAGAAGGGCTGGGCCCTGGATGAGGTCCAGCGCCTGGCCATCATCGCGCCCATGCAGATGATGGGCCGGCTCCTGGGCGGCAGGCTGGAAGACGTGGCCTCCCATCGACTCCCCGAGCAGGTGGGCCAGACCGCGGTTCGCTCCGGCCAGGAGCTGGGCTTGAGCCAGTCGGGCCTGTTGCGCACCTATGCTCTGGTGCTGCTCACCGCACTGCTCGGCGTGATGACCTACCTTCTCTGGCAGGTGCGAGCATGACCTTGAGCTTCATCCTTGCCTTCCCCCTGGCGGCCGCCCTGGCGGTGCTCCTGCTGCCGGCCGCTCTGGCCCGACGGGCGGCAATATCGGTTGCTCTGCTTGACGTGTTCCTGGTCGCGGTGGCCTGGCAGAGCCAGGCACCGAGCGAGACCTATCGCTGGATTCCCGCTCTGGGCATCAGTTGGAGCCTTTCCTTGGATGGCCTCTCGGCCCTCATGGCCGGGCTGACCGCCCTGTTGACGGCCGTGGCACTGGGGGCCTCCGGTTCCCGGACCGAACGAATGTCCGAGTTCTGTGGCTGGCTGCTGCTCTTGCTGGCCTTCTTGCAGGGGGTCTTCCTGGCCGCCAACCTCGGTCTGTTCTACCTTTTCTGGGAGCTCATGATCCTGCCTGCCTTCCTGCTGGTGGGCCGCTGGGGCGGTCCGGGGGGGCGCAGCGCCGCTTTTAAATTCTTGCTCTACACCCTGCTGGGTAGTCTGGCCATGCTGCTGGCTCTGGTGGTGCTGGCCTTCACCTCGCTCGAGCCTGACCTGAGCTATGCCGCCCTGGCCTCGAGAACCTTCTCACCCGCCCTGGGAGTGGGCCTGTTGACACTCTTCGTGCTGGGCTTCGCCGTCAAAATCCCGCTGGTGCCCCTGCACGGCTGGCAGGTTGACGCTTACGAGGCAGCCCCTACCCCGGTGGTGGTCGTGATCGCAGGAGCCATGTCCAAGGCCGGTCTCTATGGCCTGTGGCGCGTGAGCCATACCTTCTTGCCTGAGGCTCTGGCCGAGCTGTCGCCGGTGCTGGCCACCCTGGCCCTGCTCAGCCTGCTGTACGCAACCATCTGTGCTCTTGGGCAGAGCCGCACCCGCCGAGTGCTGGCCTACTCGAGCCTGGCCCACACCGGCATGATGACGCTGGGGATCGTATCTCTACAAAGCCTGGCCCTGCAGGGCGCGGGTCTGCAAATGCTGGCCCATGGGCTGACCACTGCCGGGCTCTTCATTCTGCTCGGCTGCCTGGAGGATCGGGCCCTTCCTCAAGACATGGCCCGGTTGGGAGGGCTGGCCCGGCCCATGCCGATCTTCGGGCTGGCTCTGCTGCTCTTCTCGATGGCCGCGCTGGGGCTGCCGGCGCTGTGCTCGTTCCCGGGCGAGCTGATGATCCTGACGGGCCTGTTTGAAGTCAATCCGGGTTGGGCCTTGCTGGCCTCCCTGAGCCTGGTCGGAGCCGCCTGGTACCTGCTTCGATTCTACCAGCGCATCGCCAACGGCGAGAGCGAGAGCCTTCCCGCTCTATCCGATCTCAGCTGGCGTGAGCAGGCCTGCCTGGTGCCCCTGGTGGTGCTGGTGGTCTGGGTGGGCCTCAAGCCTTCCGACTGGCAGGCCTGGCTGAGCGTCTGGGGGGGTCAATGAACCCCAACTGGATGGCCATGCTCCCCGCCCTCATCCTGTCCGCCACGGTGCTGCTCTTGATGCTGGTGGATACCCTGCTGAGCAAGGCCCGGGGCGTCTTCCCGGCGCTCACCGCTCTGGGCGCCCTGGCCACCATGGCCGCCTGCTTGCTGCCCGCCGGGCCAGACGCAGTGGCCTTCAACGGCATGCTGGCCGACGACGGCGTGACCCGCTCGTTCGTGCTGATGATCGCCCTGGCCCTGTTCCTGGTGAGCCTGGTGGGCGAGATCGATCTGGATGCCCACGCAGTCAACCATCGGGGCGAGTACTACGGCTTGCTGACCTCGTCGGCTCTTGGCATGGTGTTGATGGTGGCCTCCACCAACCTGATCATGACCTTCCTGGGCCTGGAGCTCTTCTCACTGGCTCTGTATCTGCTCTGCGTCTTCTTCCCTCGAGAGAATGCCTGCCAGGAAGCGGGCCTAAAATACTTCATCCTCAGCTCCCTGGCCTCGGCCGTCATGCTCTACGGGATGGCCCTGCTGTACGGCTCGTGCGGCTCCACCTCCTACACGGCGGTTGTCAGCCTGGACCCCGAGGGACCATTGAGGATGCTCAGTTTCGTGGGCCTGGCCCTGCTCTTCTGCGGACTGGCCTTCAAGCTTTCGGCCGTGCCTTTCCACATGTGGACTCCAGACGTGTATCAGGGCGCCCCCACCAGCGTGGCAGCCTTCATGTCGGTGGCCACCAAGGCGGCCGCCCTGGGCACGCTCTGGCGCTTCACGCCGGTCATGCAGATGCCCAGTTTCGATCTGGACTCCATGCAAATGGATGCGCCCCTGCCCTTCGTGGAGGGCTGGCAGCTGCTGATGGTTCTTTCGGTCCTCAGCATCCTGGCGGGCAACATGCTGGCAATGCCTCAGATCAACCTCAAGCGCATGCTGGCCTATTCCAGCATCGCCCAGGCCGGCTACCTGCTCATCGGTATTCTGTCAGCCAGTCCGCGCTCGGCTTCGGCCATCGTGTTCTACCTGGT
>QWHO01000394.1 GCA_021404945.1 bacterium CPR1
CAGTCGCTCGGAGCTGGTCGACATCGGTAAATCACCCACAAACAGGTGAGCGTGCCCACCAGGGCCAGGAGAAACACAACGATCGGCATGGTCTCCATCTCGACGTCCCCCCGGCTGGCCCACACCGCCAGAGCGTTGTTGCCCACGTGAGCCAGCATGCAGGGGAAGATGGAACGGCTCCACCAGCAGATCAGGGTCAAGAAGAATCCAAGCACTGCCGTCGGCGGGATGCGAAAGAGCGAGAAGTGGAAGAACCCGAAGACCAGGGCCACCATCACTGCCACCTTCCAGCCAACCGCCCCGGGGCGATTGCGCAGGGCGTAAAGAAAGGTGCCCCGGAAAGCGATCTCCTCGCACACGCCGGGCAAGACCGCCAGGCCCAGGTAGAGCATCCAGGCGGGGCGCTCCTTGAGCTGCAACATCTGGGAGAACTGCTCGAGCAGATTCTGGGGCACCGGGAACAGAAGCCCGGTCAGAAGCGAAACCCCCACCCCCACCAGGTGGGCCAGCGGGATGAAGGCCAGCACGGCCAGCCACACGGGCCAGCGAGGGAGGCGAAGCGAGAGCGCCTCAACGGGGGACAGGCGGTAGTGGCGCAGCATCCAGATCGGTACCAGCAGAAAGACCAGCAACTGGTTGACCACGATGGCCGCCACCAGATTGGTCCCCAACGCGGCGTTGAGCAGCAACACCCCCACGAACATCAGCGCATACCAGCGGGGAGCCTCGCGTCCGAAGCCCACCGGAGTGCGGGCCTCGAGCTGCGATTCTTGCAGGGAGGGGAGCACCAGCTTCTCATCCGTGAGCAGTCGGGCCGCCCGCAGCGAGAGCCAGGCGGCCCAGCCCGCCGTCACCAGCGAGGTGGCCACCAACCAGGGCCAGGGGAAATGGCCGATCAGGATCTCGCGCAGAGCCACGCTGACGTTGGCCACAGGCACCAGCACGATGGCCGACTCCAGCGGCAATCCGGGTAAAAGCGAGGTCAGGCTGAGCACGCACATGATCGAGAAGACGGGAAAAAGCAGTACCTGAGCCTCCTTGTAGGATCTCGAAAAACCGCTCACCAGCATCAGGATGCCGGCCACGAAGGCCGCCAGGGGCAAAACCAGGAGGGCCAGGGCCAGCAACAGGCCGGCGCTGGCCTCCAGTACGAACCCCTGGGGCATGGGCACCAGGCCCAGAACCAGGTAGAGGAGGCTGTTGAGCAGCTGGATGGCGGCGATCACCAGGGCCACCGTGAGAGTGGCCAGCTGCTTGGCGGCGATGATCTCCGAGCGCCCCGCCGACGTGGTCAGGAGCGTTTCCAGCGAGCCTCGCTCCTTCTCCCCGGCCAGGCCGTCCAGGGCCGCGACCGAGCCGCCCCCCACCAGAAAGAGCACCAGAAAGAGCGCAAAGTAGGGGCCCATGGCGGCCCCGGTCAGCTGGGCCGGGGTGGCCCGATCCTGGGTCTGCGCCACCACCAGGCCGGCCACGTCGCCGGGCCAGCCGGCCTGCTTGATCACAGCCGCCCGGTGCCGATCGAGAACCCGGTCGAGCCGGTCGGTCAGCTGGCCGACCGCTGAGAGCGACTTCTCGCGATTGCCGGCGTAGAGAACCTCGAGCTGGGGGACGCCTTTGAGGCGGGCGGTGCGAAACCGGGCCCGAGTGGGGGGCTTCTTGTCGCTGGAGGAGGCGGGCTTGCGGCCCTCGGTGGGGCGAACCCGATCGGGCGGCACGAAGCGCAGGATCAGGTCGATGGTTCCGTCCTCCAGGGCCACCTCGGGCTCGATCTGCAGGCTGACCTCCTGGAATCGCAGGCGCCGCAACCGGTCAGGATTCGGGTCCTCATCGCCCGGGAGTTGCTGGCGCGATTGCTCGAGCAGCCTGCGCAGGAACGGGTTGCCGTTCTCCAGCACGTAGAGGTAAGTCTGGCTGATCTGGTGCTGGCGCCTGGCGTTGACCATGCTCAGGGAGCCGAGCACCAGCGGCACCAGCAGCAAGGGCAGCAAGATGGACAGCACCAGCGTGCGGCCGTCGCGGTAGACCATGCGCAACTCGTGGGCCAGCAAGATGCGCACCTGGCTCCAGTTCACGGGTGGCCAGCCTTAACGCAGCGGACGAAGATGTCCTCCAGGTAATGCTCGCCCGAGCTCTCGCGAAGACCCGCCAGGGTATCGCAAGCGAGGATCTTGCCCTGGTGCACGATAGCGATGCGGTCGCACAGCTTCTCGACCTCGCTCATGATGTGGGTGGACAAGATGATGGATTTGCCCTGGGTGCGGAACTCACGCAGCACGTCGTGAAACTCGAGCGCATTGAGCACATCCAGGCCGACGGTGGGCTCGTCGAAAATCAACACGGGCGGGTCGTGGGCCACGGTTCGGGCGATGGAGACCTTCTGCTTCATGCCGCTGGAGAGCTGATCGACCCTCGTATTGGCGTAGGACTGCAAGCCGATGCGCTCGATCAGCTCCTCCACCCGGGCCTTGACCCGGTCGGCCGGGTAGCCATTGATGCGGGCGAAGAAGTCCAGCGTCTCGCGAGGGGTGAGGCGTGGATAAAGAGCGGTGGAGGCTGAGAAAAAGCCCAGGCTGCGGCGCACCGCCGCCGGCTCCTTGACCAGATCGTGCCCCATGACCGAGGCGGTTCCCGAGGAGGGGGTGAGGACGGTGCTCAGCATGCGCAGGGTCGAGGTCTTGCCTGCGCCGTTGGCCCCCAGCAGGCCGAAGATCTCACTCTCCTGGCACCAGAAGGAGATGCCCCGCACCGCCGGGACCTGGCCGCGTCCCTGCTCGAAGTAGGTCTTGGCCAGCTCGCTGACCTCCACGGGATGGCTCATGAGCGCTTGAGCAGCCTTTGACGAAAGAAGGTCCAGAAGCTGCCTCCATAGGTGCCCAGCACCACGTCCTCGTAAGCCAGCACCCGGCGGGCCACCCACAACGAGACCACCACGCACAGCAGCAAAACGCTCAGGCTGATCAAGAGCTGAGGCCAGAGGAGATGACCGGCGATGGCCTCGCGGAAGGCCAGAGCCGCGTTCAACACGGGAATGCAGGCCAGCGTGGTGGTGAACTGCACCGAGGGGTCGGCCACCAGTACCGTGGGCAGGATGGTGACCGCATAGAAGGGGGTAGAGAGCGACTGTCCCTGCTGGAAGGTGCGGGCGAAGGAGGCCGGCACCATCATTCCGGCAGCCATGAACATGGCCAGCAAAAGGGTGCCACCGAGGAGCACGGGGAGCGAGGACCACGGCAGCGAGATGGTCACTCCTTCCATGGGCTCGAGCACGGCGTAGACGCAGGTGTAGAGCGCGGCCAGGTTGAGCAGGCCCGAGAAGGCGATCACGCTGACCACGTAGAGATACTTGGCCAGCACCACGTCATCGCGCGAGGCAGCCGTGGTCAAGAGCGTCTCCCAGGTGGAGCGCTCACGCTCGCCGGCGGTGGAATCGACGGCAGGGTAGAGCCCGCCCATGCCCATGACCACGATCATGGCCATGGGCAGCAGAATCGAGAGCAAAAAACGCCCCACCTGGCTCTCGCTGGCATGGTTCACCGGCTTCACCCAGAGCAGCTGCAGCTGCTCGTCGGCCGCGGCCAGCTGGCGGGCCAGCTCTTCCAGGCGCAGGTCGCGGTAGCGCTCGAGCACCTGCTGCATCCGGTCGCGAGCGATCTTGCTGTGCAACCGGGAGCCATCGTAGACCAGGCGAACGCCCATTTCGCCATGGGGTCCTGGTTGGAAGACCGCCACCAGATCGAAACGCCCCTGTTGCAGGCCGCGCAGAGATTCTTCCTGGGGCCGGGAGGTCAGGGAGAACTCGCCGGCCTCCACCAGCTCGGTCTCCAGCCTCGCATGGTGGGGTGGAAGACCAACCATCGCCACCCGCGAGGGCGTCTGCTCGAGCGTACCGCGCACCAGCGAGTCGGCCGAGAAGATCAGCCACAAAATACACGGATAGAGAAGCGCGGGAACCAGCAGGCTGTAAAGCAAGATGTTCTTCTCACGAAGGGCCGAGCGCAGCTCGCGCTGGTAGAGCAACCAGACATCGCCGGCTCGGCTCAAGGAGTGACTTTCTCCAACCCCTTCGCGCTGGTGTATTGCTGGTGAGAGCCGACATTCACCAGAGTAAAGGCTCCTGGCTCCACGGTGTAAGTGTAGCCTCCGGGCACCTGGGCCAGGTAGAGCGGGACGAGCAGATCGAGCTTGAGGGGGTAGACCCCTTCGTGATGCCGAGCGTAGGCCTCGATCGTCTTCCCCAGGCTCTCGATCTGGGTTGTGACCAGATCAGGTGGAGGGGGCGGCGGCTCCTTCTTGCCTCCAAAAAAGAACATCCACACGGTCATCATAATGACCAGCGGCAGCAGCATGGAAGCCATGGAGGGCCGCTCCGCCGGAGCAGGGCTATCTTGTGACATAGAGGGGGCTTCGACTCACCCTCCAGGGGAGCCTTTCAGGATTTTTTCCCGCCTTTGCCCGATACTGAGTCAAAGACTGAGATCAGGCAGGGTGATTCGAGAGATGTTTCAGTGGATATTCACAGGAGGCATGGGGCGCCGGGCTGTCAAGGCCGGCCCGGGTCTCTGGGAGCGACGCAAAGACTATCGGCTACGCTGCCAGTTCGAGGCCACCTGTCAGACGGGCGACCAGTCGGTGAGCGGCCACCTCGTCGAGATCGGGCCCCGCGGCCTGCGCATCGCCACCGAAGCGAGCTTCAAGCCCGGCACTTCGGTCCGGGTTTCCTGTCGTCCGGGGGGGATGCTCCTCGGTCGCCAGCGCTTGCCCTACAAGGTCACCTGGTGCGAGCCCGGCGAGATCGGGGTGACCCTGGAAGAAGAATCCCTGACCCAAACCTGGGTGGAGTACGCTCTCAAGCTGCTGGGCGCCCTGCGGCGCCACATGCAGCCGCGCAGGGCCTTTCGCGCCCCCTGCGCGTCTTCAGCCGAGCTTCGTGACCTGCAGGGAGCGGCGCTGGGGCAGGCTCAACTCCGAGACCTCGGGATGCAAGGTGCCATGGTCTGCACTCCCGTCTACCTCGAGCCGGGCGCAACCATCCGATTCGCTCTCGGGCCAAACCGCAAGCTGGCGGCCCTGGAAGTCCCGGCCAGCATTTTGAGCTCGCGGCGTGACCCCGAGTCGGGCGACCGCCTGGCCCACCTGCGCTTCTTCGGCCTCAATCAGGACCAGAGTGAGCTGCTCGAGCGCTACGTGATGCAGGCCATCGAGCTGATGGATCAAGAGCGTCGAGCCTGACTTAAGGATTCGGCTTGCGCGTGAAGTAGACGGCCCCGTTGTCGAACTCGTCCGGCCGGATCCCTCCCGGCTCGGTGCTCTGCACCACCAGGCGCCCCTCCGAGTCGAAGCGGAAGATCGTCAAGATCGGCTTGGCGTCGGTGCGGATGTCGAGCTCATAAGGCTCGGTCTTGAAGTTGGCGATGTAGGTGCCGTCCTTGGTGGGCCCTTCGGGGTTGAGCATGTGAATGCGGCCGCTGGCACTGAACTCCATGGTCACGCCTCCCTGACCGATCCAGGTGCCCCACAGTCTTTCCTGCTCTTTGTTCTTGCTCGGGCAACCGGTCAGGCAGAGAGCTGCCAGTGCCACCAGGACCCACGTCCGCATCTCAGCAGGCATTTCTCGTCATGTTGGAGAGGTCCTTTGTGAAGGGAGCCTCGACCACCACTGAGAAGGCCCGGCGATGGGCGAATATCTGCTCCAGGCCCGGGGTGATCAAGGAGCGTATGAGCGCTACCTCGAGGGCATGGACGCCTCCATGAAGCAGAAGGTGGCCCTGACCGCAGCCCACCTGCTGACGCGAGGACGGGTGGCCGATATGGGGATGGGCTCGGGCACCGGCAGCGAGGCTCTGGCTTCGCTCTATCCGGCCCTGGAGGTGGTGGGCGTGGATGTCAGTCCCGAGATGGTGGAGCAGGCCAGAGCCCGTTACCGCCTTCCCAACTTGAGCTTCATCCTCGGGGACATCTCACCACCTTCAACGGCTACGACTACGCCGCCGCCGAGCGGGCCCTGAGAGTGCAGACCGAGCAGCTGCGCGGCAACGGAACCCTGATCGTGCGAGACTTCGTGGCCCCGCCCCCAGGGGAGGTTCTGCTTGACCTGCCCGAGCCCACCGCCGATCTCTTGCTCCGTTTTGCCCGCGAGTTTCGCAAGCTGTCCCCTAACCCGGGGTTCCCCTTTCAGGAGGAGAGCGCTCCCCGCCCTGGCTGGCGGCGCTTTCGCCTGGAGCGGCGCCTGGCCCACGAGCTCGTGCTGCGCAAGGACTACCTGGAGGACTGGGACACCGAGGTGCTGGAGGAATACTGCTACTTCACCCAGACCGAGTTCGAAGAAGTCTTTGCCCGACTGGGCCTGCGAGTGCTGGCCTCCCACCCGGTGGTCAACCCCTGGATCGTGCGCCACCGTTTTGACGGCAAGTTCGAGCTGCGTGACCCGCAAGGAGACCTGCAAGACGATCCGCCCACCAACTACGTGATCGTGGGCGAGAAGGTGGCGGCTGACCAGGGCGTGGCCTGGCGTGAGCAAGAAAGCTGCCCTCCGGTGGGCTTTCTCTTTCAAGAGAGCTATCGCGACAAGCGGACGGGCAAGCTGCGCGACCTGGTGCGACGCCCCAACCTGACGGTGGACGTGGTGCCCTGGTTCGAGCTCGAGGACGAGCTCTTCGTGGTGGCCCGCAAGAGCTATCCGCGGCCCATTCTGGCCTGCCAGCGCCGGGGCAGCCCGCTGGTGGATGGAGCGACCCCGCTGGCCTACGTCACAGAGCCCATCGCCCTGATCGCCAGCGACCGCCCCGTGGCCCAGACGGTGGACGAGTCGCTCGAAGAGCTGGCCGGCATTCCCTCGGCCAGCATCCGGGCCTTTGGCGCCGGCAGCCACTACCTCCCCTCTCCCGGCGGAGTCCAGGAGGAAGTGCGCTCCCTTTTGATCGAGGTGGAGCCCCAGCTGGTGCAGCTCACCCCGGCCCACGGGCGCGGGCGCATTCGGGCCATCGAGGCCGGCCAGCTGCTGCGAGCCGCCCAGGTGGGGGGCCTGAGCGACGCCCGCCTGGAGCTGAACGTGCAGACCCTCATGCGGCGGCTGGGGCGCTCGCCCGGGGGCTGGATCGGCGAAAGCCTGATCGTCGTCGAGGGAGGACCGGTGCGGGCCACCAGCTGGCAAGAGCTGAGCCAGCGAGGCCAGCGGCGGGTTTTTCAGCGCGCATCTGAGCCAGCCGGCTACCTGGAGCTGACCTGCAGCCGTTTTGAGGAGGTGCGCGCCGACGGCAGCGTGTGCCAACAGCTTGAGCTCGATCTCGTGCTGCCCCGTCGGCACAGCCTGAGCACCGTTTCCACCGTGCCGCTGCGTCGCGATGGTGAGAGCATTTACGTGGGCCTGGATGACGACGACCTGCCGGCCGCCCAGGCCTTCACCGGCCACAGCCAGCTGGTGGTCAACCCGGCCTTCCGCTTGCCGCGAGAGGTTGGAGGAAGGCGAGCACTGGAGGCGTTCATCCGCCAGAGGCTGCAAGAGCAGTACGGCCTGGAGACGGGCGAGCTCTTCGAGCTGGGCGGGCGCTACCACCCCAGCCCCGGCCTGACCCCCGAGGTCGTCTATCCCTTTGCCGTGCAGGCCCGCAACGCCGGCAAGCTGTACTGGGTCTTGATCGACGACCTGTTTGCCAACCTGGAGTCTCTCCTGGACGGCCACCTGCGCATCGCTACGGGGCGTCTCTGGCTGGCCCTGGGTCGGAAAGGTGCCTGAGGCTTTGGAAGAGCTGGAGCGGACCACCATCGCCACCATCAGCCGGAGGCTGATCCCCTACCTGTTCGTGCTCTACGTGATCGCCTACCTCGACCGGGTCAACGTGGGCTTCGCCCAACTGCAGATGAAAGACGACCTGGGCTTCTCCGACGAGGTCTTCGGACTGGGCGCGGGCATCTTCTTCTTCGGCTACATGCTCTTTCAGGTGCCCAGCAACCTGGTCCTGGAGCGGATCGGGGCGCGCCGGCTGATCTCCTCCATCATGGTGATCTGGGGCGTGGTCTCGGTAGGGATGATGTTCATGCGCACGGTGGAGCAGTTCTACCTCCTGCGCTTCTTGCTCGGGGCGGCCGAGGCGGGCTTTTTTCCCGGCATCATCCTCTACCTCACCTACTGGTTCCCTGCCCGCCACCGGGCCCGGGCGGTGTCGCTCTTCATGCTGGCCGTGCCCGTCTCGGGCGTGGTGGGCAGCCCCATCTCGGGCGAGATCCTCGAGCTGGAGGGGCACCACGGCCTGGCCGGCTGGCACTGGCTCTTCCTGCTCGAGGGGCTGCCGGCCGTCATTTTGGGCTTTCTGTCCCTGAAATATCTGACCGACCTCCCTGAGCACGCCTCCTGGCTCAGCCAGGAGCAGAAGGATTGGCTGCTGGGGCGACTGGCTGACGAGCAGCAGCAAGTGCAGGGCGCAGAGCGCCCCTCGGCGGCGGCCACCTTCACCAGCCTCCCGGTCTGGGTGCTGAGTCTGATCTACTTCTGCCTGGCCTGCTCGTTCTACGGGATGTCCTTCTGGTCGCCCCAGATCGTCAAGTCGTTGCTGGGACCGTCCGCCTCCGACGCCCTGGTGGGCTGGCTCAACGCCATTCCCTACCTGGGCGGAGCGATCGGGATGGTGTGGATAGGGCGCAGCTCGGACCAGCGCGGCGAGCGGCGCCTGCACGTAGCCCTGCCTACCCTGCTGGCGGCGCTGGGGCTGGTGCTGTCGGGCCTGACTTCCTCCAACCCCACCCTGTCGCTGGCAGCCTTCACTCTGGCCGCGCTGGGCCTGTGGGGCACGGTGGGGCCCTTCTGGGCCCACGCCACGGCGGTGGTGCGCGGCACTGGAGCCGCCGCCGGCATCGCTCTCACCAACTCGCTGGGCAACATGGGGGGCTTTGCCGGCTCATACCTGGTGGCCTGGGCCAAGACGGTCACCACCGGATTCGCGGGCGGGCTCTATCTTCTGGCCGCCATCCTGGTGGTGGGAGGGGTGCTGATGATGCTCCCGGTCTTGAAGCTCAAGGAGTGACCTGCTTGCCGTTCTTGTCGAACCGCTGGTAGGACTTCTCTTTGGTGAGCTTGTTCAGCTTCAGGCTCTGGCGCTTGGTGCCGTCTTCGAAATAGCTGGTGTAAGCGATGGTGCGGTCGTCATAGTTGAGCACCTCACGGGTCTTTCCGTTGCCGTACCAGCGCTCGTAATAGATGGCCTTGCTCGGTTTCTTCTGGAACTTGATGGCGTAGCCCCCGGCGGGGAAGAGCTTGCTGTAGGAGAGAGTGCCGTCCGGCTGGGGCTCATACTTCTCCTGGGTCTGGCCCGAGGGCCAGCGCGTCTCGAAAGGCTTCTTACCCAGGCTGGTGTACTCGCGGACGATGCCCTCGATGTAATTGCGCAGCTCATCGGCTTCGCCGGCCCGGGCAGCGGCCGCCAGGCACACAATCAGGACAAGGACCATCAAGCGCTTCATGGGCCGCCGATTCGCGCCACAGCGGAAGGTGCCCTCCCGGCCACCTGCGAACTGCCCCGGCGCTATGCCGACCATCCCGAAAATTCGCTTTGACAAGTACTACCGCTATGAGGAGCTGACCACTCTGCTCAAAGAGCTGGCCCAGGCTCACCCCGACCTGATCGAGCTGAGCAGCCTGGGGAAGAGCTTCGAGGGCCGCGACATCTGGCAGGTCACCGTGACCGCAAAGAGCACCGGGGCCGCCAGCGAGAAGCCCGCCCTGTGGGTGGACGGCAACATCCACGCCACCGAGGTCTCGGCCAGCGCCGCCTGTCTGCACCTGATCCACACCCTGGTCAGCCGCTACGGGACCGATCCGAAAGTGACCACCGTCCTCGACAGCCGCGCCTTCTACGTCGCTCCCCGCATCAACCCCGACGGAGCCGAGGCGGCCCTCTCCGAGCGTCCCAAATACCTGCGCTCCTCGGTGCGGCCCCACCCCTACGACGAAGACCCGGTGGAGGGGCTGATCCGCGAGGACGTGGACGGCGATGGCAAGATGCTCAGCATGCGCATCCCCGACCCCAACGGGCCCTGGAAAGTGAGCCCGGAAGACCCCCGCTTGATGATCCGCCGCCATCCCGAAGACCTGGAGGGCGAATTCTACCGGGTGCTGCCCGAGGGGCGCATGGTGGAAGAGTGGGACGGCATCACCCTCAAGGTCAACGCCTACAAGGAGGGCCTGGACCTCAACCGCAACTTCCCCGCCTCCTGGCGGACCGAGGACGAGCAGAAGGGGGCCGGGCCCTATCCCACCAGCGAGCCCGAAGTGCGCGCCATGGTGAGCTTCATCACCAGCCACACCAACATCTGCCACGCGGTCACGTTCCACACCTACTCGGGCGTGCTGCTGCGACCGTTCTCGGCCCAGTCGGACGACAACTTTCCCGCCGAAGATCTGTGGACCTATCGCTACATCGGGGACCGCGGCACCGAAATGACCGGCTATCCGCACCTGTCGGTCTACCATGACTTCCGCTATCACCCCAAGCAGGTCATCACGGGCGTTTTCGACGATTGGATGTATGATCACCAGGGCGTCTTCTCCTGGACGGTGGAGATCTGGTCGCCCCACCGCCGGGCCGGCATCACCAAGGGGTTCGACAAGGAGACCAGGAGCGGAGCCTTCAACTTCATCGACTGGTGGCGCGACCACCCGGTGGAGGACGACCTCAAGCTGCTGCGCTGGTCCGACGAGGCCCTGCGCGGCGAGGGCTACTACGAGTGGCGCCCTTTCCACCACCCCGACTTCGGCAACGTGGAGCTGGGCGGCTGGGACCTGATGTTCGGCATCCGCAACCCCCCCTCGTGGCTTCTGGAGGAGGAGATCGCCCCCCTGAGCGAGTGGGTCATCTGGCAGGCCCTGACCACACCGCGGCTGGAGCTCTTGCAGGAGGAGATCTCCTCGCTGGGCGAGCGCTGCTTCAAGCTGCGCATCGTGGCCGCCAACACCGGCTGGCTGCCCACCTACGTCACCAAGCGGGCCCACCAGCGCAAGGCGGCCCGCGACCTGGTGGCCGAGATCGAGCTGCCCGAAGGGGCCCGCCTGGTCTCGGGCAAGCGCCGCGAGGAGCTCGGCCAGCTCGAGGGCAAAGCGTATAAGGACAGCACCTGCATCAACTACCAGGCCGATCCGACCGACGACCGGGTGAAGGTGGAGTTCGTGGTGGAGGCCTCCCCGGGCACGACGGTGGAGGTGCGGCTGCGCCATCCCCGGGCGGGGGTGCTGAAGCGGAGCTACGTGCTCAAGTAGGGCGGTCTTCAGGTTGCTGAAGGCGCAGCCTGGGGCACGCCTTCGTCGTCCTGAGGTCCTCGGTCGTTAATCGTCAAGCGGGAAGGGCTCCTGGCCTGAAGAAGGGAGTCTACCAGTCGCGAGGAGCGAGAAGAAAATGCTGCGATCGTCTGGCTCTGCTCCAGGTAGAATCAGTCAATCTGCAAGAGGGAGCAGTCTGCCTGTGGGCAGAAAAACCAACAAGGTGTGCAAGTGGTGACTATCGATCTTCGTCAGGTCCTTGACCTCGAGAAGAGCCGCCAGCTTCTGGAGAGCTACTGCGAGGCGGTCAATGTCTCAGCTGCCATCATCGACCTGGCGGGCGAGGTGCTGATTGGCGTACGCTGGCAGCCAATTTGCACCCGCTTTCATCGAGTTGACGAACGAACCTGTCGCCGCTGCATCGAGAGTGACACCGAGCTGGCCGGCGAGATGG
>QWHO01000007.1 GCA_021404945.1 bacterium CPR1
GGGCCATCAAGCTGGTCGACTTCGGGATCGCCCGGGCGATGAGCACGGGCAAGGCGGGCGACACCACCGCCTACGGCACTCCCGGCTACGCGCCTCCCGAGCAGTACATGGGCAGGGCCGTGCCTCAGTCCGATCTTTACGCCCTCGGAGCTACCCTGTACCAACTCCTCACCCGGGTCGAGCCCAGGCCCTTCGACTTCGAGCACCGCCCCGCTCGCAGCGTCAATCCGGATATCTCGCCTGGCATGGGTGATCTGCTCGATCATCTGCTGGCGGTGGAGCCGGCCGACCGCCCCGCCACCGCGCGCGAGGTGCAGGAGCGTTTGCTCTCGCTGGCCGGTCAGACCCGCACCTGGGTCTCCAAAGCGATGTCCCGCCTGGGTCACTGGGTGAATCGCCGCCAGGCCTGAAGGAAAGCCCGCCCCGACGCAAAATTGCGCGGCTTATGTTCAAGCGTGTGCTGGTCGCCAACCGGGGCGAGATCGCCGTCCGCATTCTGCGCGCCTGTCGCGAATTGGGGGTAGAGACGGCCCTGATCTGCGCCGAGGTCGACCGCGACTCGCTGCCCGCCCGCATGGCCGACCAGGTCCTGGTTCTGCGCGACCTGGCCGGTCGCCAGGCCTACCTGGACATCCCTCGCATCGTGGAGGCGGGACGGTCGGCTGGGGCCAAGGCGGTGCACCCGGGCTACGGCTTCTTGTCAGAGAACGCCGCCTTCAGCCGGGCCTGCGCCGAGGCCGGGCTGGTCTTCGTGGGCCCCGGTCCGGAAGCCATCACCGCCCTGGGCGATAAAACCGAGGCCCGAAAGCTGATGTCCGAGGCCGGTTTGCCCGTTGTGCCGGGCACGGTGGAGCCGGTGGCCGATGTCGAGGAGGCCCTGCGCGAAGCCGAGCGCATCGGCTACCCGGTGCTGATCAAGGCAGCCGGTGGGGGAGGGGGGCGCGGCATGCGAAAGTGCGCCGACCGCTCCGAGCTCGAACGCAGCTTCGCCCAGGCAGCCAGCGAGTCGCAAGCTGCCTTCGGATCTTCGCGGCTCTTCCTCGAGCGCTACCTCGAGCAGCCTCGCCACATCGAAGTGCAGGTGCTGGCCGACCAGCACGGCCAGGCGGTTCACCTCTTCGAGCGCGAGTGCTCGATCCAGCGTCGCTTCCAGAAGATGCTCGAGGAGGCCCCCTCCCCCTTCCTGGATGAGGGTCTGCGACGCACCATGGGTGAAGCGGCCGTGCGAGGAGCGCTCAAGGCTGGCTATGCGGGTGCCTGCACGTTCGAATTCCTGGTGGACAAAAACCGGAGCTTTTACTTCCTCGAGGTCAACACGCGCCTGCAGGTCGAGCATCCGGTGAGCGAGCTGATCACCGGGGTGGACCTGGTGCTCGAGCAACTGCGCATCGCAGCCGGCGAGCCCCTCGCGCTCAAGCAAGAGGAGATCAGGCTGCACGGCTGGTCCATCGAGTGCCGCATCACCTGCGAAGACCCCTACCACGGTTTTCGGCCCGATCCCGGGCCGATCCAGGCTGTCCACCTGCCAGCCGGACCGGGGGGGCGGGTGGATTCCCATCTCTATCCCCAGGCCTGCCGGCGCATGCTGGCGGCCCTGGATGAGATGGTCGTGGCCGGCGTGAGCACCTCGATCCCCTTCCACCGGGCCCTGCTCGAGCACCCCGAGTTCCGCCGCGGCAACCTCTCCACCCACTTCCTGGCCGAGCACCTGGGCGATCTCAAGCCTGTCTTCAGCGACGAAGAGCGCGAGCTGGCCGCTCTGGCCGCCGCCCTGAGCCTGCACCGCCAGGGCGGCGACCGTCGGGCCGAGCTGGTGGCCCGCAGCCAGGAAGAGGCAGCCCTGTGGCGGCTGGCGGCCCGATGAGGCTGGTTACGTTTCACAGCCAGGGTCGCTCGGCCCCGGGCCGCCTGGAAGGCGACGAGGTGGTGGATCTCTCTCAGGACGGACGCTTCGCCGATCTGCGCGAGCTGGTGGCGGCCATGCCTCCGGCCCGCATCGCCACGCTGGAAGGCCCGCGACGAACGCTCTCGTCGGTGCGACTTTTGGCCCCGGTCCCGCGTCCGCCCAAGTTCGTGGCCGTGGGCCTGAACTATCGCGACCACGCCCTGGAGCAGAACAAGCAGCCCCCCGATTTCCCGATGTTCTTTGCCAAGGCGCGCAACTCGGTGGTGGGCCAGGGCGACCGCATCGAGCTGCCCCGCGGCCGCATGGAGATCGACGTGGAGGTCGAGCTGGGCGTGGTGTTCGCGCTCCCCGGTGGCAGCCTCTCGGCCGAGAATGCCCTCGAGCACGTGCTGGGATTCACCATCGTCAACGACGTCTCCGACCGCCAGGCCCAGCGCGAGGACAAGCAGTTCTACCGGGCCAAGTCGTTTCGCTCCTTCGGGCCCATGGGCCCGGTGGTGGTGACCCCCGACGAGCTCGACCATCGCGACGCTCCCCTGCGGTTGTGGCGCAACGGCCAGCTGCAGCAGGAGTCGCGCACCAGCGAGCTGATCTTCTCGGTGGAGAAACTCATCGAGCTGCTCTCCGCCGCCCAGGACCTCGAGCCCGGCGACGTGCTGGCCACCGGCACTCCGGGCGGGGTGGGAGTGTTCCGCAACCCCCCGGTGTTCTTGCAGGACGGCGACGTGATCGAGTGCGAGATCGAGGGCATCGGGCGGCTGCGCAATCCGGTGGTGCGGGCCTGAAGGCCTCCTTGACACGTATCGGTGCAGAAGACGCTGACCATGACGCTGGATGAGCAGGCTGACCAGGGGCTTCATGGGGTGATCGGGCGCGGGAAGATCGGCCAGTTCATCGAGAGGCTGGTCCGGCCCCACGTCACCGAGGCCGGTCTCGAAGCCAGCTATCAGGCCCTGGCAGCGGACGAGCAGTCCGATCTCGAGGCTGCCGAATGGCCTCAGGGCGTCGGGAGCGATGTGGCACGCCTGCTCGGATGAACAGGCGAGGTCTGGTGGGTCGACTTTGACCCTCCGTGGTGGGAGGCGAGGCAACCAGAGTGCGACCCGCCGTGATTGTAAGAGAGGTCATCTTGGAGGGAGTTCAACTCTACCTGGAGCGCGCGAGCGTTCGGCAGGAGTTTCGCCTCCGTGAAAGCCTTCACAGATCGATTTGAAGCGCTTTTCGGACCATTGTTCGGCAGGTTTTCGTTTCCGCCGGAAACAAGCTTGGGTTCGCCTTCTGGGTCCTTTGGACCACTCAGGGAACGGGCCACTCAGGGGAAGGACCGGAAACGGACCCTTTGGAAACTCCCTTCTTATGCTGCGCCTTCTCCTGTTGATTCTTCTGATGCTGCCCGCTCTGGCCGAGGATCCGCCCAACCCTCAGGTGGCGGTGCTCGATCCGACGACCGGCAAGGCGTTGGGGCACTGGCGACTACTGGGGCCGGAACAGCCAGCTGGGGCCTGAGCCAGAGTATTGAAGCCGCCGGTCTGAGCAGGGGGAATAGCCCACGGCTTGAATTTCCAGCGCTATGACCGTCGAGACCACCACTCCCACCAACTTTATCAAGAGCATCATCGAGGAAGACCTGCGCAGCGGCAAGCACAAGACCGTCATCACGCGCTTTCCTCCCGAGCCCAACGGCTATCTCCACATCGGGCACGCCAAGGCCATCTGCATCAACTTCGGCCTGGCGAAAGAGTTCGGGGGGCGCTGCAACATGCGCTTCGACGATACCAACCCGGCCAAGGAGGAGACCGAGTTCGTCAACTCCATCCAGAACGACATTCGCTGGCTGGGGTTCGAATGGGGCGAACATCTCTATTTCTGCTCGGACTACTTCGAGCGCTTCTACGAGATGGCCGAGCACCTGATCAAGACCGGCAAAGCCTACGTCGAGGACCTGACCGCCGAGGAGATCCGCGAGCATCGCGGCACCCTCACCGAGCCGGGCAAGAACAGCCCTCATCGCGACCGCGGCGTGGAGGAGAACCTGGACCTGTTCCGCCGCATGCGAGCCGGCGAGTTTCCCGATGGGGCACGGGTGCTGCGGGCCAAGATCGACATGGCCTCGCCCAACATGAATATGCGCGACCCCACGCTTTATCGCATCCGACGGGCGCATCACCATCGCACCGGCGACGACTGGTGCATCTACCCCATGTATGACTACTCCCACCCCATCAACGACGCCCTGGAAGGGGTGACCCACTCGCTCTGCTCGCTCGAGTTCGAGAACCACCGCCCGCTCTACGACTGGGTGCTGGACAACGTGCCCGTGCCCTGTCATCCCCAGCAGATCGAGTTCGCTCGCCTCAATCTCACCTACACCGTGATGAGCAAGCGCAAGCTGCTCGAGCTGGTGACCACGAAGACGGTGCGCGGCTGGGACGACCCTCGCATGCCCACTCTGGCCGGCTTCCGGCGCAAGGGCTACACCCCCGAGTCGATTCGCGACTTCATCGAGACGGTGGGGGTGGGCAAGGCCGACGCCTGGATCGACCCCAGCATCCTCGAGGACGCCTTGCGCAACGACCTCAACCCCAAAGCCCCTCGCATGATGGCGGTGATGCGCCCGCTCAAGCTGGTGATCACCAACTGGCCCGAAGACCAGGTGGAGGAGGTGGAGGTGCCCTGCTTCCCCGACGACGCCCTGGAGCTTCGCACCGAGCGCGGGCTGGGCGCGCCCGAGCCGGCCAGCCGCAAGGTGCCCTTCGGGCGTGAGATCTATATCGAGCAGGACGACTTCATGCTCGATCCGCCCAAGAAGTTCTTCCGCCTCAAGCCGGGAGGCGAGGTGCGCCTGCGCCGCGCCTACATCGTCAAGTGCGAGAGCGTGGTGCAGGACGACGAGGGCCGGGTGGTGGAGGTGCACTGCACCTACGATCCCGAAACCCGAGGCGGCAACACGCCCGACGGGCGCAAGGTGCAGGGCACCCTGCACTGGGCCAGCGCTCGTCACGGAGTCCAGGCTGAGATTCGACTGTACGAGCCGCTTTTCAGCGTGGAGCGGCCCGACGCCGAGAAACGCGACTACCGTGAGCTGATCAACCCCGACTCGCTGACCGTGCTGCAGGGCGTGGTGGAGCCGGGTCTGGGCCAGGCGAAGGTGGGCGAGCGCTTCCAGTTCGAGCGCCAGGGCTACTTCATGGTGGATTCGGACAGCAGCACCGCTGGCAAGCAAGTCTTCAACCGCATCGCTCCCCTGCGCTCGGGATGGGCCAAACAAGCCGGCAAGTAAGCGGCAGCGGCCGGCCCTGGCTGGGGGGAGCCCGGCCAGGGCTTCGCTTTCTGATCCGGGTAGCCGGCTTGTTGCTGGTGCTCGGCCTGGGCGTGCGCCTGGCCAGGGCCGAAGAGCCCCCGCTGGTCATCCTGGGCCCGGCTACCAGCGACTCGGTCGTGCTGTGGGTGCAGACCGACCGGCCCGGTCCGATCGAGCTGCGTTATCACCAGCATCCCCGCGGAGATCGTGTGGCCCTGGCCAGCGGGCGAGCCAGGTCCGAGAGCCACCTGATCGAGCGCCTGTACCTGACCGGCCTGGAGCCGGGTAGTCGGTACTGCGGGACTCTCTGGTTCGAGGGACGCCCCGTCCCGGTGACGTTCCAGACGGTGCCCCCCGAGCCGCGCGACATCACCATCGCCTTCGGCTCCTGCGTCTATGTCAACGATCCCGCCATCCCGAAAGGCGAAAACGGCGGCGAGTACGAGATCTTCGATCACATCGCCAGGGATGCGCCCGACCTGATGCTCTGGCTGGGCGACAACGTCTACTATCGCCCCGGCGACTGGGACTCGGCCGAGGCGATGCGGGAACGGACCCGCAAAGACCGCCTGCGCCTGCCAAACCTGTGGCCGCTCTTTGCTAACACTCAGAACTACGCCATCTGGGACGATCACGACTTCGGTCCCAATAACGCTGACTCGAGCTTCCCCCAGAAGGGCGAGGCCCTGGAGGTCTTCCGCCAGGTTTGGCCGGGGGGCACTTACGGGCAGGATCAGATCCCCGGCGCCTTTTACCGGTTCAGCTGGGCCGACGTCGACTTTTTCATGCTCGACGATCGCTACTACCGTTCAAAAGAAGTGATGTACGGGCCGGCTCAGATGGCCTGGCTCAAGCAGCAGCTCGAGAGCTCGCAAGCCCCCTTCAAAATGGTGGTTGGGGGCTGCCAGATGCTCAACCCGGTGGCCCCCTACGAGGCCTGGGCTGTCTATCCGCGCGAGCGTCAGGAGTTGCTCGACTTCATCGAGCAAGAGCGGATCGAGGGAGTGGTCTTCCTGAGCGGCGACCGGCATTGCGCCGAGTTGATCCGCCTGCATCCGAAGGGGGGCTATCCGCTCTACGAGTTTACCTCCAGCCCGCTCACGTCGTCGCTGCATGCGATGACGGACAAGGAGAAGGATAACCCCGCCCGGGTACCCGGCAGCTGGTTCAGCGACCGGCGCAACTACGGCCTGGCCCGGGTCAGTGGCCCCAGCGGGCAGCGGCTGTTGACCCTCGAGTGCAAGGATTCGAAAGGGCAGCTGGTCTGGACCCTCCAGCTCAGGGAGCGCGACCTTCGCTTCAGCCCGTGAGCGGCTTGAAGTTGCCCGTGGGCTTGAAGCGATCGACGTCGCACTTGAAGCCTTTGGGGAGCTTCTCGAACATCTCACGCAGCTGCAGGGCTTTCTGCCCGTCGATCTCCTCGAGCAGCCGGTTCAGGTTCTCGATGGTGGCATTCTTTTGCATGTTCTTGCGGGCGGTGAGCAGCTCTTGCTGCAGCTGCTCGCCCAGGGGCGAGCCTCTGGTGGCTCGCCCGCGCGACAGCTCCACCAGATCGCGGGTCAGGTTGCGCCAGTAGCCCGCAGCATAGCGGGGCGTCGTGCCCAGGCGGGCGGCCTCTTGCTGGCTCAGCACGGCCAGCAGCAGCGGCGCGCGGTAATTATCGCCGTCGCGGTGGCTGTAGAAGAGCACCGTCTCATCCAGGCCGGCCTTCTTGTCCACGTAGCGAGCGATGCGAAAGCCCTCGGGCTCGAGCTTGAAGACCCCGCAGGTGGGGCATTGCTCGTGATAGAGCCGGTTCAACCGGCCGGCCAGCGCTATGGCGCGCTCCTGAGCTTTCTGGCCGAAGGCGGCCTGGACCCGAAACAGGCCGATATCCTCGCCCAGAGTGACCACGGCCGAGTCCTTCTCCTCACGAACACCGAAGACGTTGCCCCGAAGGCCGGTATCGTGGGCGTGGCCGTGCGAGTCGCCGCCCGAGCGTGTCCAGGCCAGCGCGGCCACGATGGTGACCACCACCAGCACGAGAGCAGCGGCGATCTTGCCACGCGTGGGCGGGCGAGTGGCAACCGGTGCCGGAGGAGCTGGCACGGCTTTCTTGCCCCCCAGTGCCGCCCGCATCTCGGCCATGCTCTGGTAGCGGTCAGCCGGCTCGAAAGCAGTAGCCTTGAGCAGCACCGCCTCCAGCTCTTTTGAGACGGCCGGGTTGAGCTTGCGAATAGGCGGAAACTGGAACGGCATCTCCAGGCGATAGTCAGGGCCGGCCAGCAGGTCGTGCATGGTCGCGCCCAGCGAGAACACGTCCGAGCGGGCGTCGGTCTCGGCCGCTCCGAAGTGCTCGGGAGAGGCGGTGAAGAAGCTGCCCAGCGCCTCGGTGTCTTCGCTGCGGTCGCCCTTGTGCAGGCGGGCGATGCCGAAGTCGATCATCCGGATCCTGTCCCCGCTGAGCATCACGTTGGCCGGCTTGAGGTCTCGGTAGACAATGGGGGGGGACTGCTGGTGCAGATACTCCAGCACGTCGCACAACTGCAGTCCCCAGTCACGCACCTCGGCCTCGCTCGGAAGGCGCGACTGCTTGACCTCTTCCAGGGTGATCCCGTCGATGAGCTCCTGCACCATGTAGTAGAACCCGGCTTCTTCGAAGAGGTTGACGAAGCGCACGATGCCGGGATGCCGGAGGCGCTCGAGCAAGCCCTTCTCCTGGGTCAGGGCCAACACCTGAGCCGGCTCGCTGGCGGGGGCTTCCTTGAGGATGTAGCTCTTGTCGTCTTTACGCCCGTGGTAGACGGCGCTCATGCCTCCCATTGCCCTGTAGGTGACGGTGTACCCCCGCACCACGGCTCCATCGGGCAGGATCGACTTCCCCTGGGGATTGCTGACACGGGCCATCGCAGGAATGGGGTTCTCTCCCTCGGGCCAGGCCCCTGTCAGCTTTAGAGCAGCCGTTCTACGATCACCACGTTGCGCCACTCTCCGTCGAGTCGGGCGTGGCGCTCATAAACGCCCACTTCGCGGAAGCTGAGCGAGGCCAGCAGGTGGCGGCTGCCCAGGTTCTCGACAAAGATTCGCGAGACCAGCTTCCACAGCCCGGCCTGGCGGGCGGCGTGAACCAGCGCCTCCATGGCCATCCGCCCGGCGCCCTGGAGACGGAAGTCGCGGTCCACGTAGACAGAAAAATCAGCCACTCCGCGATAATAGTCTCGCGGTCGGTAGGAGAAGGTGGCTGCGTAGGCCACCACGCGGTCGTCCGCTTCGACCACGATGATGGGGTGGCTCTCGTCGAACCAGGCCTCCACCTCAGCCGCGCTGTGAGGACGGGCCTCGAAGGTAGCCAGGCGATCTTCGATCCCCTGGTTGTAGATGCTGGCGATGGCGCTGGCGTCCTGGCGGCGAGCGGGTCTGGTCTCCACGAGGCCCCCTTCGACAAGAGGTCTGTTCTGGCCTTGTGGAGAATTCAAATTTCATGGAGGGTCAGGATCTTTATTTGACCGCGCAGCAGGCGGCTCAGCAGCTATCCATGTCGCTGAGTCGTATCTATCGTTTGCTGCGCGCCGGCAAGCTGGAGGCCCGCAAGCAGGGCTCCACCTGGCTCATCCCTCCCCAGGCACTGACAGCGGCCTCGCATTCCACCCTGCTCGACCGGCTCACTCCCGAGCGCGAGCAGTCGCTGGCCGAGCGGGGCCTTTGCCCGGTGTGCAGCGCCGAGCTGGTGCAAGAAGAGAACGCCGACGACTCGTCCTGGGCCCACGAGTTTCGTGAGTGCACGCAGTGCGGATTCTCCTTTCACGAGCATGCCATCGAGTCGCCCGAAGACCTGCACAAGCTGGTGGCCCGCCACCTGACCCATCTGGAGAAGTACGTTCAGGCTGGAAGGCAGGCCAGTCGAGCTCTGGCACGGCGCCGCAAGCTCTGAGAAAGAATTTTCTCACCCTGCTCAGCGGGGGAGGGCTGGCCCAGGCCATCAACCTGGTGGCCACGTTGCTGGTGGCCAAGCTCTACACCCCCGATCAATTTGGCCTGTTCACGCTGTTTACGGTGCTGGTCACCGTCTTTATGGCTCCCTCCACGGGACGCTACGAGTATGCAGTCATGCTCCCTGACAAGGACGAGGAAGCCTACGATCTGGTGCGTCTCTCGCGTCGATTCTGCCTGGCGTTCTCGCTGGCGGCGGGCCTCCTGGCCTGGCTGGTGGGACCGACCCTGGCCGATCGCTTCGGTCACCCTGAGCTGGCCCGGTTGCTGCCCTTCCTGGCTCCCTTCCTGATGGGGGCTGGCTTCTTTTCTATCTTGACCTTCTGGTTCAACCGGCTGGAAGCCTATCGCCTGCTGGCCTCCTCGCGGGTGGTTCAGGTATCGGTCGCGGCTCTTTGCTGGGTCGTCTTCGGCCTGTTGCGCTGGTCGGCCGCAGGCCTGGTCCTGGGCAGCGTGCTGGGCTGGGTAGTGGGAAGCCTCTGGCTGGAGTGGGCTCTCTTCAAGCGGGGTGCTCCCCGGCGCCAACCCCCGCGGCTTCTCGAGGTGGCTCGCCACTATCAGAGTTTTCCGCTCTACCAGGCGCCCGCCGGTGTGCTCAAGATCTTCTCCGACACGGGAGTCTTCTTTGTGCTGGGCGCCTTCTTCAGCGCCGCCGACGTGGGCCAGTTCGCCCTGGCCTTCCGGGCCCTCTGGTCGCCAATTCAGGTGACCAGCCAGGTGTTCGGTCAGCTGGTCAACCGCGAGCTGGGCCGCCGGCCCGATCGCAAAGCCTTCTATCTTCGCCAGCTCGCGATTGCGGTGCTCTTCATGGGGGGACTGGTCTTGCCCGTGCTGCTGGCCGGGCCCTGGCTTTTCAAACTGGTTTTCGGCCCTGAGTGGGGCCTGGCCGGCGAGCTGGCCCGCTGGCTCTCGCTCTGGATGGTGGCTTGCTTCGCTGTGGAGAGCGTGTCCTACTCCTTCGCCGCCGGGCGAGCCAACTGGCTGCTCTTGCTCTGGCGACTGGCCTACATCGCCGGTCTGGCGATGGTGTTTGCGCCCGTCCTGGGCCAGTCCATCGAGACGGTGACCCGGGCCTACACTCTCTATGGTGTGGGCGCTTTCGCCCTGCTGGCGGGTCTGGGCTGGTGGGCCTGCGGTCGCATCAGTGCGCCTGAGCCGCCTGCCGCCGTCGCACCGTGACCCCCCCGAGAATGACCTGGCGCTCGGACTCCTGAACCAGAGTGCCCTCCCTGGCCTGGAGGCCTCTGGCCAGGTCGCTCACCACCTGTCGTGGGTCAGTGACTACTTGCTCTTCAGGAACTCGGTTGGGAAGGACTCTTTGGAGCACGGCCACCATGGCACCGCCCAGGCGGTGGCCACCCAGCGCTCCGGCCCCGCCGGCCAGAGTGGTCAGGGCCACGACTGCGGGCAGGCTCATTCCTCCCGAGTGGGCCAGGACACCCGTGCCAGCCGCGCAGGCCACCATTCCCAATCCGGCCAGCAGAGAGCCCAGATTCCCCGGCCGGGGGCCCCGCGGCACAAACAGGCCGATGGCGGGCAGGCTGCCCAGCAGCAGCCCCGCCTTTCCCGCCGTGGGAGCAAGGCTCAGCAACTGGCCGAAACCCGAGCCCAGGGCCGCTTGCAAAGGTGCAATTCCGGCGCTCGCAGCGACGGCCAGGGCGACTCCACCCAGCGCGCCTGCGTAAAGCAGCGGAGGCACCAGCGCCAGCTTTGTGGCGGTGCCCACTACGGGCAGGGCGCTTCGGGCCGAGCGCACGAAACGGTCCAGCGGAGCGGCTCGCTGGGCGGGCGCGCTCACGGCCAGGTAGGACCGAGTGGGCTCGATCTTCACACTGGCAGCATAATCGGTCCCACTGAAGGCTCTCTGAAAGCTCAAATCAGAACGGGAGTGGTCGGGGTTCCCTCCTCGAGCAGGCTCCAGACGATGTCGACCACGATCGATCCGCAGATGATCAGCGCCCCGGCCAGGGGGTTGAACAGGGCCACCACGGCCCCTACCGCCGCAGCTCCGTTCACGGCGGCCCCCCGGTAATCTCCCTCATGCAGAGCGTTGGCGGCCGCAACCCCGGTCAGGACCGCCCCGGCTCCCCCCAGCAGCCGGCTGGCGGTGAGGACGCCCACCCCACGGTTGAGCGTCGGGACACGCTCGGTCAGGGCGGCCAGCTCGCCCAGCAGGCTCCCCAGCGAGGAGGCTGTCGCATCCAGCGAACGGTGCGTTGGCGCAGGCGCTCAACCCCATGCTCGACCTTCTGATGCGCCTCCATGGCGTGGGGCGCGCCCGGGCGCTGGCCCTGGCCAGGGTATTCGTGGACCTGCGCTTCACCCAGCTGGTGAACGGTCGGCGCGGGGCGCACGCGATCTACAGGCCCCCGGGATGACCGGGTGCGCGGAAGCCTACTCCTCGTGACCCTTGCGGCGAACCCGCACACCACCTACAATGGCGGCCCGCTCGGAGAGCTGGATGCCGTTGCGGGACTGGTCTTCGCCGGGGGGCAGGGCGGCCAGCTGCTGACGAATGGTGTCCGAGCGCAGCGCGTGCACCTGGCCCTGCTGGCTCACCATGAAGACCCGATCGCCAGCGCTGGCCATGGAAGCGCGGTCGGCCTTCTGGGGGAAGTGGAAGCTCCACAGCTTCTCGCCCTCGGGGCTGACGCAGTGGGCGTCCGAGCTGTACTGACCGGCCGCATACAGCGTATTCTCGGGGCCGACCTGCACCCGATCGCCGGCCATGCTGGCCCCGAGGTCGAGTTGCCAGCGCGGGACGCCGGTGGCCAGATCGAGGGCGGAGAGCTCGCCCGAGCCGGCCCCAACCACCACCAGCTCACCCAGGCTACGGGGAGTGGTATTCGCCCTGTTGCCCAGAAAAGCTTGCGCCGGGTCTTGCAGCGACTGGCTCCAGCGCAGCTTACCGTGGCTTTCGTAGCACTCCACCCGGTTGGTCTGGCGGCTGACCAGAATCGAGCCATCGCTGGCGAAGGCCGGCCCCGTGCTCACCGAAAGGTTGCGTCCCTTCTCGTCCTCGAGCAGCTTGAAGCGCAGCTTGCCGTCCGGCCCCACGACGTGGACCACGCCTTCGGCGTTGAGCAGGACTGTGCCGTCCGGGCCCACCGCCATCTCGCCATTGATGTGTCCGGACCAGCCGCCGTCGCGTTTCTGGCGCTCGGTCTCGAAGACCCAGAGGGGGTTTCCCCTTTCGTCCAGGCAGTGCAGGTGGCCGGTGTGCTCGCCGAAGTAGATCTGGCCTTGCGGTCCCAGAGCCGGAGCCACTCCGGGCTTGCCCAACTCGCGAAAGAAGAGCTCGTGTCCGGTGGCGTCGACACAGTGAAGCCCGTGGCGTGAGGTCAGCAGCACCGAGCCGTCGGGTCGCACGACCGGGCTTTTGGGGGAGCCGTCGCGCAGGAAGAAGCTACCTTTTTCGACCCCGTCCGGACCCAGGATGGTCAGGCCTTGCTCGTGCACGCAGTAGAGCGAGCCGTCCGGGCCAACCGCAGGAGCGGCCACCGTTGCCGCCGGCAGCTGAGCGCGATACAGCTCCACCTGGGTGTTGGTGATCGGTTTGAGCACCTGGCTCAGAGCCGGAGCTGCCGGTGGGCCCGGGGAGTAACTGTCGACCGGGTTCTGCGAGGCGGCCAGGGGAGGACAGGGAAACGGTGGTGGGCCGGCGGCCAGAGGGCGGATCTGCATGCAAGCCATTCTGGTCCAGGGGCCTGAAAAAACCTTGATCAGCCCGGACAGCCATGCTATAATGCGGGACATTCCGGAGTAGCTCAGTGGTAGAGCAACCGGCTGTTAACCGGTTGGCCGTAGGTTCGAACCCTACCTCCGGAGCCATCGAAAAGGCCCCCGCCAGATGACGGGGGCCTTTGTCATTCAGGCCCCCTCCGGGGGCCTCCGCTCACTCTCACTTCTTCTTCTGATAGCCAGGAGCCTCGCGCAGGAGCTTCAGGCCCTTCTGAGCGTGGGTTTTGTCTTCGGTCTTGGCGGCCGGATTGCTTAAAATGGCCTGATAGCGAGATTCCTCTGCCTTAGCGAAGGCTGCCATGCCCTCAGGCCTGGTGGAGAAGGCCGGATAGCTCGGCTGTACGCCGTATTTGGCCATCGCATCGGCGCGGGCTTCCAGTTCCTCGCGGCCCAGACCCAGGTCCTTGGGAAACTTGGCGACCAGGAACACGTCGCGAGCGGGATCAAGATCCAGGATGGTGGGCCGGATGAACTCGGTCTCGCCCCGGAACGTGGTCAGATCCCAGATCTTGAAGGTCTCAGCCGGGGTGCGGCCGCCCCGCTCCTCGTAGTCGCGCACCAGGCGGCGCAGCAGGCGGTCGTCGGCGCTGGGGCTGTCGAGGTAGACCGCCTTATAGGGCAGGCCCAGCTTCTCGAAGTGCTCCACCACGGCCGGGTTGGTGGCGTGAATGCTGTCCAGCACGATGATGCTGTCCGAGCCCACCTCCACGTGGTTGGGCTTCTCCTCACGAAAGCCGGTCACTTTCACGCCTTCCATGCGCCAGCCGCCCGGGCGGATGTCCTGGAAGTTGTAGACGGGCAGGTCGGCCGCCCCGGTCTGCGCCAGGGTGCTCAGGTCTTCCTTGAGCTTCTGCATATCCATGAAGTCGGCGTGATCCCAGTAGTAGGAGCCGTCGGCAGCCTGCGGGTAGCCGGGCTGATCGACGTCCTTGAAGTACATGTCGCCCATCACGGTGGTTACCGGGCGATCGCCGGCGAATTTCTGAATCTCGCGGATCAGAGTCGACTTGCCGGCCGCCGAGGGTCCGCCCACCAGGATCACCACCCGCTCGCCCTGGGGCAGTCCCTTCACGAGCGCCTCGAGTTGCTCGTACTGATTGTGGGTGCGGCCCTCATCCAGCGCCTGGGCCACGTCGGCCTCGTCCAGGGCGCCGGGCAGGCGCAGCACGTGGGCTCGGCCCTGAGAGTCGACCTGCTGGACCTTCTCATAGCTGACGGGATACTTGCCGGCCATCTCTTTGATGAGATCGCTGGAGCCGAACCGCTGGTTGACCTCGAAAGCGCCCTCCAGGCTGGCCGAGTTGACCGCGTCCGGACGGCTGATGACCACGGTCTTCGTCTGATTGCCCTCGGCTGGCATGACTCCCACCACGGCTTTGAAAGTGGGATAGCGGTCCATCTGCTCGATCAGGACTTTGGTGGTGGCGGCCAGGGCTTCCGGATTGGCCACCTGGTCGGCGGTCAGGGTGGTGGTGGCCAGGTGGGGCTCGCCCTGAACCGCAGTCAGAAGCTGCTGTTTCAGATTCTGAGCCGGCCGCTGGCCACCGATCTCGACCTGGTCCCCGTGGGCTGCGCACGAGCCGCATGCGCTCTGGGGTCGAGCCATAAAGGATTGGGTGGCCGCGGTCAGGGTCTGCACGGTCATCGTCTCTCGTCCTTCCTTCCAGACAAATGGATCTATCTGTTCAAGCCAAGTATGCCGTGGCCGACTGAAAAAAGTTGGAAACAGGACTGTAACCATTTTCGGGTCGAAGGCTTCAGGTATGTCGAAGAATTTCTTGTCGCTGCTCCTTGCCGGACTGTTCGGCCTGGCGGTCGGCTGCTCGACTCCAGCCCCGTCGAGCACCGGCCCGACGCCCACTGCGACCACCAGCGCCACAGCCAGTCCTTCAGCGAGCACTTCGGCGCCGAGCAAGGAGGCGGCCCTGAGCACCCTGATGGCTCTGGCGCGGGCCATCGAGGCCGGTAAGGTCGAGGAGGCCAGTGCGCTTGTGATGATCCCCAAAGGAATGCCTCCCGACGAGATCGGGCCCGAGTTGCAGAAGTCGCTCGAGCGGGGGGAGATCTCGGTCAGCGGCGTGGAAAAGCTGGGCAAACTGGGCAGTTTCGGGACCGCCCGAGAGATCTTTGCGGACCGGGCCGATCATTTTGCCCAGAAGGCCGGGGTCGACCCGGAGCAGTGCTGGGCCTTCAGTTTTCAGGAGGCCGAAGCGGTGCTCTTCTGGGACGGTCAGACGTTCAAGGCCATTCGCTTTGACGATATCGGGAAAATTTCCGGCGACGACAAAGAACACCAGTAAAGCAGTTCGGGAAACAATGCCTGGCCTTCGATCAGGAGGCCCCGGGGTCCCGTCAGGTTGTCACGGGACCGAAGCCGAGCTTCTCTGTTGAGCCTGCACCGCCGTGATCACGGTGGCCTGAACGATGTCCTCCGCCTTGCAGCCTCGCGAGAGGTCGTTGGAGGGTTGCTCCAATCCCTGCAGGATGGGCCCGATGGCGGTGGCCCCGGCCAGGCGCTCCACCAGCTTGTAACCGATGTTGCCCGACTGCAGGTCGGGGAAAATGAGCACGTTGGCCTGGCCTGCCACGCTTGAGCCGGGTGCCTTGCTGGCCGCCACCGCGGGCACCAGGGCTGCGTCCAACTGCAATTCCCCGTCCACTGCCAGCTCGGGCCGGCGTGCCTGCAGAGTGCGGACGGCCTCTACCACCTTGTCCACCAGCGGATCCTTGGCGCTCCCTTTGGTGGAGAAGCTCAGCAGGGCCACTCTCGGCTCCACCTCCAGGAAGGCGCGGCAGGTGTCGGCCGTGCAGGAAGCGATCTCGGCCAGTTGGGGCGCGGTGGGGTTGACCACCACGCCGCAGTCGGCGAAGAGCAGGGGAGTGCCGTCCTTGAGCACCATCAAGAAGAAACTCGAGACGGTCTTAATTCCGGCCTTGAGGCCCAGGCAGAGGAGGGCGGACCGCACGGTGTGGGCGGTGGTGTTGGTCGCCCCGGCTACGGTGCCGTCTGCCTCGCCCAGGCGCACCATCATGTTGGCGAAGTAGAGCGGGTCCTCCAGGGCCTTCTCGGCCTCCATCTCGGTCAGGCCGCGGTGGCGGCGAGATTGAAAATACTCCCTCACGTAGCGAGCCCGATCGGGATGACCTTTGGGGTCGATCAGCTCCACTCCGGTCAGCTCGATTCCTGCTCGGGAAGCCCGCTGCGACAGTGCTTCCGGCCGACCCAACAGGCCCACCCGGGCCAGGCCTCGTTCGGCGATCCAGCGAGCGGCCTGGAGCACACGTTCGTCCTCCCCTTCGGGAAGCAGGATCAATCGAGGGTTTGCTCGGGCTCGTTCTTGAAGGCGATGCAAAACTTCCATGACCAGGGCAGGGTTCCAGGGAGTCGACAAGAAGACCTTCCCGCCAAAACTCATGAGACATAGAGCCCTTTCCCTTACCTTCACCCTGCTCGTCACGCTGCTCTTTCTGACCCTCGGATTGACAGCCCAGGAGCCGCCCGCGGGCGATCAGAGTCCGAGCCCCGAGGCGAGTTCGAGCCCTGGTGCAAGTCCCAGTGCCGGCGAGGCCAGCAGTCCGTCTCCTTCACCCTCTCTCGAGCCCGTCTCCACTCCCTCTCCCAGCCCCAGCGCCTCGCCCTTCAAGATCTACATCTCTGACAGCGAGAACGGTCGCATCGTCATTATGGACGACCTCAAGGGCACCAACCTCAAAGGGTTAGGCGGAGCCGGGCGCGGCCCGGGCAAGTTCCTCGATCCGGGACAGGTGTGGGTGGATCAAGATCGTTATCTCTACGTGGCCGACAAGGGCAATGATCGGATTGTCAAGCTCGATCTCAAGCCCGAAGAGGGCTTGCCCGTATGGACCGAGCTGAAGGATCTGAAAAAGCCTGAAGGCGTGGCCGTCTGGGGCGATGAGGTTTTTGTCTCGGAGACCGGGGCCAACCAGCTGGTGGTCTACAAAGACGGACAGGGTGATCCGATCCGCACCATCACCGATCCCATGCTGAAGCAGCCGGGCAAGCTCTGGTTCGATGATACCGGACGGCTGTTCGTCTGCTGCGGAGAGTACCCGCCGGGCGGCCAGGTGGTCATGATTGCGCCTGGCACCGACCAGAAGCCCAAAGAGTGGGAGGCCTACCAGGGGGTGGGCCTGCGGCCAACCGGCTACCAGCCGCGCCAGGCGGTGCTGCGCAAGAACCGCATCCTGTCCATCGATTCCAGCTCCAACCGGCTGACCGCCACCGACAACGCGGCTGGCCGGGCGACCCGTGAGATCGGTAGTTACGGCTCGGGCCTGGGCCGCTTCATGCGTCCTGAGGGAATGGCCCTCGACAGCCAGGGCCGCATCTATATCGCCGACTCGGGCAACGACCGGATCGTGCGCATCGACGACCCCACCGGAGCCGGCTGGCTGGAGTACCAGCCCGGTCGCAATCCCAACAACCTGCTGCGCGGTCCGAAGAGCATCTTCATCTGGGCCCCCACCAAACCACCGCCGCCCGAGCCACCGCCCGAGGACAAGAAGGACAAGAAAGAGAAATAGCTCCAGGATGGATTCCGAAGAACAGATCGCCAACCGCGAGACCCAGGCCCTGGCCGCCCGCCGCCCCGATGACTGGCAGGCGCTGGGCGAAGCCTTCGAAGCCATGGGCAAGGCCGGATTGGCTCTGACCATCGGCTTCACGGTGGCCGCCGGGGTCTGCAAGATGGCCCAGCAGGGCAAGCTGAAGCTGCCCGATTTCCTGGGCATGGTGGGCCTGACACCCCCTTCTCCCCCGAGTCAGGAAGAACGCCCTACTTCTTGAGCTGAGGGGCCAGCTCATCGCGCAGAGTCTTGTACTCGGCGTACGCCTGGTCGGCTGAGCGGCGCACCGCTTCAGGCCCTCCTTTGGGGCCAATAGCCAGGTAGTTCTGCTCGCGGGACATCCAATCCAGCTCGCAGCCGATGAGGTCGCGCAGCTTGCTGTGGACCACCTTCAGCTCTTGCTTGTCGGGCTCGGGGCCCAGGCCTTTCTGAACCTGGGAGAGCTCTTTCTTCAGCCCCTCGAGGAAGACATCGTCGCGCTCGATCTGGGCGATCTCGGACGGACTGGTCCCGGCCGGTTTCTTGACGGTCAGAGCCTTCTTTTCGGAGGCCAGCACGGCCGCGTAGGCTTTCTTCATCGTGGCCAGGCTCCTGGCATCGTCGGCCAGCGCCGGCAGCAGCAACAGCAACAGGAAAAGAACAGGGAGCTTTCTCACGGTCGAGGAGATTCGTCTTCGGTCGGAGAGGACCTTCGGCCGCCCACGAACAGGGCAAGCAGGAAAGCCCCTGGCTGGCCAGTCCCCGTGGCTCTGGTCGCTCAGCTTTTCCCGGCTGCCCGTTTGGTTGGCGAGCGCTTCTTCTGGCGCACCACCAGCTCGCCTTTCTCGGTCTGCACCTCCACCCAGTCGCCCTCGTGATATTGCTCTTCGAGCATGGCGTGGGCCAGGCGGTTCTCCACTTCGCGGGTGAACAGGCGGCGCAGCGTGCCCGCACCCTCGGGGCCGCCCTCGGCCTTGCCGATCAAGAACTCGTGCACCTCCGGTCGCACTGTCACCCTGACCCCGCGGCGCTGCTTGAGGTGGCGGGCCAGATCGTTGGTCCACTTCTCCACCAGCTCGGCCATGTCTGATCGGCCCAGGGGCGGGAAGAGCACCACGTCGTCCACCTGCTCGAGGGCTTCCGAGCTGAGAGCACGCTCGAGCTCGGGCAGGAGAGCGCGCTCGAGCTTGTCCTGGGCTGACAGCCGGTGGCGGTCGGAGAGTCGGAAGCCCACTGGCTGCTCGCGCTCAAACATGTCGGCGTCCACCACCACCGACAGGATCACCACGTTGTCGCGAAATTCCACCCGCTGGCCGCGTCCGTCGATCACGTGGCCCCGGGCCAGGATCTGGTGAATCACGTCCAGCGCCCGCGGATGGGCGCGGTCGGCGTCTTCCAGGTAGAGCACCGAGTAGGGATACTCCTGGGCCAGCATGGTGAGAACGCCCTCTTGTTCCTGGGGGGAGCCGCCCGCATGGCCGGCCAGGCGCATGGCCCGCAGCTCGTCGGAGAACTCGTCCAGATTCAGACGGATGAGCCGTTCAGGATCGTTGAACAAGAACTCGGCCAGGCTGACGGCCAGGGTGGTCTTGCCAGCCCCCCGTGGGCCGGCGAAGAGAAAGCTGGCCAGTGGGCGGCCAGCCTCAGACAGGCCCGCCCACGATCGCACCAGCGCCGCGGCCACCCGGTCCACGGCGGCGTCCTGGCCGATGATCTTGTCTTTCAGAGTCTGGGCTGAAGCCTTCAGGCGCTCGCGCCAGCGCTTGGCCTCGGCCAGCTGGCCGGGACGCTCGGGCCCGGAGGCCAGGGAAAAGACGCGCGGTCGACGACGGGTGGGCTCACCCATGAGCTCTTCCAGGGCCGCCGACCAGCTCACCAGGTCGGCCCCCCGACTCAACAGAAGGCTGGCGGCGTCGCTGTCTCGATCCTGCAGCACGGCCCAGAGCAGGTAGATCGAGTTGACAGGCCGCGAGTAGCTCGAGGCCATGTCCTCGGCCAGCCGCAGCGCCCCCAGGGCACGCAGGCTGGGAGGGGGCACCCAGTCTTCCTCCGCGTTCCCCTTGCCCCTGCCGACCAGGGTCAGGACAGCCTTCTTCACTTTGCTGGCGGTGATGCCCCGCCGGCGCAGGAAGCGTCCCCCTTCGCCGCTGTCCTCCTCGGCCAGCCCGATCAGAAGGTGCTCGGGACAAAGATAGACGTGACCCATGGCCAGGCAGGTCCTTCGGGCCAGAGCCAGGGCCTGCACCACGTCGTGAGCCTGAAAGTACATCTAGCCTTCCTCCGGAAGCTGGCGGGCGATGCCGTCGAGCAGATCCTCCACCCGCTCCACCAGGGTGACCTCGGGCAACAGCCAGAGGGCGGGTGGCAGGCGCAACAGCTCGGAAGCGCTGGTTCGCGGCAGGAGGAGCCGGCGGTAGGGGAAGCCCTCGCCGGAAAGCTGGGCCAGCGAGCCGCCCGCATCCACCGGCCCCGAGAGCCGTCCCTCCAGGTCAATGCGGCCCAGCACCACCTGGCCGGGGGCCGGGTCCTGGTTCTGCAGCGCCATGGCCAGGGCGGCCATGACGGCCCCTCCGGCATCCTCGCGAAGACTGGGCTTCTCTTCCTTCTCGTCCCCTTTGGGGGGCTCGTCCAGCCTGGGGTAGAGAGCCGAAATGTGCAGGTGCAGCACCCGGTAGGTGGGATCGTCCAGTCCCAGCTCGTCGAAGCGGATCTGCAGCAGGGAGAGAGCCAGGCGGGCCAGCTCTCCGGCCAGCTTGCCCCCTTCGCCGGTCACGATCAGCTCGCCCCGACCGGGAAGGGAGCGAGCCTGGACCAGGAAGCCGACCACCCGCTCGGAGCCAACGGGATAGACCAGCCCCGGCGAAACTTCCGGCTCAGAGCGCAGACGCTCGCGTTGCACCCGGGCCAGGGTGGTCAGGCGCGGCTGAGCAGTGTGACGGGCGGCTTCGGCCAGCAGACTCCAGCCTTCTTCCAGGCCTGGCCGAAGAGCAAGCAGTTTTTCCAGGCTCTCCAGCGCCTGGGGCCATCGCTCCAGCTCGGCCAGGCAGCGTGCCTCGCCCCACAGGGCGGGCCAGGCCGCCTCTCCCTCCAGCAGTCGGGTGAACAGCTTGAGAGCGGCTGCGGGTTTTCCTCGGGCGAACTCTTCCTCGGCCCGGGCCAGGGCCGTCTGGTGCTTGCCGTTTCCGGCCTCGACGGTCCGCTCGGGCTCGTCTTCTTCTTCCGCGGGGCTCTCGAGCTGGCTCAAGAAGGCTGCCTCGGCCTCCCGGATGCGACCCAGGCCCAGCAGGCTTTCCGCCTGGTAGGAGTGCACCCAGCCGGGGGCCTGCTCGCCAAGCTCGGGCAGAATCCTCAAAGCCTCTTGATAGCGGCGATAATCGAGCAGCAGCGAGGCCACCTCTTCGAGACGCTCGGCGTCGTCATCACGCGTCTTGAGAGACTCGGAAAGCTGACTGAGCGCTTCCTCCGGATCGCCCTGCAGGCGAGCGATACGGGCCAGCATAAGGCGCGCGGCCGAGGCGTCCCACTGCAGCGAGAAGCGGTCTTCGCGCCAGGTGCCGTCCACGTCCAGCTCCAGAACGCGCTCGAACTCCGCCCGGGCCGCCTCCAGATGCTCGGTGCGATAGAAGAGCACTCCCAGCAGGTAGCGCATGGAAACACTGCGTGCATCCTCCTCGAGCGCGCCATAGGTGCGTTCCAGGGGGGTGGTCTCTTCCGGGCTGCCAAGCTGATCGAGCACGAATCCATAGAGAGCCAGAGATTCGCTCAGGCGAGGATCCGAGCCGCCCTGCTCGCGCCGTCGCAGGTAGTGGGGACGGAGCAGCACGATGTCGGTCCAGCGCTGCAGACGCACCAGCAGCGTGCCGACCCGGTCGAGCGGCTCCACCCCTGCTGGCTCGGCCTCGGCCCAGTTGAAGTAGGCCTCGAGAGCGTCCTCCAGCTCACCGCGGGCCTCGCGCACGCCGCCGAGCCACTCCCAGTAGAGAGACTTCAGCTCCGAGCGCGGGTCGAGCTCGGCCGAGCGGGCGTAGGCGGCGGCCGCATCCTCGACCCGGTCGATGCGCAGGTAGGCTTCCCCGAGAGTTACCGCCAGCTCGGCATTCTTGGGCTCGTCCTTGAGGCGTTTCTCGATCTCCTGGATACGCTCGGCGGCGTCGGGTTGCAGGGCCATGCCAGGCTCGCTTCGCGTGCCTCGGGGGCTTGCCCTGTAAAAGAAGGAGACGGGATTGCTCCCGTCTCTGGCTTACTGCTGGTACCAGTCCACCTCGCCCGTGCCCATCCACCCCTCGGGCGTCGAGCTGTCCGGCGGCGGCGGGGGTGGCTGCGGTTTGGGTTTGGGCTGGGGAGCCGGCGGTGGCGCCGGAGCCGGCTCGGGCGTCTCGGGCCGGGCCGGCGGCGTCCAGGCTTCTTCCTGGGAGCTCATCGTATCGGCGGCCTCCTCGGCTGTCTCGGGGACGGGCAGAGGCCCGACCTTCTCGACTAGCTCCTCGATCCGTCCTTTGATGGTGGGGACGGCCAGGTTGAGGGGATCGAGCACCACGAAGCGCTGGTAGAGCTCGAGGGCCCGACGCAGATCGTTACGCTTCTCGGCCACCATGCCAAGGCCCCGCACCGCTACCGAGTCCATGAAGTCGTAGCGCAAAGCGTTGGTATAAGCCTCCTCGGCCGCGCCGATGTTGCCCAGCAGCGAGCAGCAGTCGCCCAGCAGGCTCCAGAGAGCCGATGAGGCGGGGGCACAACCGGTCTGATGCTCTGCCTGGGTACGCACCTCCTCGGCCAGCTCCAGGGCTTCCTCCTTGCGTCCCTGGCGCACCATCAGCTTGACCTTGCGGAACACCTGGTGAATGGAGTCGGGGTAGGCCTCGCAGATCTCCTCCATGGTTTTGAAGGCATCTTCGACCTGACCCATCTTCATCAGGGCGGTGGCCAGGGCCACCGCCAGGTTGGAGTGCACTTCCTCGTTGGCGTAGCTGCAGCGCAAGCCCTCACGGCCGGCCTCGGCGGCCGTTGCCCAGTCTTCCTGGCGTACTTTGAACTCAGCCAGGCCCAGGTGGCAGCGCGCATCGCGTGGCGCCTGCTTCACCGATTTGACATACAGTTTCTCCGCTTCGGCAAGATCCCCCACGGCTTCGTAGATGGGCGCAATCATGCGTAGGTTGCCCTCGGGATCGCGATCGTAGATGGCCAGCGCCTCCCGATAGCGACCGAGCTTGAAGAATAGATCGGCCAGGGCGCGCTCGATGGCTCGACGCACCGATTTCTTCTCGTTGGGATCGTTGATGATCTCTTCGTAGTAGTCCACCGCGTCCTGGGAGCGGCCCATGCGCACGTAGAGCCGACCTAGCTCCCACAGCGCCTGAGCATTCTTGGAATCGGACAGCAGGGCTTCCTTGAGGTAGTGGATGGCCTCGTCGAACTCACCCGCTTGAATCAGCTGGCCGGTGAGAATCTGCCAGGCTCGCGTGTCGCCGCGATAGGTTTTGACATATTCTTTCAACTCGGCGATCATACTGTCGTTGAGGGCACGCCATTCTTTGACCATGCCTTTGTTGGAGTAGACCCGCAACAGCTCGACCTTCCACTGGCGGGCATTCTTGTGATCGGTGTTGGTCTTCAAGGAGCGCTCGAAGAACAGTCGAGCGGCGTCCATGTCCTTGACCCGGTAGCTCAATCGAGCCGCCGAATCGAGCAGGGTAGGCGAGTCGGCCCGGGTCTCAAGGGCCTTGGCCAACAGTCGGATACCCATCTGGTGGAGCTGGATGCGCTTTTCAGTCTCCAGTCCCTTGCCCAGCATCTCCTCGTAGAATGTGCCCCCCAGAGGGGCTTCGTCGGATTGACGAAGCTCGAGCAACTTGGTGTAGGAGACTTCGGCTGTTTTCAGGGCCCCGGCCCGCACGGCCGTGGCCGCCAGGCGGCGGATCGTCTCGGGGTCCTCGGGGGTGAACTGAGCCACCCACCGACGCCACTCGAGAGCCTTGGTGAAGGAGCCTTCCTCTTCCAGCGCCTCGGCCAGCTTGACGCCAAAGAAGGAGTCGCCGCAAACCCGAGCCGCCTGTTGCAGAGCGGCGCGCATCGCGGGGCGGTCGTTCGATTTCCGCAGGATGCGATACTTGCGGATATGGAGCTCTTTGTCGTCGGGGTTCTGCTCGAGCGCCGCATCCACCTCGGCCAGGGCTTCCTCGAGATTCTCCTTGGGAATATCGCCGAAAATGGGCTTATCGCCCTCCTCGACGGCCATGGGATTCTTCGAGGGAACGTCTTTTCGGACCAGGCCGGAGGTTGCAGCGGCGTGCTTCCCACCTTCGGTGGGCGTCTGGCCGGAGCTGCCCTTGGCAGGCAGCTGCGGCTTGTGCTGCTGATTTCCAGAGCCAAACTTGGGAGTCACCGTATCTCCCTTCCAGAGGCGGGGGCCTGCCCGCCCAGTTTCATGGTGCACGTAAGAGGAGGAATGCTGGCCATTCTCCTCCGCTGAGTAAGTTCGGGACCTGCCGGGAACCTCCCTGCCACTGCGCTACTCCAAACACAAGCCTGATCGCGACCCGAACGAGCCGGATCCTTCCCCCGCCCCCCTGTTTGACCGAGGAAGCCTCTCCCCCTTCCTTGGGTCGCCAAGAAGTGTGCAGACCTTGACAGCGGGCTGGAATGCTTGGTCCAGGAAGGACTCATCGCTCAAGATCAGAACATGGCGCCGCCATGGCTGGCGAAAACCAGGAGCCGCGCCGTCTGGGCGGCCGATATGAAGTTCTGGGACTGCTCGGCGAGGGCGGGATGTCCCAGGTCTACCGAGGTCGCGATCTGAAGCTCGGGCGCGAGGTTGCCATCAAAATTCCTCGCCCTGAGATCGCACGCGACCAGGACGCGCGGCTGCGATTCGTACGCGAGGGAAAGAGCGCCGCCAAGCTCAATCATCCGAACATTGTTCAGGTCTACGACTCCTCTGACGAGCCTGATGAGCCTTTCTTGATCATGGAGCTGGTGCCGGGCGAGGACCTGCGCCAGCGCCTGCAGCGCGGCCCTTTGCCTCCCCCCCAGGCGGTGGCCATGATGGTCCAGGTTCTCTCGGCTCTCGAGTGCGCCCATTCAAAAGGGGTTGTCCATCGCGATCTGTCGGCTCGCAATGTGCTGCTGGATGCCCACGGCTCGGCGCGCGTCTCGGATTTCGGGGTGGCTCAGGCTCTGGGCGATCATACCCTGACCCGGACGGGCGAGATGCTCGGCTCGGTCAGCTACATGTCTCCCGAGCAGGCTCAGGGGAAGGACTCGGGCCCGCCCACCGACCTCTACGCGGCCGGAGTGCTGTTGTTCGAGATGCTGACCGGCCGGCTGCCTTTCACCGGCGATACCCCGGTGCAGGTAGCCCTCAAGCACATCCAGGAAAGCCCTCCCAGCGCCTCGCAGATCAATCCTGCCGTACCCCCCGGGCTCGACCAGGTCATCCTGCGAGCCCTGGCCAAACGTCCCGAGGATCGCTTCAATTCGGCCAGCGAGATGGCCCGAGCTCTCCAGGAGGGCTCGGCACCCGTGCCTGGCCCCATTCTCGAGCACACCCGGGTTCGCCAGTCGGCTGTCCGGCCACCCGTCGAGCCCCGTGCTCCGGCACCCCAGCGGACTCCCTACATTGTTGGTGCACTGGCCTTGCTGGCGGTCGTGTCGGTGCTGATCGGAATGCTGCTGATGCCACCTCCCAGCGTGGCGGTGCCCGACCTGGTCGGACTTGATCTCAAGGCCGCGCGCCAGAAGGCCGAGGCCCTTGGCCTGCGCCTGGAGGTCTCCGAGCGTCGCCCAGATGCCGCGGCTGACAAGGATATCGTGCTCGAGCAAGACCCGACCCCTGGCGAGTTGCGCAAGCAAGGCGACTTCGTGCGGGTGGTGGTGAGCCAGGCGCCCGAGAGGATCGTCGTGCCCGATGTGGCGGGGAAGACCGAGCCTCAAGCGGTCGAGGTGCTCGAGACCCTGGGTTTTCGCGTGCTGCTCGAACGCGAGGAAAGCGCCTCGGTGCCGGGGGGGCGGGTCATCCGCCAGGACCCGCCAGCCGGGGAGGAGCGGACCCGCGGCAGCCAGGTGAAGGTCTTCATTTCAACCGGGACGGTAAAAACGGCCGTCCCCAACCTGGTCGGCATGGGCCGCGAGGAGGCAGAGCTCCTGCTCAAGAGCCTGGAGATGACCCTGGTAGTCGGGGGGACCCGCCAGGACGCCAGCGCTCCCGAAGGCACGGTCCTGGAGCAGCTCCCCTCGCCTGGAACGCTGGCCGTGAAAGGTCGCAAGGTCTCGATCATCCTCTCGGCCGGCTCCCTGGGAATGACAGCCCCCGATCTGGAGGGAAAGTCGCTCAAGGAAGCCGAGGAGATGGCGCGCCGGTCGGGCCTCAAACTGGTCGTGGAAGGCCCGAGCAGCCCCCAGGATTCGGTCGTCTTCCAGGATCCGTTGCCCGGGGATCCGCTCAAAGGCAGCACGGTGACGGTCAAGACCAACCCCAGTGTGGTGGTTCCCAATCTCAGCGGTCTGATCGAGGACGATGCTTGTAACCAGCTCGAGGAGATCGGATTGAAGCTGGGGGAGACCCGCCGGATCAACTCCGCCGCCCCGGAGGGCGAGGTGGTCGGACAGGAGCCCGACTCGGGCATGGAGGTGTCACCGGGCACCCAGGTGCACCTCTACGTCTCCGACCCGAGTGCTCCGTTGCCCACTCCCGATCCCGTTCTGACGCCAATTGATCCATCGCCGCCCTCGCCCGCGCCGCCCTGGGTCCCTCGCTGAAAGATATTCAAAGGTCTTGCCAGGAGACCGCATCAACAGCGAGAATGTCCCTTCACAGTTGCCTGAACCGGAGGATTGATCTTGGCTAGCGAGCCGAAACAGCCCTCGGGGGGTGCCGAGCAGGGGCCGTTGCTCGATCCACGCATCCCTTTCGAGAAAGAGACCCCGGCCGAGTTTGCCGTGGGAACGTTGAAGACCATCGCCCTGGTGCTGGCTGTTGGCATCACGCTGGTCTTCTCGCTCATCTACGGCTGGACCATCTATGAAAGCTACTTCAAGCTCCCCGAAGAGGTCGAAGTGCCTGTCATCACCGGCAAGACCGTCGAGGAGGCCAACGAAATGCTGGCCAAGCTTGGCCTGCGCTTGCAGGTTCACGAGTCGCGCTACACGGGTAAGCCCGAGAAAGAGATCATCTCCCAGAATCCGGCTGCCAAGCGCAAGGTGCGCGAGGGGAACGAAATTCTCGTGGTCGTAAGCCTCGGGCCGGAGTTGATGGAGGTCCCTGACCTGGTGGGCAAGTCGCTGCGCGAGGTGGAGATCGAGCTGGCCAACAACGCCCTGAAGCTGGGCAAGGTTACCTGGAGCAAGCCCGACCCCGAAAAACCCGAGGAGGTGCTCAAGCAAGAGCCTGCTCCCGGCAAGAAAGTGAAGAAGGGCACCCCGGTGGATGTCAAGATGCAGAAGGGCGGTGGTCCCGAAGCCATGACCCCGGTGCCCAACCTGAAAGGCAAGCCCATCTACACGGTGAGCACGGCCCTGTCCAAGGCTGACCTGCAGATGGGCGGCATCACCTGGAAGTTCCATCAGGTCGCGGCTCGGGGCGAGGTGATCGAGCAGGGGCCCCCTCCGGGCAGCAAGGTATCGGCTCGCACGCCCGTCGAATTCGAAGTCAGCGCCGGCCCGCCTGAGGGTCGTGCCTATCGCTCCCGGCAACTGGCCATCGACGTGCCAACCGGGGCCGACGCTCAGCGCGTCAGCGTGCTCTTGAACAACGGCGTGGGCACCGACACCGTCTTCGATGGGCGGCAGGCCTCGGGAGACACGATGAAGCTGCTGGTTTCCGGGTTGCCAGGCTCGGAGGTCGAGGTCTACATCAACGACAAACTGACCAAGCGCGAGAAGCTTTGAGGCCGCTGCAAGTCTCTGCTTCCATCCTGTCAGCCGACTTTGCCCGCCTGGGCGAGGAAGTTCAGGCAGTGGACGCCGCCGGGGCGGACGTGATCCATCTCGACGCGATGGACGGCGCGTTCGTGCCCAACCTGACCTTTGGAGCGGTTCTGGTCAAGGCCCTGCGGCCGGTGACCGACAAACCCTTCGACGTGCACGCCATGGTGGCTGACCCTGGTCGTTTCGTGGAGCCCTTTGCCCAGGCCGGAGCCCAGTTGCTGACGGTGCACGTCGAGGCCTGTGTCCACCTGCAGCGGGTATTGGCTCAGATTCGAGAAGCAGGCATGCGGGCGGGCGTGGCGGTCAATCCGGCCACTCCGGTGGACTTCCTCGAGTATTTGCTGGATGACCTCGATCACGTGTTGCTCATGACCGTCAACCCGGGCTTCTCGGGCCAGCGGTTCCTGCCGGCGGTCATGGCCAAGGTGCGTCGCGTGCGCGAGCTGGTGGCCGGGCGCCCCATCGACATCGGGGTGGACGGTGGGGTTGCGCCCCAGACCGCGCCGGCCTGCCGCGAAGCCGGCGCCAATGTCCTGATCGCCGCCACTGCCATCTTCGGTCAGAGCGACTACGCCCGCGCCATTGCAGACCTGCGAGGCTGAGAGGGGCTCACCCCGCGCTCACGGAAACTACCCTTCCGTGGCCAGACGATGGATACTTTTGTTGTGGCTGTTGACCGGGTGCACCATTACCCCGGTTCATCGCTATGATCTTTCCGTCCAGCTGACCAACGATTCCAACCGTACCCTGACCGTCGAGGGTCGCTCCAATTTGCCCGAAGGAGCTCCCCTCGAGGCCATCTTGTCCACTCCCGAGGATGGCCTGTCGGTGGCCCGGGCTCGGGGCGAGGTCAGGCGCGGTCGCTACTACCTGATCCTGGACGTGACCCGGGCCCCGGGCGGCCAGCCGCTCGATCTGGAAGTCATGTTTGACCCGCTGCTGGCCTCGGCGACCCTGCGCGACAAGGTGGGCCCGGCGGGGGTCGGAATGGGGGGATCTCTGGTGGAGGACCGCGACGGCCGCAACGTCCTGGTCAAGAGACTGGCGGTCCTGCTTCCCATGGAGAGTCGCGAGGCGGCCCTGCGCAACATCGACCCGAGCAATCCTGAGGCCGGCATCCAGCGCATGGAGTCTTACGTTCTGCGCAACCCCGAGGACACCCAGGCGGCCGTCCACCTGGCCCTGGTTCTCCTCCACCTGCGCGAGCCCGAGCGTCACCCGGGCTCTCGGGCCCACGCTCTCCTGTCGCGAGCGCTCGATCTGGCCCCCAGCCTGGACTATCCGCCTGATGCGCGCCGCTGGTTGACCTCGCTGGACACCGAGCAGCGTGAGTTGGAGGCGCAGCGCGCCCTGCGCGAGCGCATGGAGAGCGCCAATCCTCGACGGATGGTGCAGATGAACGGGGTGGTGATTCCCGGGGTGCAGCTCGGTGGAGTGGTCATGGGCACCCGGCCAGGCCGCCTTTTCGCCCAGTTCTGGCCCGAGCCGTTTCCCAGCTATCAGGGGACCGAGGTGGAGGTGGTGCGCATCAAAGACCTCTATGACGTGCACATCGGCATCGATCCGGTCTCGCGCCAGATCGTGAGCGCCGCCACTCACTCAGAGTTCTACCGTTTGCAGGAAGGGGCCCTGGGCGTGGGCAGCCTGTTGCAGGAGGTCCAGGAAGTGTATCCTCGGGCCAGGGGCAAGTATGGTCCGGCCAGCGTACGCGAGGATGGAACCGAGATCTCGGTGGGGATGGCCGACGTAGGCGGTCTGCGCTTCGAGCTCACGCGCCACGTGGATCCTCAGTTTCGCCTGCCGGTCGTGACGGTGACCGGCCTGGAAGTCTACCTTCCCTGACCTACTCGGTGATGACAAATTCTCCGTTCTCATCGGCGCGCAGCCAGACTGTCAGGTTGCGCTCCTCGGTGACCGGGTCGAAGAGCTCGACCTTCAGGCGGCCCGGCTCGATGGCAAGCACCCGCTCCACCCAGTAAGACGATTGGTTCTCGGAAAACTTGAACGTTCCCGGCCGCTGGCTCAGTGGGCAAAGATAGCCCTGGCTCACCAGCTCGAGCCTGGAGCCCGTCCAACGGAACCAGCGAAATCTGGTCGGGCTGACGTCGCTCTTCTGGTAGGTTCCCACCAGGTCGACCCTCTTGTCCCCGTCCAGGTCGCCGGCAGCCTGCAGATCGCCTCCGTCCAGGGGGCCGCCGAAGAGGAAAAGCTCCGTGCGCGGAGCCTGCCAGAGGGTTCGGCCCTGGCTATCGAGCACCACCAGTCGGGCTTGCTCGCCGAGGCGCTTGAGGACGAAGGACTCGGGCTTGCCGTCGCCGTTCAGGTCGACCTTGAGGGTCTGCACCACATCTCCATCAGCGGCCCAGGCCGCGCCGATCAACAAAGCACTGAGAAGAAGATATCGCATGTCCTTGTGCTTCGCATCGGGCTGGAGTCAGCCCTGGTGCCAGGCGCGGGAATCGGGCCCGGAACAAGGGGCGAAGAACTTGCTCTGAGCGGCCCCAGGAGGAAGGGCCCCACTTCTGGGCGGGATCCTGAGAGGAGCCAGGCAAGAAAACCCCGGGAAATGAGTCAGGCCGGCGTCATGGCCGGCCCTGGCATCAAGTTCGCATTCTTCCCACACTGTCCCGATTAATTCGGTCTTAGCGAAGCTCTTGCGTCCCCTCGGGGACAATACACTTCCGGACTCCACGAGCCCTGATCAATCTAGGAAGAAGTGAACATCAACCATCTGGAGTATAGCAAACATGCGGGCCAGAGTCAATCGAACAGCAATCCTGGTTCGTGCCCAATCATCCGTAATTTATTTCTGGATTGTCAATCGAACTGGAAGGCCAGCAGTTCTGCTGCGGCGATTGGCGACAATCAGCCCGCTGCCACTGGCTGGTCCTCGAACAGATCCACCAGTTGGAAGGCGTCCACGTCCACCAGCCCCATGTCGGTCAGCTTTAGCGATGGGATCACTGGCAGGGCCAGGAAGGCCAGGGACATGAAGGGGTGCGCGGCCGTTCCTCCCAGGCTCCTGGCGGCCGCATACATGGCTTCCAGCTGCGTCTTCACCTCGGCCAGGGGACGGTCAGACATCAGCCCCGCGATCGGCAACGGCAGACTGGCCAGAACCTCACCGTCCCCGACGGCCGCCAGGCCTCCTCCGATGCGCTGCACTTCCTCCGCGGCCAGCTTCATGTCGGCGTCGTTGGCGCCCACAACGACCAGATTGTGAGAGTCGTGAGCCACGGTCGAAGCCAGAGCTCCTCGCTTGAGCCCGAAGCCCCGGGCCAGTCCCAGTCCGATCTGCCCGCTCGCTTTGTGGCGCTCGATCACGGCCAGCTTGAGGATGTCGCGCTTGGGATCGGCCACCACCTGGCCGTTCTCCTGACGCACCTCCTCCACCGCCTGGCGGGTGACAATCTGGCGGGGCACCAGCTCGATCACCCGGGCTCGCGTGCCCCGAGCCGGGATCTTCAATGAGTCATCGCTGAGCGGGGCCATCCGCATGGTGCCCACGACCTGGCTGTCGTCCACGCGAGCGGCCTCGAAGAGAGCCTCGCCGTCGCGGGCCACCAGCTTGCCCGCCTTGTAGACGCGCGATGGCTTCATGGAGAAGAGATCCTCCAGCACGACAAGATCGGCCAGATAGCCCGGCGCCACCGCCCCCCGGCGCTTCAAGCCGAAGTAGTTGGCCACGTTGATGGTGGCCAGTCGAATGGAGGTGATGGGGTCGAACCCCCGCCCGGCCGCTCGGCGGATCAGGTAGTTGATGTGTCCTTGCTCGACAAGATCGATGGGCTCGCGGTCGTCGGTGCAGAGCATCAGCCGGCTGAGGCGGTCGGGAGTGATGAGGGCGCTAAGGGCATCGAGGTTGCGGGCCACGCTGCCCTCGCGAATCATGATCGACAGTCCGGCTCGCAGCTTCTCGAGAGCCTCCTCATAAGTGGTGCACTCGTGGTCGGAGCCGATGCCGGCGACGGCGTAGGCTGACAGGAGCTTGCCGCTCAGACCGGGGCAGTGGCCGTCGATGGGCCGCTCGCCAGCCGCCAGAATCTTCTTGAGCACTTCGGGGTCAGCCAGAAAGACCCCGGGAAAATTCATCACCTCGGCCAGTCCGCAGACGCCCGGCCGCTCGAAGCGGGTGGCCAGATCCTCGGCCGACAGGCTGGCTCCCGAGTGCTCGAGGTTGGTGGCGGGAACGCAGGAGCTGAGGTTGACATAGATGTCCAGGGGGATTTTGCCGTTGAAGCCGAGGATGTAGTCGATTCCAGCCAGCCCACAAACATTGGCGATCTCGTGAGGGTCGGCGAATACGCCGGTGGTGCCCAGCGGCACCACGGCTCTGGCAAACTCGGCCGGGCTCACCATGCTCGACTCGAGGTGCATGTGCGCGTCCAGGAAGCCAGGGGCCACGTAGCTGCCTTGCAGGTCCTCGGTCTGGAGGGCGGGGTACTCCCCCAGGCCGACCACAAAGCCTTGATGAACGGCCACCGAGCTGTTCTGGACCTCTCCGGTGAAGACATTCACCACCCTGGCGTTGGTCAGCAAAAGGTCGATCGTGACATCGCCCCGGGCGGCGGTGATCAGAGTGGTGAGCTGGTCGAGCGGAAGGCTTCTGTTCATGAGGTTCCTCTTCTTCTAAGGCGCCGCGCGTTGAACATTTCAGGAATTGGCGCGGCCGCGTTCCAATTCTGAACAGGTCAACGTGTAGCGCGCTTGCCAGGTGGGCGACTGCCTGTTCCCCGCGGCCGGTCACAGACCCTGCACAAGAGACTCCAGCGGGGCCGTGGGCTCGCCCAGGGCTCGGGCTTCCTCAATCGCCCGTTCCAAGACCTCGCGCGCTCGTGCTTTCTGGCCCAGGTTCTTGAGAGCCAGCCCCAGGTTGTGGGCGGCCGCCAGGTCGCAAGGATATTGAGCCACCTCGCGCTCGAGCAGCTCGATAGCGCGAGGATCCCCCTTCTTCAGCCACAGGACGGCCAGGGCATTGACGGCGTCCGGATAATCAGGGCAGTGCCGCAGGGCTTGAACGAGGAGCTTCTCCTGACGGGCGGGATCAGGTTGGCTGAAGTGGGCCAGGAAAAGCGGCGTAGCCAGCTCCAGGCCGATTGCGGCCGGCTTGATGCGATAGACCAGCACAAGGGGAGAGCGATGCACGCTCTCAACCAGGCTGCTGTGATCGGCCCAACGCTCCACATGGGGAGGGATGTCGTCGTGCTTTCGTCCGAAGATGGTGGCCACGCCGTCGTCAGGCTCGAGCACCATCAGGTCGGCCCGGGGAGCCACGGCGGCAAAAAGGTAGCTGCTCCAGGAGCGGGTCGAGCCGGCCTGGGCCACCTTGCGGCCGGTGTAGTATTCCAGGCAGCAGGTCATCATGGCTGAGATCAGGGTGTTTTGCGGCGTGTTGTCGCGAATCCAGCGATAGGCCTGACGGCGAACCTGCCATTGCTGATCGGCCAGTTGTCCCAACCGCACCAGCTCGAGGTCGCGCGGCAGGGCCAGAGTGAGCAGACAGACCAGGACCACGCTGGCAGCTCGCCGGGGCACGTTTTGAAGGGCGAAGAAGAGCACCAGCGGCCAACCGGGCAGCCAGTAACGGCCATAGACGAAGGGCCACAGGTTGTGAAAGGCGAGGTAGCCGAGAAATCCCAGAGTGACGGGTTCGCTACGGGTGCGCCAGAGGGTGGGGATGGCGCTCAGGAGCACCGCGATGGCCAGCCAGGCGCCCGGTTGTCCCAGGCCCAGGAACTCGCTCCCGAGAAAGCTCGGGAGTTGAGCCCAGAAGGTGAAGAACTGGTCCACCACGGTGGCCGTCTTGTAGAAGCTCCCTGCCTGATTGGTGTAATTTCCCGAACCGGTCGAGAGCAGGATCGAAAAGAAGGTATAAGGGGCCGCCGCCAGGCTCCCCAGCAGAAAGAGTCCGATGGCCTTCCAGCGCCGCTGCAGGGCCAGGGCCAGAGTGAAGGCCGGAACCAGCATGACCCCCGGAAGGCGGACCAGGTAGAGAAAGCTGACGAACAGACCGATCCAGTGCCAGCGGCAGTCGCGTTTGAGGTCGAACTCGTGACGGCCCCACACCAGGCCGGCCAGGAACAGGCAACTGAAGGGGATGTCTGACATCACGCTGGTGCCAAAGGTCAGCCCGGCGGGAGTGAGGGCGTAGGTCATACCTAAAAGCATGCTTGCGAGCCGACCCAGGCGCGGAAAAGCCAGCACCACCACCAGCGTGGCCCCGATCAGGGTCAGCAACAGGCAGAAAGCTTGCAGAGCAACGGGGGAGCCCCCGCCCAGCCGGCAAGCTGGAATGAGCATGATGGAGAAGCCCGGAAAGTATTGAGCCGAGCCACCATCTTGCTCGCGGGTGGCCAGCAAACGACCGCTCTCCAGCAGACGCTCGGTGCCGATCAGGTAGCAGGCGTCGTCATT